>NZ_JASPJJ010000003.1:0-174998 GCF_030232825.1 Corynebacterium sp. MSK044
GACCAGCCACATACGACATCCACATCGACAACGAATGGAACCCCAGCTTAGGCATAAGAAAAGGCTGGGCCGGACGCCCCTAAATCCACACGAAATGTCCCTTAGTGCGACACGCCGCAAATCCACACGAAATGTCCCTTAAGCCTTGAGCCCTACGTCTGGGCGTGAAAACAAAAATTCCCCCAGCCGCATGGGCTGAGGGATTTTGC
Source organism: Corynebacterium sp. MSK044 (assembly GCF_030232825.1). Taxonomy (NCBI): domain Bacteria; kingdom Bacillati; phylum Actinomycetota; class Actinomycetes; order Mycobacteriales; family Corynebacteriaceae; genus Corynebacterium; species Corynebacterium sp. MSK044. The sequence goes on from NZ_JASPJJ010000003.1 coordinate 210, forward strand.
GGAGGATGTGGGATTTGAACCCACGAGGGTCGTGAAACCCGCACGCGTTCCAGGCGTGTGACATAGGCCGCTAGTCGAATCCTCCAAGCGACTACCTGCTTGCGCAGTGTCGAGCTATCACTTTAGCGGATGGGCCGGAGGGGACAAAATTGGTGGTTGGGGTGGGCGTCGATAAGCGAAAAGGGTGATTTTTGAAGACGGTGAGAGGAACTACTACACTCGGGCGCAGGATCTCACGCGGTGCTTATCTTGTGAACTCCCCCAGGGCGGGAACGCAGCAAGGGTCAACGAGCTCTGGCAGGTGCGTGGGGTCCCCTTATTTTGCCCACAGGGGGTAGGGGTGTGGGCGTGGCGCATGTACTCTGGGCGGAGTAAATGAATCCACTCCAAAAGGAAGTGATCCCATGTCCTTGCTTGATTTGGATACCGCTGCGCGCGAAGAGCTCACCACGAAGGTACGGGAAGAGTATGAGGCGCTGAAGGCCCGCAACCTCAACCTTGATTTGACGCGCGGTAAGCCGTCGACGGAGCAGCTGGATCTGAGCGATGATCTGCTGGAACTGCCCGGTAAGGACACGTATGTGGACGCCACGGGCACAGACGTGCGTAATTACGGCAACCTGCAGGGCATTAAGGACATCCGTGAGATCTGGGGTGAGCTCATTGGTGTGCCGGCGGAGAACCTGTATGCGGGTGATGCTTCCTCGCTGAATATCATGTTTGACCTGATCAGCTGGTCTTACGCTTTTGGCAACAATGACTCGCAGCGCCCGTGGAGCGCAGAGGAGACCGTGAAGTGGATCTGCCCAGTGCCGGGGTATGACCGCCACTTTGCCATCACCGAGAAGTTCGGGTTTGAGATGATCACGGTGCCCATGCTCGAGGACGGCCCGGATGCGGATGCCGTCGCGGAGCTAGTCAAGGACCCGGCAGTCAAGGGCATGTGGGTTGTGCCGATGTTTGCTAATCCGACGGGTGCCACCGTGTCCGAGGAGGTTGTGCGCAAGCTCGCCTCGATGGAGACAGCAGCGCCAGACTTCCGCATCGTGTGGGATAACGCGTATGCCGTGCACACCTTCACAGAGGATTTCCCGCCGATTATCGACGTCCTTTCGGCCTCCGCCGATGCCGGCAACCCGAACCGCTTCTGGGTGATGAGCTCCACATCCAAGATCACCCACGCTGGTGCCGGTGTGGCTTTCTTCGCCGCCTCCAAGGAGGACCTGGACTGGTACGCCTCCGTCGCGGGTATTCGCGGCATTGGTCCGAACAAGATCAACCAGCTGGCACACGCGAAGTTCTTTGGCAGTGCGGATGGTGTGCGCGCTCTCATGCAGAAGCATGCGCAGATCCTTGCCCCCAAGTTTGAGGCAGTGCTCGAGATCCTCGAACGTCGCCTGGGCGAGTACAACGTCGCGCGATGGACCACCCCGACTGGCGGCTACTTCATCTCCCTCGACGTCATTGACGGCACCGCCACCCGCGTGTGGGAACTCGCCCGCGAAGCCGGCATCACGCTGACCAAGGCCGGCTCCGCCTTCCCGAAGGGGGAGGACCCGAATGATCGCAACATTCGCCTTGCGCCCTCGCTTCCGCCTATCGACGAAGTCCGCACCGCCATGGACGGCGTAGCCACCTGCGTCCTGCTCGCCGCACTGGAGAAGCTCGAAGCCTAATGGCACCCGAAGAAAGACTCGAGTGGCTCACCAGTGTGCTGGGCCCACTCGACGTGGCAGATGCCGGCGGTGGTTTCCTCATCGGCGTGTCTACCGATGTCCCCGCTGCCGTAAGCGTGGGCTTTAGCGATGTGGACAGTGGCCTGATAGTGGACGGGCCGGATGCTGATTCTGAGCACCCGACGGACGTGCGCTGCGAGATCATTTGTGCCGCGTCCGGCGCCAGCCCTGAACAGCGCGCCATCGCGGTAGCAAGAGCATGGCACGCACTAGTGGATACCAACACACCCGCCCAGCCGGAGACATTCCTGCCGGGGCTAGTAGATGACCCGGCACTGGCCATCCACCACGGCCTGTTGCGTGAACCGCAGATCTTCGACCGCGGCACGCCGATGGTGACTGAGCCCGGTCGTATGACGCTGCTCTTGGAACTGGTGCTGCTCACCGATGGGGAGTACTCCATCGCCGCTGAACAGGGCCTTGACGTGCTAGAGCGCCGCTTACGCCGCCGCAGCACGGACCTGGGGGACTGGAACCGCGATTAGGCCATCGACGCTACTAGCTGATCCCTCGTTCAGACAGGTACATGAGGATCGCGCGGACGCGGCGGTTCTCCTCATCCGGTGTGAGACCGAGTTTGGCGAAAATACTGGACACATGCTTGGCCACCGCGGCGCCAGAGAAATAGAGCTTCCCGGCGATCTCGGCATTGGACAGGCCTTCGGCCATGAGCTCGAGGACCTCGCGCTCGCGTGGGGTGAGCGTGGTCAGCCAACGTGAGCTGGCGGCCATGAGCTCACTGGCGACATCGGGGTCGATGACCACGCCACCGCTGGCGACGGTCTCGCATGCCTGGACGAAGTCTTTCACCTCGGCAACGCGGTCTTTGAGCAGGTAGCCGGTCCCGCCGTCGCCACCGGAGAACAATTCGCGCGCATAAGCAGGCGCGACATATTGGGATAAGACGAGCACATTGACAGGGCCCTGCTCGCGCAGCGCGAGGGCTGCTTGGAGCCCATCGTCGCGCATGGTGGGTGGCATGCGGACATCAGTGATGACCAAATCGGGGGAGTGCGCCGCCACGGCGTCCGGTAGAGCCGCGGCATCCCCAACCTGCTCAACGACCTCGTGGGCGCGCCGAGTCAGCAGACCCGCGACACCTTCGCGTAGCAGAGCGGAATCATCAGCGATCACGATCTTCATGGTGCAAGTCCACTTTCTCCTCGGTACAGCAGCAACGGTATCCGTGCGGTGATGGTGGTAGGTCCACCGTGGGGTGAATTCACCTCTACGGACCCGCCGAATGCAGCGATGCGTTCTCTCATGCCGTCGAGTCCGCCACCATGGACAATGCGAGCGCCACCGTCGCCGGAGTCAGTGACTGCCACATTCAACGTGTGATCGCAGGTGATCAGCACGCTGACGGACGCGCCAGGGGCATGCTTTGCGGCATTGGTCAGGGCCTCGGAAGTGAAGAAATAGGCGGCGGCGAGGACGGAGTCGTCGATAAGCGGAAGAGGGTGCGGAGCACGGACGGTGACGTGCGGGCCGTATTTGGCAGCGGCGGTTTCGACGGCTTCGATAAGTCCGCGGTCGGTGAGCTCGCGCGGGTGGATGCCGTGCACGGTGCGGCGCAGGGCATCGAGGCCGTTTTTGAGGTCGCGGGCGGCGGCGTCGAGAAGCGGGGAGTCGGTCTCAAGCTGTGCTTCGCCGAGCTTCATGGCAGCGGCCACGAAATATTGCTGCGCGCCATCGTGCAGGTCGCGCTCAATGCGCAGGCGCTCGATCTCGTACGCTTCCGCAATTTTGCGCCGGGACGCCGTGAGCTGGTGAATTGCTCGCGCCGCCTCGCGCTCGTGGTTCTTCTTCCGCCACATGCACACGAGGGTAGCGGGGTAGTGCTAGCACTACCCGTATTTGGGAGCCTGCGCCATGGTGGCGACGCGCAGCAGGCGGTGAAATGGAACCATGCTTGAACTGAACGACATCACTAAATCATTCACCCAGCAACGGGTCCTCCAAGGCATCAGCCTGAACATCGCGCCCGGCGAATCTGTCGCCATCATGGGCCCGTCCGGCTCCGGCAAGTCGACGCTGTTGCACTGCATGTCGGGGGTGCTCGTGCCCGACCACGGTGAGGTCCGCTTCACTGGACGCGATATCGCACAGCTTAACGACGCAGACCGGTCCCAACTCCGCCTCGACCACTTCGGCTTCATCTTCCAGGACGGGCAGCTCATGCCTGAGCTGACTGCGAAAGAGAATGTGGCGCTGCCGCAGATCATGCGTGGTGAATCCCGCGCGAAGGCTCACGCGGAGGCTACAGACATGCTCACCCGCCTGGGCTTGGGGGACTATGTGAATCGCTTCCCAGGCCAGCTCTCCGGCGGGCAGAGCCAGCGCGTCGCCATTGCGCGTGCCCTGGCTGGTCCGCCATCCGTGGTCTTTGCCGATGAGCCCACCGCCGCACTCGACCAGGCCACCGGCCACGAGGTGATGCAGCAGATCACCGCCGTTGCCCAGAAATTCGGAGTGACGCTCGTGCTGGTCACCCACGACCCGAAGATCGCCCAATGGTGCGACCGCCGGATCGAAATCCGCGATGGCCTCATCCACTCCGAAGGCGCCACAAAGGCGGTGCAGGCATGAGCGCAATGACACTGATGACCGCTGCGCAGTCCTCCTCCAGTGAGGGTCGCGCGCAACGCCAGACCGGTGAACGCTGGGTCCGCGCCTTGGCGCTCGTCGCATTTTCGGTGTCCACCTGGATCCTGTGTACCCTAGCTGCCGGAACATGGATGTTCGCGCAACGCATGTGGCACCCGCATGAAGCGGTGAAAGCCATCGAAGCAGACCTCGGCGGTCCAATTACATTGAGCTACGTCTTCCTCGCTCTCTTCGCATCACTACTGGTGGTACCAACCTTGCTCGGCCTGCTTACTCAGGCTGCGCGTGCGAATCTCGGCGGCCGCGAAGGGCAGTTGGCGATCCTGCGCCTGATCGGTGCGACCTCCGGCCAAGTGCGCGGAATGATGATTCTCGATGCGTTGCGCCAGGCACTCGTCGGCCTCGGCATTGGCACTGTGCTGTACCTGGTCAGCGTTCCGGCGTGGTCGCTGCTGACGTTCCAAGAAAAGCGCATCGGCACATGGGAGATGTTCACCTGGTGGGTTGTGCCTGTCGCCTGGATCGTCGTACTTGTGCTCGCCGCGGCTTCCGTGTGGCTCGCCCTGCGTCGCGTGGCTGTTACCCCCCTGGGTGTGACCAGGAAGATCCCGCCAAAGGGACAAAGCGTGATCACCCTCGTCATCTCTGTCGTGGCCATGATTGTCTTGTACCGTTACTTGAGCGCACTAACGCTCGCCCCGGGGGCCGATGCCGCCGAATTCATAATGGTGCTCGTCGTCGTTGCCGGCGTGTTGACGGTCAACGCTCTCATTGCCGTCGGTGTGATCCAGTTGATCGCCCGCTTCAGCTACCTGCTTCCTGGCTCCGCCAACTACGTGGCCACCCGGCGCGTCGGACGTGGTGCAAAGACGACGTGGAAACGTGTCGCGGCGCTGTACTTCCTTGCATTCACCGCTGGCTTTTGTAGCTGGATTTCTGCCCTTCCAGAAGTGGATGAGGATCCGGCCCTAAAGATGATTACAACCGATATTCCCGTAGGTGTGGCCCTCACTGCGATCTTCGGTGCCATTCTTCTCGCCGCCTCTACACTGCTTACTCAGGCGTTGGCAGTGGTGGAGCAGAAACATTTGACCAAGTCCCTGTACTTCATCGGTGCGCCCGCGAAGTACCACACCTCCGTGGCTATCCGGGAGATCGGCGTACCGATGGCCCTGGTCACCCTATTGGGTTTCGGCATGGGCAACCTGCTGGGCTCCGTCATGGTCGCCGTTTCCGTCGACGTGTTACCCCAGCTCACCCTCTTCGCAGCGCTGATCTTGCTTGTGCTCGCAGGCTGCATTGCCGCCGTCGCCGCCACGGGCAAGCTCCGCGAGCGGGTGCTGGCCGAGACCGGTCGCCTCAACGACTAGTGCCTCGCTGCTGTGTATGAACTGATCTGCATGAACTAGACCGCATGAACTGAGCGAATCTAGAGTGCTTTGGCCTTGAGCCAAGAGTCGGGCGAGTATTCCTATTCGAGGAGACGTGAATATTGTGGACGGGCTTTCATAGAGTGGATGAGCAGCTCGTCCCCGTCTTCTGCGACTACAACGACCGTCTCAAGGAGCCTGGCATGTGTGTCAAAGCCGAGTCTCAGTTCCCTCCATTGGGTCGTTTCATCGTCGAGTGGCTCGACCCATATGGGGTTCGAGGCCGCCTGAATGCCATCAGATTCTGTGATGCCATGTTTGGTGGCGGACTTCGCACATCTCATGCTGCGGTGAAAGCTTCGATTGCTTGGCGGATGAGCTCGGACCGGGTCAGGTTCTTCTTGGTGGCGAGATCATCGAGTGCTTTCAGCTCATCGTCAGTAAGGCGAACAGCAACGACCTGTGCTGGGGTCATTCCCCGTCCCGGGCGTCCGCGGCCGCGCTTCTTTAGAAGCTCTGGGTCGTAACCGATTTCGGCCTCCGCAACCCAAGCGTCGATTTGTTCTTGGCTGGCGTTCACAGGCATAGGAATACTGTATAACGAAAATATCTGCGTAGGCAATGCCCGTTTACGGACAGGACCACGTTGCGTGTCCTAGGTGCCTAGTAGGGTGAAACCGTGGCTTTGTACCGGAAGTATCGCCCAGCCTCGTTCGCCGAGATGATTGGGCAGGAGCAGGTGACCCGCCCGCTGTCCACAGCGCTGGACAATGGGCGCGTCAATCACGCTTATTTGTTCTCGGGGCCGAGGGGGACGGGTAAGACGTCGTCGGCACGCATTTTGGCGCGTTCATTGAACTGCGCGGAAGGGCCGACGTCAACGCCGTGCGGGGTGTGCCCTTCGTGCGTGTCGCTCGCGCCGGGTGGGCCGGGCAACCTTGATGTGACGGAGATGGACGCCGCCTCGAACGGTGGCGTGGATGAAATGCGTGAGCTGCGCGAACGCGCTTATTTCGCCCCGGCAGAGTCGCGCTACCGCGTGTTCATCATCGATGAGGCCCACATGATCACCGGCGCGGGCGCGAACGCCCTGCTCAAGATCGTGGAGGAGCCGCCAGAGCACCTCGTGTTCATTTTTGCGACGACGGAGCCGGAGAAAATCATCGGCACCATCCGTTCGCGCACCCACCATTACCCGTTCCGCCTGCTCACGCCGCAAGCGATGCGCCAACTCGTGGAGCGCACGGTCGCCGCGGAAGGCGTCACCGTCGACGAAAATGTCTACCCGCTGGTCATCCGCGCCGGTGGCGGGTCGCCGCGTGACACGCTGTCCATCCTCGACCAACTCCTCGCCGGAGCGGGCCCCGAGGGGCTCACGTATGAGCTCGCCTTACCGCTCCTTGGGGTCACTGACCTCTCGCTTATCGACGCCACCGTGGACGCCCTCGCCTCCCACAACGCCGCCGCCCTCTTCCAGACCGTCGACGATGTCATTGAGGCCGGCCACGAACCCCGCCGCTTCGCCATCGATCTGCTGGATCGCCTGCGTGACCTGATGATCATTCACGCCGTCCCGGACGCCTTTGGTCAGGGCCTCGTGGATGCACCCACCGACCGCGCCCAGATCCTCGCCGCCGAAGCCGACAAATTCCCCGGCAACCAGCTCGCCGCCCTGGCCACCGAGGTCAACGAGCGCATCACCTCCCTCCGCGGCGCCACCTCCCCGCGCCTGCTCCTAGAGATCATGATGGCGCACCTCCTCGGCGTCGCCGTCGGTACGCAAGCCCCAGCAGCAATCACCGGCCTGGAGGAAATCCGCGACGCCTCCGCCGCCGCCACCGGTGTGGGCGACCAGCCCCGCGGTGCCGCCGCTGCCTTGGCCGCCGCAGCCGCCGTCCAAGCCACCGTAAAGCCGGCATCCCAGTCCACCCCCGCCCCGCGCGAGGCGCCCAAACCGGCACCTGCGCGGACGCCTGAACCTGAGCCCGCGCCATCGCCTGAACCTGCGCCTGCGCCGTCGCCTGAGCCTGCACCTCAGTCGGCGCCCGTCTCCGCTCCAACTCCGGAGCCGACACCCGAGCCCACATCTGCACCCCAGGCAGAACCGTCCCAGCCTGAGGCCGATCCAGGTGAGGACTTGATGCAGCGCATCCACAAGGAATGGATCACCCTGCGACAGTTTGTGGGTGAGCGGAACAAGGTCGCTGAGATCATGCTTGCCGAAGCCAAGCCCTTAGGTCTGGACGGCACCACCTTGGTGGTGGGCCACAACACCGGCGCGTTGGCAGAACGCATTAACTCCGAGCACAACAACAAGGACATCGTCGCTGCGCTGAGCGAGAAGCTCGGCACCACTATCGCTGTGCGTTGTGTGGTGGGTACGGACCCAAAAGCAGAGGGCTTCAGTCCGGCAAAGGATGAGCCGGCGGCATGGAATCCGTTGGCTTCCCCGGCTGAAGCAGAAGTAGCGGAATCGCCTCAGAAGCAGGAGCCGGCACCCAGCCCAGTACCCGCTGAAACGGCTGCCGCGGCCGCCGCTGTGGCTGCAGCTGATGCCGCCAAATCCACACCGGCCGATCGATGGTCCCGCCCACCGCGCCCGATTGGTGGGGACGAGCTGACGCCAGCCCATTTCAGCGATGGTGCGCCGCTGCCCCCAGAGCCCACGGACCCGGATGAGCCGAGCGAGGCGCCGGAACCCGAGTACACCCGGGAAGACGAAGAGCGCGACATGGTGGACCAGTCGATGGAAGCCGGGGAGCTTGACCGGCGCAACCCGACCGAGGTTGCTATGGACTTGCTGGCGGAGGAACTCGGCGCGCGGCCACTGTAAAACAGCCGGTACACTAGTGCGCAGATCAAATAAAAGTTGCGAAGAAAGGTACACACTATGACGCAGCCAGAGCAGTCCGGAATGCCCGACATGCAGGAACTCATCCGCCAGGCGGCTGAGGTTCAGGCACAGATCCAGCGCGCACAGGAGGAGATCCTTGCTGCTGTGGTCCAGGGCACCGCGGGCGGCGGCCTTGTCAGTGTCACCATGACCGGTGGCGCCGAGATCACGGACCTGACCATTAGCCCGGAGGCAGTGGATCCCAACGATGTGGAGACCCTGCAGGACCTCATCCTCGCTGCTTACCGCGATGCACACACCAAGGCTGGCCAGCTCGCACAGGAGAAGATTGGTCCGCTGACCCAGCCACAGACCGATGGTGGCAATGACTTTGCCAAGATGTTCGGTGGCAACTAGTCCCAGTTAAAAGCTAGGGTGACGGGGCCTTAGGGCCCCGTTTTTCTGTGAGGAGGAACCATGTTTGAAGGCCCGCTCCAGGACCTTATCGACGAGTTTTCCCGCCTACCCGGCGTCGGCCCCAAAAGCGCACAGCGTATTGCGTTCCACCTCCTGAAGACAGATCCGGATGACATCGATAGATTGCGAGCAGCCCTGGCCGCCGTCCGTGACGGTGTTGCCTTCTGCCGGATCTGCAACAACGTCTCCCGCGAAGAGATCTGCCGCGTGTGTGCCGACAGTGGCCGAGATGCCGGCCTGATCTGCGTGGTGGAAGACGCAAAAGACATCCAAGTCATTGAGCGGACGGGGGAGTACACCGGCCGCTACCACGTGCTCGGTGGGGCACTGGACCCCTTGGCCAACGTGGGGCCGAAGGACCTGGCCATCTCCACCTTGCTACAGCGCATTGGTGGTGTCCTGCCGGACCGTGACGGTGTTGCCCCCGAGGATAACCCGGTGATCCATGAGGTCATCCTGGCTACCGACCCAGACACCGAGGGGGAGGCCACAGCCTCCTACCTGGCACGATTACTGAAGGACTTCCCCGACCTCACCGTCTCCCGCCTGGCCTCAGGTATGCCTTTGGGCGGGGATTTGGAGTTCGTGGACGAGCTCACCCTGTCGCGCGCCCTCACCGGTCGTCTGAAGCTGTAGCACCCGCGCGACCGGTAGCCCCCGCCCCCGCGCCCGCCCGGCTGCGCCAGCTTGCCCGCCCGCGCCTTCCCGCCCGCACCAGCTTGCCCGTACCCGCGGCACCAGTAGCGCGTTCCCAGCGCGAAGTTAGTCCCGTCCGCGAATCAAGTCTCTCCAGCCACATGGGCAACATCTGACCTGGGGTTTCAGGAAGCTGTTTCGGACGGGACTGACTTCCCCGAAGAATGGAGCGAAAAGGGGCGGGAAAGGGAAAGGGCAGTGGGGAAGGCTTAGTGCATGCGCTCGGCGCGGAGGCGGTCCACCTCGGGAAGCTCGAGGGGTTCGAGATCGGCGAGGGGGATGCCGAGGGCGCGGGCGAGGATCAGGTCAGCCAGCTCTGGGTTACGGGCCAAAGCGGGACCGTGCATGTAGGTAGCGATGACGCTGCCCTGCACGGCGCCTTCACCATTGGTGCCGCCGGCGGCATTGCCGTTACCAGTGCGGACGGCACCCAGGGGCTGGGCGTTGGGGCCGAGGACGGTGCCGCCGAGGTGGTTTTCAAAGCCGGTGAGGGGCTGCGACAACTCTTTGGTGATTCCGGCGTGGGTGGGGGTGGATACGACTTCGCCGATGGAGCGGGAGGGGAGGGGGGAGGTGGTGGCGTCGATAAGCGAGAGGCCGTCGACGAGCTGGCCGTGCGCACGGAAGGAAACGCCGAGAATCTGCAGGCCAGCGCACACGGCGAAGATGGGGCGCTGGTTGGCCGCGGCGCGGGCGAGGCCACCATCGGCGATGAGGTGCGAGGCCGCGAGGACCTGGGCGGAGTCTTCGCCGCCGCCGAGGGTGTAGGCGGAGAGGTCGTCGGGGACGGGCTCGCCGAGTTTGATGGGGATGATTTCGGCGTTGATGTCGCGCATACGGGCGCGGCCGCGGAGGACGAGGGCGTTGCCGTCATCGCCATAGGTGCCCAGGATGTCGGGCAGGATGAGGCCGATAGTCAGTTTCTCAGCCATGGGAAACCTCCTTGAGCAGCGCATTCTTCAGATTGAGTAGCGCGGTGTAGTTGGCCAGGACCTCGATCTTGCCCGGTGGGCAGGCTTGGATGGCCTTTAGTGGGTCGTGGATGAGTTCGTGTGCAATGCCGGCGTAGAGCAGGCGCACTGCGAGGTCAGTGCCGCGTTCACCGGAGGCTTTCACGGCGATGTCGTCGAATTCTTCGAACTTGACGTCCCAAAGCCAGGAGAGATCCTCACCATCGCCTTGCTGGCCGTTGACGGCGATGACTAGGCCGTCGGCATCCCGGTTCACCATGGACAGAGCCTCCTGCCAGCCGGCTGGGTTCTTGGCTAAGAGGAGGTGGATGTCGCGGCCGCCCCAGGTGATGGTGGTGTAGCGGCCGGCGACGTCGTCGACCCGCTCCGTTGCTGCGATTGCGGCGGCGGTGTCCACGCCGTGCACATCCACGGCGGCGGCCACGGCTTGGGCGGCGTTGCCACGGTTGGCGCGACCTGGTAGGGCCAGGTTGAGCGGGTGGTTGGTGCCGTCGGGGGAGGTCAGGCCCTCATCGGTCACGGTCCACTGCGGGGTGGGGCGGCGGAACTCACGGCCGTCCTTGAGGGGGGCGGTGGCGTACCAGTCCTCTTCCGTGCGCACGATGTGTCCGCTGCCACGGGGGTTGGATACGGAATCCCCCAACCAGCCGGCGCCGGCGGAGACCCAGACAACGCGTGGGGCGTCGTAGGCCACGGAGGTCATCAGCACATCATCGCAGTTGGCCACCACGGTCATGTTCGGGTGGAGCTCCACGGTTTTACGCAGGGCGCGTTCGATGGAGTTGATCTCCCCCACGCGGTCAAGCTGGTCGCGCGTGAGGTTGAGCAACACGAGGGCTTCCGGTTTGAGGCGGTGTGCGATGGCGGGGACGTGCAGCTCATCGACCTCCAGTACCACGTGGGATGCAGAGGTGTCGGCGAGTAGGGCAGAGATGATGCCCGCATCCATGTTGTCGCCGCCATCATTGGAGGCCACGCTGAACTTGGTGCGCAGGGCACCCACCAGCATGCGAGTGGTGGTGGATTTACCATTCGTGCCGGTGACCAGGATGGTGGGACGACCGGCGAGTTGGTCCAAGATGTTCGGGTCAATCGTGCCGGCGACCAGGCCGCCGATCATGCCGCCGGCACCGCGTCCAGTTGCGCGGGAGGCGGTGGTTGCAAGCTTCGCTGCGGTCACTGCGACTGTGGAACGCAAGCGTTGAAACGGCCCTGTTTTCCCAGTGTCGGGGGTGCTCGAACTCATGGGATAGAACTCTAGACGATCACGGGAAAGCACCGTGGGGGCGCGCTTATTGGTTGCGGAGGATGGTGAAAAATTCGTCGTCCGTAAGCAGTGGAATATTCTTGCGCTCCGCGTGCATTGCCTTGCCGCGCAGTTGGGAGGCTGGGCCGGTGATGTTGCTGATCACCAGCGATGTTTCACGCGAGAGCTTCTCCGTGTACACCATGCCCGCATCCAGGATGGCTTGCACGATCTCATCATGATCCGCGGCCACATCATCTGTGACCACCACTTCCATGCCGGGGCGCAAGCCAGATTTCGCGGTGTATACGCCCGGGTTACCCTTCGTTGGCTCGGCCTTCTCCGCCTGGATGCGAATGCGGGAGCGTTGCAGCCCAAAGCGGTCGTTGGTCAACTCATCGGGTGTGCGCTTGGCCACGTCGCCGGCCTCACGTTGGTGCAGGTAGAGCTGCATTAAAGCGAGGCTGCGTGCACGTGAGGTTGTCTCCTCGGGCTCCGCAGCACGCGCCACACTCGCCTCCGCAGACGGCAGGTCAATGCCGGCCTTCGCGGCCACAGCATCAAGGCGCGCATCCGTGCCTACGGTTCCCTGTTTCCGCGCAGTCGCAAGCGTATCGACGATCCCAATCGGCGTTGGCACATGCCCCACCCGCTGCCGCCGTCGGCCTTGCCTGCGGTTCCGGGAACGGTTTGCGCGCGCGGCCGCATTCATGGCGCGGCGGGATTCGGACACGATGAACCCCCACGCAAACGGCGCATCGTGGACGATGAGCGTGCGCCCATCGATGAAGCGATCCAGGGTGCGCAGGTGGCGGCCGAATTTCGGCGCTCGGTCAAACAAGCTGTAGTCGACGCCGTGCATATGGCGCGGTCCGGGATCCCCGCCAGTGTTGAAGATGGCGTGGAACTCATCGCCAACCTCACCCGCATCATTGAAGGCCACACCGTCAAGGGTGACTAGGCGTCCGGTGTTCGGGTGGATGTTCGAGGCCTGCGGATACAGGGCAACGTATGGGTAAAGCTCCGTGAGGTTCGGCTTAGCGACGGGGGCGTCGTTGTTGTTTACCACTGCAACTCCAAAATGGGTACGGGTGCAGGCGCATTCGGGTTCTGGCGCGGAGCAGGGGCTGGTGCTGGCGCCGGTGCAGGGGCTGGTGCTGGCGCCGGTGCAGGGGCTGGTGCCGGTTGAGCTGGTGGTGGCGGGGCTACGGGCGCCCGCGGAGGAGCAGGGGCAGGAATGTAGTTCTGCGGGGCAGGGGCCGGGTTCGGGTTCACCGGCGCAGGCTCCGGTGCAGGCGACTCAGTTTCGGGGGTCGTGGATTCCTCCGTGGACGTCGTCGGCTCTGACGAAGCAGCAGAACTCGTGGTGTGCGACGTGCTGGAGGTGTTGGAGTCGCTCACGTAGGCATTGATTTCCCGGGCGCGCTCATCAACACCGGTGGAATACGCGATCAACCCCACCACGCCCAACGCGATGGCAGCGCACAACACGGCTGCGGTCTGAATGTTGAGGAAGGCGGACAGGTCAATCCGGCGGCCAGCACCCCGCTGTGCAGTGCCCTCTGCATCCGCTTCCTGCGCTGCCTCTTCCGCCACCGCATCGGCGACGAAGGCTTCATTGTGGGGGAGAGGGGCAGGAGTGACTGGCTCCACCTCGGCGGGCAGATCCTCAGGGACGGGGCCGAGGGGGTTGGCGTGGATGGTGAGGACTGGGGTGTCGTCGATAAGCGAAAAAACGCCGTGCGCAAGCGCGATCAACCCGCGACTTTCCAGCATGCGCAAGGACGGGCTGAGCTCAATGCCTGCGGCCCCATCCAGCTCACCCACGATCGTGCCGTCCATCCGGGCGACAACCTCACCGGCGGCATCGAAACCGATTTCCACCGCGACGCGCGCCCCATCAGTCTGCACACCGGTGGCAGAAGCCCCAGCTTCATCGAGGTAAATCACGCGGGGAGTGCCCGTGGGCAACCACACACTTTGCGTGTGTGGGGACAGGTCAGCGCGACTACTACCTGCATTGGCAGCATCGTTGCTCATGTCCACCTCCCATCCGCGTGAAACAAACAGCTAAAGCTCTTGTGAAAGAGCCTAGTCGCGCCGAGGTTACTGGCCCAAAGGCTGCCTGATATTCAGGCTGCGGTTGGCTGCGGAAACCATGGCCTTGATGGACGCGCGAGTGGTGGAACCAGCAATGCCCACGCCCCACGCATCCGAACCGGCGACAGAGGAACGGATGAAGCACACCGCATCCGCATCCCGGCCAGCGGTGCGTGCCTGCTGGCTGTAGTCCGTCACCTCATAGTCCAAGCCAAGCCCACGCAGCGCGTCGGCGAAAGCGGCGATCGGCCCGTTGCCGGAACCCGTGATCGTGGTGGTCTCACCGTTGTAGATCACGCCGGCCTTCACGGTTGCCTCATCCTCATCCGTCTCAGCCGCATCGACGTGGAGGCTGACCAGCTCAAGCGGGGTCTCCACGTCCAGGTACTCGCCGGCGAAGACATCCCACATGTTCTTGGAATTGACCTCTCCACCCTCCGAGTCCGTGATGGCCTGCACAACGGAGGAGAACTCTGCCTGCATCGGCTTAGGCATATTGATGCCGTGGTCCGTCTTCATGATGTAGGCCACGCCACCCTTGCCGGACTGGGAGTTCACGCGAATCACTGCCTCGTAATCGCGGCCCACATCCTTCGGGTCGATGGGCAGGTACGGGACCTCCCACACGGTTTCGCGCAGCTCCTCCCACGCAACATCCGTGGAGGACGCATCCGGGCGGACCTTCTGTGCCAACGCGTCGAGGCCCTTGTTGATCGCGTCCTGGTGCGAACCGGAGAACGCCGTGAACACCAGATCGCCGCCGTACGGGTGGCGCTCGGGGACGCGCAGCTGGTTGCAGTACTCCACCGTCTCGCGGATGCCGGCGATGTCAGAGAAATCAATCTGCGGGTCAACGCCCTGGGTCAGCATATTCAGGCCCAAGGTGACCAAGTCGACGTTGCCGGTGCGCTCACCGTTGCCGAAGAGGCAGCCCTCAATGCGGTCCGCGCCAGCCAAGTAGCCCAGCTCTGCTGCTGCCACGCCCTCGCCGCGGTCATTGTGGGGGTGGAGCGACAAGATGATGGAATCGCGCTTCTTCAAATTGCGGTGCATCCACTCGATGGAGTCGGCGTACACATTCGGCGTGATCATTTCCACCGTGGCCGGCAGGTTGATGATCATGGGGTTCTCTGGCGTGGCCTCCATGACGTCCACCACTGCGTCGCACACCTCAGCGGCGAAGTCCAGCTCCGTGCCGGTGAAGGATTCCGGTGAGTACTCCCAACGCCAGTGAGTGTCCGGGTAGTCCTTCGCAATATTCTTGATCAGCTCGGCCGCATCCGTGGCCAACTGCTTGATCGCCGCGCGGTCCTTGCGGAACACCACTTCACGCTGCAGCTTCGACGTGGAGTTGTAGAAGTGGACGATCACACGCGGTGCACCGGCACACGCCTCGAAGGTGCGGCGGATGAGGTGCTCGCGCGCCTGGACGAGAACCTGAATGGTCACGTCCTCCGGGATCATGTCCTCTTCGATGATCTCGCGCACAAAGTTGAAGTCCGTCTGGGAAGCGGAGGGGAAACCGACCTCTATTTCCTTGTAGCCCATCTCCACAAGCAGCTTGAACATGCGGCGCTTGCGCTCCGGGCTCATCGGATCAATCAATGCCTGGTTGCCGTCGCGAAGATCCACCGCGCACCACTGAGGCGCTACGGTGATCTTCTTGTCCGGCCAGGTGCGGTCTGGCAGGGCGATGTCTTCTACTTCCTTGGCAAAAGGCAAGTAGCGCTCGAACGGCATTGAGGAGCCACGCTGGGTGTTCCACGCCGGCTGGCCGGGGTTACGTGGACCGTTAGGCTTGCGGGTTTCAGCGGGCGGTGCGATGTGGGAATCAGAAGGGGTCATGGCTAGATCCTTAAAAGCTAGGTCCTTGAAAATCAGGAGTGAAAAGTGGGGCACGGCCGGCATGACTTACTCCGCGACGGGGTGCCGGCCGTGAAGTGATGGCCTAGAACCCGCCGCGGCTTAGAAGTAGGGCAGCTCCTCGGTGGTGAGCCGCCACATGCGGTGCGGTAGCCGATGACATGGTTCACATCGTAGCCAAGAAGAGAGCGCGCGCAAGCATTACGTGAGTATTAGGTGTGCTTTACGTTCACGTTAGGGCACCCTACATCTTTTGAACGACGCCCTTTTGGCGGTTAGGGTGGGACTTGCATTTACAAGTTTGCCTTTTTATCACCAGCCGGTATGCCGGCTGGGAAGGAGTTTTCCATGAAGTCCCTGTTCCAATCCGCTGTTGTTTATTTGATCCTGGGCTTGTGTGCTGGCCTTTACTACCGTGAGTTCACCAAGATCCAGGACTTCCCGGCAGGGGAGTTCACCCAGCTCGGCGTGACCCACACGCACCTGCTCATGCTGGGCTTTTTCGCTTTCCTCATCTTCCTGGCGCTGGAGAAGGCCTTCGCCGTATCGCGCGCCGGGAAGCTGTTCACCACATTTTTCTGGACGTACAACCTCGGCGTCATTATCACCACCGGCATGATGGTCTGGCACGGCAGCCTCACGGTGCTGGGACAGGAGGGCAACGCGATGATCTCCGGTATCGCTGGTCTTGGCCACATCTTCCTCACCATTGGCTTGACCTGCTTCATGGTTGCCCTGGGTCGTGCGATCAAGGGCCCCGCTCCAGTTAAGGCCTAAACGCTAAACCGATTTCCGCGACAGGAAGTACGTCGCGGTGAACATCGCCACTACCGCCACTGCCATGAGGGCCCAGCCCGACATGGTGGTGACGGTAAATTTTTCGCCCAACAGCGCCATGCCAAGGGTGTAGGCCAGTAGTGGCTCAAAGATTTTCATCGCGGGCAGGGATTGTGACAGGTTGCCTGCCCCGAATGCGTATTGCTGCACGATCGTGCCCACAACAGCAGCCGCGAGCAGCGCGTACAAAGGCCAGGTCGTGGCCATTTCCGTCAGGCCGCCACGCACGAACGCATCGACGGTGGTCTTGGAAAAGACCGCCAGGTAGCCAAAGATCGCACCGCACACCGCGCCCAAAAGAAAGGCGCGAAAGACAGAGGTTTGTCGCTTTGCGACGATCACCGTGACCACCATCGCCACCACCCCCAACCCCACGGCCAGGAGCCATTCTTTCCCCGATGCCATGCGGGTACCCGGTGTTGGCCGGCCAAGGATGATCAGAACACCCACGGCAATGGTGAGCACCGTTGCCCAGAAGGATTCGTCCAGTTCCATCCGCCGTTTTTCTACTCGGGCGGACAGAATCAAGGTCATGAGCAGCGATAACACCAGTACTGGCTGCACCACCAGTAGTGCGCCGAAGCTCAACGCCACCGCCTGGAAGCCATAAGCCAGCCACGCTAAGGACAAAGAGAGCCACCAAACGGGGCGCTTCATGGCGCCGATTGCGCCAACCGAGTTTCCGTGTTCCGCGTTGTGGCGAAGAACAATTTGGTGGCGCCACACCGTTCCAATGGCGATCGTCAGCGCCGATAGAAGCGCGAAGACGACGGCGAGGGTGTTGTTATGCACGCACAGCATGGTAGTCAACCGGTCAGTGAATGTATGACAACAAAACTTGGGGCGCGTACCCGTAAAGTAGGTACCGCACATTGGTCGGGTGGATGGCCCGGGATAGAAGAAAGGCGAACTGTGGCACTGATCGTCCAAAAGTACGGCGGGTCCTCTCTCGAGAGTGCGGAGAGGATTCGTGCGGTGGCGAAACGGATCGTCGATACGCAAAAAGCGGGCAATGATGTTGTGGTTGTCTGTTCCGCGATGGGCGACACGACGGATGAGCTGCTTGATTTAGCGGCGCAGGTCAACCCCACGCCACCGCCGCGTGAGATGGACATGCTGTTGACTGCGGGTGAGCGCATCTCAAACTCCCTGGTGGCAATGGCCATCGCGTCCTACGGTGCGCCTGTGCAGTCCTTCACCGGTTCGCAGGCCGGCGTGATCACCACCGAGCGCCACGGCAATGCCCGCATCCTTGAGGTGACCCCGGGACGCGTGCAGGATGCTATCGACGAAGGCAAGATCGCCATCGTCGCCGGCTTCCAAGGCGTCAACCGTGACACCCGTGACGTGACCACCCTTGGCCGCGGCGGTTCAGACACAACAGCAGTGGCACTGGCAGCAGCGTTGGAAGCTGACGTGTGCGAGATCTACTCCGACGTCGACGGTGTGTACAGCGCTGACCCACGCATCGTGTCTGATGCGAAGAAGCTTGATCACATCTGCTTCGAGGAGATGCTCGAGCTTGCCGCGTCCGGCTCAAAAATTCTGGTTCTGCGCAGCGTCGAATACGCCCGCGCATTCAATGTTCCCATGCGAGTACGCTCGTCTTACAGCAACGACCCCGGCACGCTGGTGTCCGGAGCGATGGAGGATATCCCCGTGGAAGAAGCAGTTCTGGTTGGTGTGGCCACCGACGATTCTGAGGCAAAGATCACCGTCCTTGGTATCCCGGACGTGCCGGGTGAGGCCGCGAAGGTGTTCCGCGTGCTCGCTGATGCAGAGATCAACATTGACATGGTCCTGCAAAACACCTCATCGCTGCATGACAACACCACCGACATCACCTTCACCCTCCCCATCGCTGATGGCCCGCGCGGCATGAAGCTGCTCGAAGACCTGGTGCAGCGTGAGGGCTGGCAAAACGTCACCTACAACGATGAGATTGCCAAGGTCTCCCTCGTCGGCGCTGGCATGAAGTCCCACCCGGGCGTCACCGCTGATTTCACGGAGGCACTGCGCGACAAGGGCATCAACATCGGGATGCTCAACACCTCTGAAATCCGTATCACCGCCGTTGTTCGCCGCGCGGACATGGAGGATGCTGCGCGCGAGATCCACGAGAAGTTCGACCTCGGTGGCGACGAGCCAGCCGTGGTGTACGCAGGGACCGGGCGCTAAAGCCCATCCTTGAAACGCGAAAGCAGATTGGAGTAATTCATTGACTACGGTCGCAGTCGTCGGCGCAACTGGCCAGGTCGGCCAGGTCATGCGCGATATTTTGGCGCAGCGTAACTTCCCCGCGGACAAGGTCCGTTTCTTCGCGTCCCCGCGCTCAGCCGGTAAGGAGCTTGAGTTCCGCGGCGAGCAGATCGTGGTGGAGGACCTCACCCAGGTCACGCCCGAATCCGTGCAGGACGTGGACATTGCCCTGTTTTCTGCTGGTGGTTCAACCTCCAAGGAGTGGGCTCCGGTTTTCGCCGCGGCGGGTGCCACCGTGGTGGACAACTCCTCCGCATGGCGCAAGGATGATGAGGTCCCGCTCATCGTCTCCGAGGTCAACCCGGACGAGGTTACGGGCCTGAAGAAGGGGATCATTGCTAACCCCAACTGCACAACGATGGCTGTCATGCCCGTAGCCAAAGCGCTTCACGACGCAGCCGGGCTCACCACCATGCGCGTCGCCTCCTACCAGGCAGTCTCGGGTTCCGGCCTGGCCGGTGTGGAAACGCTGGCGAAGCAGGTTGCTGAGGTGGGCGACCACAACGTGGACCTCACCCACGACGGTTCAGTGTTGGTGCCAGCTGACTGCGGCCCCTACGTCGCGCCGATCGCCTTCAACGCACTGCCGATGGCCGGCAACTTTGTGGACGACGGCACCTTTGAAACCGACGAAGAGCAGAAGCTCCGCAACGAATCCCGCAAGATTCTCGGCCTGCCGGACCTGAAGGTCTCCGGCACCTGCGTGCGCATCCCGGTGTTCACCGGCCACACCATGGTCGTGCACGCTGAGTTCGAGCGTGAGATCACCCCGGAAGACGCCAAGCGCGTTCTCGAGGCTGCGCCGGGTGTCACCGTCGTTGATGTGCCTACCCCGCTCGAAGCGGCAGGCAAGGATGATTCCCTCGTCGGTCGCATCCGTCAGGATCAGGTCGTGGACGGTAACCGTGGTCTCATCTTCGTCGTCTCCGGCGACAACCTGCGCAAGGGTGCTGCGCTCAACACGGTTCAGATTGCTGAGCTGCTGGTTTAATCCCCCGCGCCCGCCACAAGATCCCGGCGGGCGCGGGCTACTCGTGAACGGATCGTGCCCACGCGCACGTTAGCGATCTTGGCTGCCTCCTCATACGTATAACCCAGCACCTGGGTGAGGATGAGGGCTTCGCGGCGTTCGGTGGGGAGATCGTCGAGAAGCGAACGTGCATCCAACACTTCGCTCCACGTATTCGAATTATCGGGGCTTGGCTGCTGTCCCGCGACATCGTCATACTCGACCGCAGCCTTACGCGGGCGCGCCATGTCGTGCCGCACCGAATCCACCCACGTGCGGCGAGCGAGGGAGAGCAACCACGTGCGCGCACTCGACCGTGCCGCAAACCGCGGCAGCGAACCCATCACACGCAGATACGTCTCCTGCGTCAGATCATCCGCGTGCTCCCGACCCGCCAGATGCGCGAGCAGCCGCCACACATCCTCCTGCGTTGCACGAATGAACTCAGACAACGCCTGCTTATCGCCACGGCCGGCGCGCAGCGCCAACTCCGTCACGTAGGCATCGTCCCTCTTTATCACGAGAATTGACGTTACCAGCAGGAAGCCCGCCGCTAACGTGGGTGCTTCGCAGCGGACATTCAGGTAGCGATCAGGGATAAGCCAGGACAATTTCTTAGAAGGCTCAGAATGCCTCCGTACCTTCGGGAACATCCTGATAACGCAATAACTCGGAGAACCAAGGAGGACTTCTCAATGGCTGACAACAAACCTGCAGAAGACATTGTGAAGAAGGGCGAGCGCCCCGCCGGTGACGGCAAGACCACCCGCCTGGGTGGCCAGCCCGTTGCATCGGAGAACATTTCCATCACCGCCGGCCCGCAGGGACCGAATCTGCTGGATGACATCCACCTCGTGGAAAAGCTTGCGCACTTCAACCGTGAGAACGTCCCTGAGCGCATCCCACACGCCAAGGGCCACGGCGCTTTTGGTGAGCTGCACATCACCGAGGACGTGTCCAAATACACCAAGGCCAAGCTGTTCCAGCCGGGCACCGTTACTCCGATGGCGGCTCGTTTTTCCACCGTCGCTGGTGAAGCCGGCTCCCCGGACACCTGGCGCGACGTCCACGGCTTCGCCCTGCGTTTCTGGACGGAGGACGGCAACTACGACATCGTGGGCAACAACACCCCGACCTTCTTCCTGCGCGACCCGGTTAAGTTCCCGGATTTCATCCACTCCCAGAAGCGCGAGCCAGCATCCGGCCTGCGTAACGACGAAATGCAGTGGGATTTCTGGACCCGCACCCCGGAATCCGCCCACCAGGTGACCTACCTCCTCGGTGACCGCGGTACCCCGAAGACCTCCCGCCACCAGGACGGCTTCGGCTCCCACACCTTCCAGTGGGTCAACGCCGAAGGCGACGCGGTGTGGATCAAGTACCACTTCAAGACCCGTCAGGGCTGGGAGTGCTTCACCGACGAAGAAGCCGCCAAGGTCGCCGGCGAGAACGCTGACTTCCACCGCCAGGACCTTTTCGAGGCCATCGAGCGTGGCGATTACCCGATCTGGGACGTCAAGGTCCAGATCATGCCGTTCGAGGACGCGGAGAACTACCGCTTCAACCCCTTCGACCTGACCAAGACCTGGTCGCAGAAGGACTACCCGCTTGTCGACGTCGGCTACTTCGTCCTCAACCGCAACCCCAAGAACTACCACGCTCAGATCGAGCAGCTGGCCCTTGACCCATCCAACATCGTGCCTGGTGTTGGCCTGTCCCCGGACCGCATGCTGCAGGGCCGCGTCTTCGCCTACGCTGACCAGCACCGCTACCGCATCGGGCCGAACTACAAGGACCTGCCGGTCAACCAGCCGATTGTGCCGGTGAACACCTACGCTGAGCGTGGCCCAATGGCATACTTCTTCAACAACGAGGGCGAGCCGAACTACTCCCCGAACCGCACCGACAAGGGTGCTGGCTACCTGGACAACGGTGAGGATTCCTCCTCCAACCACACCACTTACGGCCAGGCTGAGGACCTCTACGTCAACCCGGATCCGCACGGCACCGACCTGGTCCGCGCCGCCTACGTCAAACATGCCGAGGACGACGACTTCGGCCAGGCAGGCACCCTCTACCGCGAGGTCTTCGACGACGGTGAGCGCGAGCGCTTCATCCACAACGTGACCAACAAGATGTTGCCCATCAAGGACAAGGACGTTGAGGAGCGCACATTCGCCTACTGGGGCAACGTTGACGCTGACCTGGAGACCAAGCTCCGCGAGGTGCTGGCACAGAAGCGCGCCGAGCAGAGCTAGAAGGCTAGAAGGCTAGAAGGTCCTAGCGCCTTCTAAGGCACGCCCGCTGCCCAAGCCCATAGCGCAGAACCCGCTTTCTACAACCCGCTATAGCGGCCAAACATTGGTGATTAGCTGGTGCTAGAGAGCGGGTTTTCCTTTTGCGAAACTGGGGGCCGGTTTGACTATCGAGCTTTGCGCCGATCGGCGACCTGCGGTTATGCCGTGCGTGATTCGCCATAGTCAAACCAACCGATTTCGGGCACACCAAATGGCCGGACATGCCGGCTACTTGGTGGGTTACCGCCCGTAGAGCAGCGTCATTGCTCCAAAGGGGTGGACGGTATTCGGGACGAGGTGTCCGCGGGGTGATCTCCATATGGGTGCGCCCCGGATGTTCTCCACCCGGCCGTGGTAGCTGTGCTCGGGGTCATCGTCGTTGGTGCGGTTGTGATACCGGCACAACATCGCCAGGTTATCCATGTTGGTTAACCCACCCTTCGACCAGGCTTTGATGTGGTGGACCTGACAGTTATCCGCCGCATGCCGACAATCCGGTACCGGACACATTGGTGACAACGCTCTGGCTAGGTCGCGTTGTTTCTGGTTGGCAAACCGTTGCGTGTCATACAGGTTGACCGCACCAGCTTGTGGGTGGAATACCGCTACTTCGAGTACGTCCCCAAAATTTTGGGCCAAGTATTCCGCACCGGTCATGGTGGTGCCATCGGTCAGCCCCAGGATGATGTCATCGCCAACACCACGGATGATCTTGATGTGTTCTTCTAGTGGGATCAGGATCAAGGGGCGGGGAACAGCAGGAGCAATCCGAGCTGGAGTCTCGCCCACAGTGTCGGGGCGAAGACCCAGGATGGTCATGAATGCTTCGTACATCTGTGGCCCGGTCGGCCCATCACCAGTGACTTTTTGGCGTAGTGCGTACTCGATGGCTGCCATGTCGTGTTCTGGACCCATGACGTTCATAGGGCGGGATGCTTTACGCGAGCGACCAAACCGGATTGTTGACTCCGGGGCAGGCTTATCTACCTCCGGGACGATGTCTTTCGCCCGACGCTGCAACGTGGCGTAATCACCCTTAACGGAGAGCAACGCCAGGCGCAGCCGCCACTTCTCGTGGGGATTGTTGATCCCCACGAGGCGGGATTCGATGTAGGCAAGCTGATCCAAGGACTTCTTCGTCGAGCGTGCCACTGTAATCGCGTTGGCTTGTTTGCGGGTGAACTTTGTTTTCCCGTAGTAGACCTTGTGGACCTTGGTCCATTCGCGCACAAGGGCTGGTTTGCAGCCAGCGTCGAGGAGCACCTGGGCATCAAAGGATGCCAGGGACTCCATCGGGTTGGTTAAACCCGTAACTAGTGCTGCAAAAGTGTTCATGCCACGCACACTAAACCGAAAACCAAAAACGTGCAGATAGGGGCCAAAAAAGCCTGTGGATAACCCAAAAACTATCCACAGGGGGTGCGCGCGGTAGCGCGCACCGGAGAGTACGGAACATAGCCCTCACCAGGGGGAACAGGGCGAGTTCCCAAACCAGCAAAAAATTTCGTGGCACCCCTGACGGTTGACAGGTGAGTCGCGACATCGTTGACACCCAACAAGGCTTAAACGACAAAATCTCGGGACATAACCTTGAAGGATGTCTCGAGACTTCGCACTGCGACCCTGACGGGACTTGAACCCGCGACCTCCGCCGTGACAGGGCGGCGCGCTAACCAACTGCGCCACAGGGCCTTGGTACCCCCAACGGGATTCGAACCCGTGTTGCCGCCGTGAAAGGGCGGAGTCCTAGGCCTCTAGACGATGGGGGCGCTAGACAGCTCGCCTATCATAAGCCAGCTTTTCCCTCACAGCCAAATAGGCTGGTTATCCGGCGGAAAGGGAAGCGCTTAAAACGGAGACAACCATGGCAAAGATCATGGTGTTGAACACGTAGGCGAATGCTGTGTTCATGCGGATTTTGCGCCAGGCTTCGCGGTTAGTTGGTGTGGCGGGGAGGGTGGCGCCCATGACGGAGGTCATGAGGGCGAGGGTGATGTAGTCCTCAAACAAGGGTGTGCGCACGTGGTCGAATTGGTAAAGGGGCGCCCTGCCTTTTGCCCGGGCGGCGTAGTCGAATTCGAGGCATTCGGCGGCGTAGGCCAGCACCATGAAGGCCCAGGCGCCCACGACGGCGACGCCGGCGAGGATGAGCCAGCGCCAGTCTTCCCGGAAGTAGTCGATGCGGCTGAGCACGATGGCTACGCCCATGGCCACGAAGGCACCGATGCTGGCTAGGTTGGCGGCTCCTTTAATTCCGAACGCTTTGACCCAGCGTTTTTGCCCTGAGCGTCGTTCGGCAATGGCGTAGGACGAGAGTTCATCCGCGCCCCTCCCCGATAGGTGCGCGACGGTCCATCCACAGAAGATGAGTACGTAGAGCACCCAGTACAGGAGGTAGTAGACGACCAAACTGACGCCTTGACCTTCGGTGAAAACTCCACGCAGGAAAACACCCATGACCAGCACCGCGAGCACTGCGGCAGCGACGGTGGATGCGCCGTAGCGGGTGACCTCAGAATGCATCGCGGGAATCCACCACGGTTTTGCCGAAGGGGAAGCAGGTCACGGGGATGAGCTTCAGGTTGGCCCAGGCCAAAGGCAGTCCGATGATGGTGATAGCCTGCGCAGCTGCCGTCACAATGTGCCCCACAGCCAGCCACAGGCCAGCAACGATGAACCAGATGATGTTGCCAATCAAGCCTACACCCCCGCCTCGCCCGGTGTCTACGACTGAACGCCCAAAGGGCCACAGCACATAGCCAGCAATACGGAAGGAGGCCACCCCAAAGGGGATGGTCACGATGAGCAGGCAGGCGACCACACCCGCCAGGACGTACCCCAGGAAGAGCCAAAGCCCAGCGGTGACAACCCAGATGATGTTGAGTATGAGTCGGATAAGTTGCATACCGCAAGCATAGATGCGGGTCTACAGGTCGTGCTTGGCGGAAATCACGTTGAGCATGGCTTGTTGTGGCAGCACGCGCGATAGCGCGAAGGCCACGGGCGCCATGGATCCCACCGCGTAGTGCGGTCGGGGGCGCGCCGCGCGAATGGGCCGGAGCACCTCGCGCGCAACCCGCTCAGCGCTGATGCCACGTGCCTCGTTGCGGTTCAAACGCCGCAGCATCCGTCCGAATTCCGCAGCGTACGGCCCTGACTCGTCGATGTAGGTGGTGCGGCGGGTGGAGAGGCCGGTGGAGATGGAGCCGGGTTCGAGCGTCGTGAAGCAAATTCCGTATGGGGCGACCTCGCGGCGGGCGGCGGAGGCGAATCCTTTGATGGCGGCCTTCGATGCGACGTAGGAGGAGCGGTAGCCGAGCGGGAAGCTGCCCAGCATCGAGCCAACCATCACGATGCGCCCGCGTCCCGCCACGCGCATGGCTGGCAGGAGGCGTTGCGTGAGGTCCACGTGCCCGATCACGTTGACTTGAAAGAGTCGTTCGAGTGCGTCGCGCGGGAGCTCCTCGAAGGGCCCCGACTGCGATTCGCCCGCATTATTCACCAACACTGCGGGCGCACCCAGAGCCAAAATCTCGGCCGCGCAGGCCTCTATCGACGCCGGGTCCCCGAGGTCAAGGCCCACGTATGTCACCCCCTCAATTCGCTTATCGACGCCCCTCGGCCTCCTCGTCGTCCCCACCACCCGGAAGCCTTCCTCCGCAAGAAGGCGAGCCGTGGCCTCCCCGATGCCGGAAGTAGCCCCAGTAACCACGGCGAGGTCACCGGGACCGACGGGTGGAAGCTGCGGGGTAGTGAAGATTCGTGTGATTCCCATGCCCGAATCTTAGGCGAGCAAAACAAGACTCACGGCCATAACAGCCATTCCCCCAATGACGCCGTACACGGCCGCGTGGTGGCGGCCAGTGGCGATCGCGGTGGGGAGCAGTTTATCCAGGCTGACAAACACCATGATGCCGGCGATGGCGGCGAAAGTGATGCCTAGGGACGCGAGGCCAAGGAAGGGCTTTAGAAAAAGGTAACCGATGATGGCTCCGGCGGGCTCGGCCAGGCCGGACAGCGCGGCTCATCCGGCGGCGGACCATTTCTTGCCGGTTGCCTCGCGGATGGGCACGGCAACGGCAATACCTTCGGGAACATTGTGGATCGCAATAGCCACCGCCAGGGGCAACGCCAGCGACACGTCTTGCAGAGCCACAAAGAAGGTGGCAAATCCTTCAGGGAAGTTGTGGATGGCGATGGCCAGGGCCGTCATCACCCCCACCTTCCGCATGCGTGCACTGCCAGCCGCGCTGGGCTCCTCATGGGGTTGATATCCTCCGGCACGAAACGGTCGATCACCGCGATGAGCAACACGCCGGCGAAGAACGCCACCGGACCCCACGTTGCTGCCCCAGCAACCCCAGCCTCTTCGAGCCCATCCACGCAGGAAGCAGCTCCACCAGGGAGATGTACAGCATCACCCCCGCAGAGAAGCCGAGGGCAGCAGCCAAGAAACGTTCGCTGGGGTGGCGTTGGAGGGCGACGAAGAGGCCACCGAGGGCCGTCGATAAGCCTGCGAGGAGGCAGATGGCAAAGGCGACCATGCGTTAATTCTGCTCGAGCCGGGCGAGCAACGCGTCGCGCACCTCGCGGCGACGAATCTTGCCCAGCTGATCCGACGGGAGGCTTTCAAAGTGGTAGAACGTACGCGGCACCTTGTAACGGGTGAGGTTCTCGCGCGCGAAATCCTTCAGGCCATCCGGGTCGAGCTTGGTGCCCTCCCCGAGCACGACGCATGCGACAACATCCTCCGAGCCGTCCGGACGCGGACGACCAACCACGGCAACCTCCACGATGTCCGGGTGGCGGCGCAACGTCTCCTCCACCTCGGCGGGGTACACGTTGAAGCCACCCGTGATGATGAGCTCCTTGATGCGGCTGACCAACTTTACAAACCCGTCCTCCCCCATCACACCCATGTCACCGGTGCGGAACCACCCGTTGTGGAAAGCCTTCTCAGTGGCCTCGGGGTTGTTCAGATAGCCGCCGAAGACCTGTGGGCCTTTGGCCAAGATCTCGCCAGGCTCACCGTACGGCATGTCCTCATCGAGGTTCTCCGGGTTGGCAATGCGGATCTCCGTGTCCGGGAAAGGAATGCCAATGTAGCCCGGGCGGCGGTCGTCGCTGGCGGGGTTACCGATGAGGATCGGCGAAGTCTCCGTCAGGCCATACCCCTCCACGAGGCGACCTCCAGTGAGCTCCTCCCAGCGCTCAATGACCTCCGCCGGCAGGGACGCCGCACCGGAAAAACCAGTCTGAACGGCGGCCAGGTCCACCCCTTCTTCCTTGGCGGTCTCCACGATGCGCTCAAACACCGTGGGCACACCCGGCACGAAAGTGGGTGGGTTTTTCTGTTTCATCTCACGCATGATCAGCTCCATCTGCGGCGCCGGCAACAAAATGAGCTCCGAGCCGATGAGCAGCGTGAGCGTGAGTGAGAACGTCAGGCCATACGCATGGAAGAACGGCAGTGTAGCTAGCATGCGCTGCCCGGACTTCTGTAGGTCCTTGACCCACGCCACGCCCTGCTGCGGGTTAGCCAGCAGGTTGCGGTGTGTGAGCACAGCACCCTTCGGGGCTCCTGTCGTACCTGACGTGTACAGGATGAGAGCCGCGTCATCCGCACTGCTTGTCCGCGCCTCCAGTGCTTCCCCCGCACCCACCTCCACGAGGTTTTCCCACGGCAGTGTGCCGGTGGCGGGCCCGGTGAGAGCCGCGCGGGCGTCCTTCACTTTCTTGATGGGTAGGCGCAACGCGAGTCGCTTCAAGGCGGACATGGCCTTAGTCATGTCCACGCTAACGACGGTGCCCAGCGGAGTGTCCTTCTTGAGCTTTTGCACCGTGTCAGCGATCTTGTCCCACACGATGGCAACTTTGGCGCCATGGTCGATGAACTGGGGGCGCAACTCATTGGCCGTGTAGAGCGGATTGTGCTCCACCACGACGGCGCCGAGTTTCTGCACAGCGAAGAAGGCGACAACATGCTGCGGGCAGTTCGGCAGCAAGATAGCCACCCGATCCCCCTTGGACACCCCCAGCTTCTGCAGGCCGACGGCTGCCGCGCGCACCTGGGCGTCGAGCTCCCCGTAGGTCTGCCCCTTGCCAAAAAAGCGCGTGGCGGGCAGGCCGGAGTTCTTGGCCAGGTTGGCCTCATAAATATCGTCGAGAGTGTCATCCCCATAGTCGAGGGAATGAGCAGTCCACTCAGGGTAGAACTTCAGCCAGGGTTTCTCAGGGTTCGCAACCATATGCGCAACATTACGCGCATTCCCATTCTTTGCCCCACACAAGCAACAACACCCCACGCCGAGTGGCGTGGGGTGTCAGTGCGTGGGCCCTGCGGGGCTCGAACCCGCGACCTGCGGATTAAAAGTCCGTAGCTCTACCAACTGAGCTAAAGGCCCGTGCCCACTCATGCTAGACGTTGGTGGGCCCGGGCCGCTAATTGGGCTACTTCATGGAGCCCGTTTCCTCCATACGCAGGTGGAAGTCGAAGGCGTGACGCAGGTCGTGCGGGGTGGACTGGTACTTGCACTTCGCGGCGCGCTCGACGTACTCCTCCAGCAGCGGACGGTAGGTCGGGTGGGCGATGGAGATCATCTTGGCCACGCGGTCACGCGGTGCCAGGCCACGCAGGTCGGCCACACCGTACTCGGTGATGAAGACCATTGCGTCGTGCTCCGTGTGGTCCACGTGGGACACGAACGGCACGATGGCGGAGATGGCGCCATTCTTCGCTTCCGACGGGGAGATGAAGGAGGAGATGTAGGCGTTACGGGTGAAGTCGCCGGAGCCACCCAGGGCGTTCATCAGACGGGAGCCGTTGATGTGGGTGGAGTTAGCGTTGCCGTAGATGTCCGCTTCGATCATGCCGTTGGAGGCGATCAGACCCGTGCGGCGGATGACCTCTGGGTGGTTAGAGATGGACTGTGGACGCAGAACGATGGACTCGCGGTAGCGAGCTGCCTCGTTGTTCATCTTCTCCGCATACTCGGGGGACAGAGAGAAGGAGGTAGCGGAAGCGACAGTCATCTTGCCCGCATCGATCAGATCGACCATGCCGTCCTGGATGACCTCGGTGTAGGCCTGAATGTTCTCAAACTTGGAGTCCATGAGCCCAGCCATCACGGCGTTAGGGACGTTACCCACGCCGGACTGCATGACGTAGCCGTCATAGCTCAGGCGCCCTGCCTTCACTTCGTTTTCCAGGAAGTCAAGGAAGTTACCGGCGATCTGCTCGGAGACCTCATCCGGCGCCTTGAACGGTGCGTTGCGGTCCGGGGCGTCGGTCTTCACCACTGCGACGACCTTCTCCGGGTCAATCTCAATGTAGGTGGTACCAATACGGTCACCGCACTTGGTGATGGGGATGGGGATGCGGTTCGGCAGCGGCGGCACCAGCCAAATGTCGTGCATGCCTTCCAGGTCCTCGGACTGCCACTCATTGACCTCAATGATGATCTTCTTGGCGGCGTTGAGGAACTCCACGGAGTTACCCACCGAGGAGGACGGCACAATGTTGCCCTCAGCGGTGATACGCACGGCCTCGACGATGGCAAGGTCCACGTCGCCGAAGAAGCCCTCCTCCACCATCATGCCGGAGTGGGAGAGGTGGATGTCCTGGAACTTCATTTCGCCAGCGTTGATCTTGTTACGCATGGTCGGGTCGGACTGGTAAGGCATGCGGTAGCGCAGTGCGTTGGCCTCCGCCAGGACGCCGTCACACTCCGGAGCAGTGGACGCACCGGTGAACAGATCGATGCTGAAGTCCTGGCCCTTCGCGTGCGCTGCCTTCGCCTTTTCAGCAATCGCGCCCGGCAGGGCCTTCGGGTAGCCGGCGCCGGTGAAGCCGGAAATACCAACCTTGTCGCCGTGGCTGACAAACTGCACGGCCTCTTCCGCGGTCATGACCTTGTCGCGCAGTTGGGCGCTGTCGATGCGATCGCTCATCGTCTCTCCTTAAAAGTCTGGGGTATTCACAACGATTTCCTCCCATTGTGGCGCACGCGACACTTCCTCGCCACCACTTACCCCACCCAAAGCGGAAAAAAGTTTTGCGTGTGAACATTTTCCACGCGGTTTGTGTCCCCCACCTGCACAGGGAACAATGGCTGCCGTGACAATGACCCTTCCAGGCAACCGCCAAACACTGACCATCGGCGACCTTGACATCGCCTCCCCTGTCATCCTTGCTCCGATGGCAGGGGTCACCAACATGCCGTTTCGCGTGTTGTGCCGAGAGATTGAGCAAGAGCTCGTCGGTAGTGTGTCGGGCCTGTACGTGTGCGAGATGATTACGGCCCGCGCCCTGGTGGAAGGCAACGAGAAGACGCTACATATGACCACGTTCGCGCCGGAAGAATCGCCTCGCTCCATGCAGCTGTACACGGTGGATCCAAGGTATACGTATGAGGCGGTGCGGAGGATCGTCGATAAGCAGATGGCTGATCACGTGGACATGAACTTTGGCTGCCCGGTGCCGAAGGTGACGCGCAAGGGCGGCGGTTCGGCGATTCCGTATAAGCGCGAGCTGTACCGCAATATCGTCGCGGCGGCTGTGCGCGCGGCGGAGGGGTCTGGAATTCCGGTGACCGTGAAGTTCCGTGTGGGCATCGATGATGAGCACCATACGCATCTCGACGCCGGCCGCATCGCCGCCGAAGAAGGCGCCGCCGCCGTCACCCTGCACGCGCGCACCGCGGCGCAACGCTATTCCGGGCAGGCGGATTGGAATGAGATCGCCCGTCTCGTGGAGCACATGGACGGCCACGGCATTCCGGTGTTGGGCAACGGTGATATTTTCGCGCCCGGCGACGCGCAGGCGATGATGGATCAAACGGGATGCGACGGGGTCGTCGTTGGCCGCGGCTGCCTGGGTCGCCCGTGGCTGTTCGCACAGCTCGCTGCACAGCTTCGCGGGGAGCCTGTGCCGGAGGAGCCAACGCTGGGTGAGGTAGCACGCATTGTGTTGCGTCACGCGGAGCTGCTCGCCGCGCACGAAGGCGAAGAGCGTGGGTGCCGCGATATTCGCAAGCACATCGGCTGGTACTTCCGTGGATTCCCGGTCGGCGGGCAGTTCCGCAGTGAACTGGCACGCGTATCCACCCTCGATGAGCTCCGCGGAAAGCTCGCCACCATCGCCGACAACCCCGCGCGCGCTGAAGCTGCGGATGAAGCCCGTGGGCGCCAGGGATCCGCAGCTAAGGTCGCGCTTCCCGACGGCTGGCTCGACGACCCCAACGACCCCACCGTCCCCGCCGGTGCGGAGATTGAAAACAACGGAGGTTAGACAAGGTGAACGGAAAAGAAGCCCCCATGCGCACTGTGTACCGCGAACATTTGGATAACTTTGCCCATGACCTCCAGATCATGAGCGATACCGTCCGCGGCATCATGGCATCTGCCACAAAAGCCCTCTTCGAAGCATCACTGGAGGATGCAGAAGATGCACTCACCGCAGCAGACTCCCTGAAGGAGATCCGCGAGCGCTGTGAGCAGCGCAGTATGCAGCTGCTTGCCAGGGAGAACCCCGTGGCCACCGAACTCCGCCAGGTGTTTACTTCCATCTACATCGTGGAGGACTTCAGCCGGATGGGGGCGCTAGCCAAGCACGTGGCAAATACGGCGAGGCTGAGGTATCCGGAGGAGGTCGTGGATAAGCACTTGCAATCGACGGTCAAAGAGATGGCACGGATGGTGGACACAATGAGCGAGTTGATCCACGACCAGCTCATCAGTCCCGACGCGGACCTTGCGCTGGAGATGAATGAGATCGACGACAAGGTCGATGACCTCCACCGTTACCTTCTATCCACCGTGACCGGTAAGACCTGGGAGGGCACCAGTCGCGCGGCCGTGGATGCCGCCCTCATCGGCCGGTTCTACGAGCGCTACGCCGACCACTGTGTCAACGTGGCCGCGCGCATAGTCTACCTAGTCACCGGCCTGACCTCTGAGGTGTACGCACAAAGCCGCGATGACACCCCCACTTCGGAGATGGAAGAGCGCCTGCGCAACCTGGAGCAGTACTGGCGCAAGTAGGCGCTAGACGTTGAGGTGCTTGCGCAGCTGCTCAAGCACAGGGAACTGGCTGAATACTGCAACGCCGATCGCGGTAAGGGCCGCAAAGATACTGATTAGCGCCAGTGCCCAATCCGGTAGCCCCTTTTGCTCCTCCACAACTTCCACCGCTTCGACCTGCACCGGGTTGGTGGGCATGGTGAAGCTCAGTGCTTGTGTTTCCGGGTCCACCGTGTAGTCATTCACCCCGGTGACTGACCACTTCGCCTTGCCCTCAACCGGGGACTTCAGGGTGACCTCAGTGCCGGGTGCGATGTATTCGCCGTAGTCGTGCACGATTCCGTTCGCGTGGAGTCGCTGGCTCATTGGCTTATCGACGTCCCCCACCACAAACCGCGATGACACCCCAAAATCCGTAGTCACACGGTTACCGTTCACCCACCGGCTCGCGTTGACGGAAGCCTGGTAAACACCCGCATCACTGTCTTCGAACGTGTAGGAGCGCGCGTTGGGGTCGTTGGAGATGTCAAAGGTGCGGGTGGTCCGCCAGTGGGTGCAGTGCTCAACACAGTCGATTTGGACGCGCCATGCGGTTTCGGGGATGGTCTGGGAGTAGTCCCACCTCACGGTGATGTCGCGCTTATCGTTGACGTCGGCGCGGACACCGTAGGGAGTTTCCACCTTGTCCGCCCCAACCGCTGGGACCTTGAAGGTGATGCCACGGTCGAAGTAGCGCTCACTGAGCGCCAGACCGTGGGCAGCCATGAATCCAAGCGAGTAGGTCTGGCCCGGCTGGAGAGTGTTGGCCTTCACCGGCAGGCTCAAGTCGAGCTTGCCGCCGTTTTGCGTAAAGGCACCGGCTGGGATCCAGCGAGCAATGAGCGCGTCACCGTCACCCGTCATCGTGTTGCAGTGCCCGATACGCCACACGTTCGTGGGGGTGAGCACCACGTACACGCCGTTGGAAGCACCGGGGGTGGTGGCCGGGTTGATGCCGGTGCCCTTGAGGGTGAAGGTCATGTCCTTAGTCACATCAATCTCATCCGGACCAGTGATGTCCAAGTCAACGCCAATGTTGGGGTAGCGCGTGTCCAACTCGCCGGTGCAGCCGGGAGCGTCCGCGGCGTCGATGGTGGGCACGGCCTGCGCCACAGTATTGGTGGCTGCAGGGATACAAAGTGCGAGCACGGTGGCACCGATGACAAGACGGCGCCGGAAGGAAGCATTCAAAGCGAACCTCTCAATCAATAGTTGGACACAAAGTGAGGCTCATCTTAAGCACATGCATCTTTTGTATAGATATCGGGTACCCCCACACAAACAGCTACTCCCCCACCAGCTAGCTTTTCAGCCGCTGTGCAGGGGAGCAGTGTGAAAGAGAAGATCTAGCCGAAGCGGCCGGAGATGTAGTCCTCGGTCTCCTTGCGGCTCGGGTTTTCAAAGATCGTGGTCGTGTCGTTGAACTCAACCAGGTGGCCCGGCTTGCCGGTGGCCTCGAGTGAGAAGAACGCGGTCTTCTCAGACACACGCGCAGCCTGCTGCATGTTGTGGGTCACGATCACGATGGTGTACTCGTTCTTCAGCTCGTGGATCAAGTCCTCCACAGCGAGGGTAGAAATCGGGTCCAGAGCGGAGCACGGCTCATCCATGAGCAGTACCTCCGGCTGCACAGCAATCGCACGAGCGATGCACAGACGCTGCTGCTGACCACCGGAGAGGCCACCACCGGGCTTATCCAGGCGGTCCTTCACCTCATCCCAAAGGTTCGCACCGCGCAGGGAACGCTCCGCAACCTCCTTCAGCTTGGCCTTGTTCTTCTCACCGGACAGCTTCAGGCCGGCAACAACGTTGTCCTCGATGGACATGGTCGGGAACGGGTTCGCCTTCTGGAACACCATGCCGATGGTGTTGCGGACAGCTACGGGGTCGACGTTCTTGGCGTAGATATCGTGGCCGTCGAGAAGCACTTCGCCCTTGGTGTAGGCACCCGGAATGACCTCATGCATGCGGTTGAGTGTGCGCAACACCGTGGACTTACCGCAGCCGGACGGGCCGATGAATGCGGTGACGGACTGGGCCGGGA
This sequence comes from Corynebacterium sp. MSK044, assembly GCF_030232825.1. Taxonomy (NCBI): domain Bacteria; kingdom Bacillati; phylum Actinomycetota; class Actinomycetes; order Mycobacteriales; family Corynebacteriaceae; genus Corynebacterium; species Corynebacterium sp. MSK044. The sequence continues at coordinate 34,614 of NZ_JASPJJ010000003.1, forward strand.
TGTCCATGTTGACATTCTGCACAGCGTGGAAATCACCGTAGTAGATATTCAGGTCGTTGAGCTGGAGCTTGGTAGGCATTGTTTTCTCCTAGATGGGGATTGATTGGTGGAGGCGTTACTTCTTGACCGAGAACTTCGCGGCAATGAACCGCGCAAGCACGTTCAGGACAACGACGATGATGACCAGTGTGAGGGCTGCGCCCCACAGGCGGTTGAGAACCGGCTCCGCAGAACCAGACTTCCACATGTCCAACATGAACAGCGGCAGGGAGGACTGTGGCTGGTTGAACAAACCGAACCAGTTCGTCTGCGGAGTGGAGCCGACCAAGATCAGCACAGGTGCGGATTCACCCATGACGCGGGCGATGGCAAGCATGATGCCGGTAACAATGCCGGACAGCGCCGTCGGCAGAACGATGAGAGCAATAGTCTTCCACTTCGGCACACCGAGGGCGTAGGAGGCCTCGCGCAGGTCCATCGGGACAACACGGAGCATCTCCTCAGTGTTGCGCACCACCACGGGCACCATCAGCAGGATGAGCGACAGTGCCACGGCGAAGCCGGAACGCTGCTGGCCCAGAATAGTGATCCACAGAGCGTAGATGAACAGTGCGGACACGATCGACGGGACACCGGAAAGGATGTCCACCATGAAGGTGGTCAGCTTGCCCAGCTTGCTGCCGTTGGCGTATTCCACCAGGTAAATCGCGGTGAAAATGCCGATCGGGATGGAGAACAGGGAGGCGATCAAGGTTTGCATCAGCGTACCGGCGATCGCGTGGAGGGCACCGCCGCCTTCACGACGAGCACGGACACCCACCATGTCCTGCGTCCACCACTCCGGGCTAAGGATTGCCTCGTAGCCACGGGAGACCAGGGTGATCAGAAGCCAGCCCAGCGGGATGAGGGCCAGGATCATAGCTACCCACATCAGGCCGCCCATAAATGAGTTGGTGGTCTTACGGCCAGAAGAGATGTGCGTGAACGGGGTTTGCCCCACCGGAGCCATTTTCTCGCGCTTGGGTGCACGCAACTCGGTTGTGGTGGCACCCTCGGCAGCCTGCACGTTTTCAGGGTTAGTCATGTCTCACACACCTACTTCTTATTGACAATCGCGCGGGCGATCGAGTTGACGAGGAAGGTCAGGAGGAACAACACCAGGCCCGCAGCGATGTAGGCACCGGCGGAGGTGGGGTTGTTGAACTCGGCAGCGGCGTTGGCGATGGCGGTGGCGAAGGTTGTGCCGCCGTCGAAAAGCGATGCGCGGAACTCCGGGCCTGGAGAGACCACCATGTAGAGCGCCATCGTCTCACCCAGCGCGCGGCCGAGGCCGAGCATGGAGCCAGCGATGTAGCCGGACATACCGAACGGCAGGACCGTCATGCGGATGACTTCCCAGCGGGTTGCACCCAGCGCCAACGCGGACTCAATCTGTCCGGGAGGGGTCTGCACAAACACTTCACGTGTGGTGGCCGCGATGACCGGCAACACCATGATGGCCAGCACAATGCCACCTGTAAGGATGTTGCGGCCGGTGTCGAAGGACGGCGAGTTTGCGTAACGCTGGAACAGGAAGAAATCTCCGCCCCAGGAGTTGATCCACTCATAGAAACCGGAGAGCTTCGGGCCGAGCACCTGCGCGCCCCACAGGCCGTACACGATCGACGGCACCGCAGCGAGCATGTCCACGAGCCCAGCCAGCGGCTTCACTAGCTTCTTGGGTGCATAGTTGGACAGGAAGATCGCCACACCCAGTGCCACCGGCATGGCAATGATCAACGCGATGATGGACACCGTCACCGTGGAGAAGAACAGGTTCGGAATACCGAACTTCATGTTGTCCAGGTTGGAGGTCTGCCACTGCCCCTTGTAGGTAAGGAAGTTCTCAGTGTTGAGGCGCAGTGGTTCAAAAGCCTGCTTCAGCAGGAACAAGCCAACCGCAATGATGATAACGGTGATCAGTGCGGCGGAGACAGTGGACAGGGTTTCGAAGACACGGTCGCCCGGACGCTTAACGCCTGCGCCTGAAGCTGGTGGGCCAGCGGGGGCGTCCTTCTCCGCAACCGACAGTTCTTGGTCTGCCATGGTGACGTTTCCTTATGGTTCGTATTGTTCAGAGTGTGGCACTTCCACCGCATAAACATTCCCCCGGTTCACAGTGACACCGGGGGAAGTGGGTGGAGCTTTTCAGACTGTGAGCTGAAAAGTCTGCGGAGGTTTTCCGCTTAGGCGATTGCGTCGACTGCAGCCTTCAGCTTGTCGGCGAACTCACCGGAAACCGGGATGAAGCCAGCGTCCTCGAGCTCCTCATCCTGGGACTCCAGGACGACGTTGAGGAAGTCCTTGACCATGTTCTTGGTGGTCTCGTCGTAGCCCTTGGAGCAGACGATCTCGTAGGTGGTCAGAACCAGCGGGTATGCGCCCTCGTTGTTGGAGGCGAACAGGGAGGAGGAGTCAACGACCATGTCGTGGCCCTCGGTCTTGAACTGGACGTTAGCCAGAGCCTGGTTCACGGACTCGTTGTTCAGCTCAACAGCGCCGTTGCCGAAGTCGATGTTGGCAACACCGAGGTCGAGGTCGTGCGCGTAGCCAGCCTCAACATAGGTGACAGCACCGGAGGTTGCCTTGACCTGCTCTGCCACAGCGGTGGAGCCGTTAGCGCCAGCGCCGACGTTCTGCGGGAATGCCTTGCCTTCGCCTTCCCACTTGCCGTCAGAAGCAGCGGAGAGGAACTTCTGGAAGTTGTCGGAGGTGCCGGACTCGTCAGAGCGGTAGATGACGGAGATGTCCTGGTCCGGCAGCTCTGCACCCTCGTTGTTCTCGGCGATCTTCGGGTCGTTCCACTTGGTGATGGTGCCGTCGAAGATCTCCACCAGGTTGTCAACGGTGAGGTTCAGATCATCCACGCCGTCGAGATTGAAGGCGATAGCAACCGGGCCGATAACCATCGGCAGGTGCCATGCGTCGTTGCCACCACAACGCTCGCGTGCCTGCTCGACCTCGCCCTTGTCTTCCTTCAGCGGGGAGTCAGAGCCAGCGAAGACTGCCTGGTTACCGATGAAGTTCTTGATGCCGGAGCCAGAGCCGTTTGCGTTGTAGGCGAGGTTAGCGCCCGGGACAGCCTCGGCGTAACGGGAACCGAAGTAGTCCATTGCGTTGGCCTGGGAGGTAGCGCCCTCAGCAACGAGCTGGCCGGTCTCGCCGGACAGGCCCTCGATGTTGGTTGCATCCTGTGCCTCGGATGCGTTGCCGCCGTTAGCAGCGGTGTCGTTGGAGTCGCCGCATGCAACCAGGGAGACAGAAGCGATGGCTGCAACGCCGGCGATAGCGGCGGAGCGCTTGATGTTACGGATCACGGGGGGATACCTTTCCGGTGCGAATTCAGATTTTCTTCTGAGCATCGGTCTCACGCACCACAAATGGTGCCTGAGTGCTCACAACGAGCGAAGGTACGGACCGAGTGTTAATAGCAAAGGCCTAAATCGGTGAACAATGCGTTAACTTTGCGGATTTGTACACAACATGGCGTTCGACCACGGAAAACCCGAGTTGTTCATAGCGTTTCACGGCTGGTTCATTGTCAGCTTCGACATAAAGAATGACCTTTTGGGTACCCCCGGCCACGAGGTGTTCCACTCCTGTGCGCATAAGCGGGTCACCAAGTCCCCGCCCGCGGTATGCATCAGCCACGCCCACCACGTACACCTCCCCGAGGGTGTCCGAGTGGCGCTTTGTCCAGTGGAAACCCGCCAACGCGTCACCATCGAACAGGAAGCGCACGCCCTCCGGGTCGAACCACTCTGTGTTCATCACCTCGTGCAGTCGCGCCATGTCCCAGCCACCTTGCTCGGGGTGCCAGTGGAATGCCTCATTGTTCACTTGGAGCCATTGCTCATCCGCGGGCTCCCCGGCATAACTGCTCTCCCTGATCCCCTCCTGCTCGGTGAGCGCCTTCGCGGTGGAACCCGGCGCGCCAATAGCCGCAAGCTCCTCCCCTTCCACCGCCATGACCAGCAATTCCCGGGTCGGTTCCAGCCCCAAAGACTCCGCGAGAGCCCGCGCCGCAGGAAGGTTCCCATGCGCCCAGAAACCAGCATCAGGGCGGTGGGACAGGATGTGGGTGATGAGGACGGTGGCGTGGCGGTGACGTCGATAAGCAGGATCCACCGCAACCTCCGCGGACCCGTCAGAGGCGAGCCCGGCTAGAGCGATGAGCGCGTCCGCCTCGCGCACTGCGAAATGCTCGTGGCTACCGTCGAGGCCTTTCAGGAAAGCTTCGCTGAAAGCCGCCACCCCGTCGTGCTGTGCGACGCGGTCAAGGAGCTCGCGGGCTTCAGTGATGTGGAACTGTGGTTCATTCATGGTTCAAGGCTACGGGCAGACTACGGTGAGGGCATGAATGTGAAGGCCTATGTTGCCGCCGGGGTGATTGTGGCAGTGCCCGCTGTGGCTTTCGTGGTGGATGCTGCGACGGCAGCAAAAGTCGAACGGCACCTTGCGGTGCAAGCTCGGACGCAGGATGATCTGCCCGCAGATCCGGACACGTACGTAGGTGGTTTTCCCTTCGCACAGGTGCTGCGCAGCGACGAGGTGCCCCGCGTGAGTTTCCAGGCCCTCGATGTGGATGCCGCGGGGCTGACGGTGAATTCGCGCACCGATATTTATGAGATCACCATTCCTGCGGACAAAGCCTATGCAGGTGATTTTGTGGGCGCGGCCGCCAAACGCGTGGACCGCACGCTGTCCCTCGACGGGGTTGCTTTCGGTGAGCTGTTGAACATGACGGACCTGGACATCTCCAACCCCTACGACATCTCCCCCACCGGCGGATCCGCCAGCGAAGCCCAGCTCACCGGCACTGTTCCCGGCATGGAAGAAAAATCCACCGTGGTGGTCAACCTTCGCCTCAAAGGCCCGCAGTTCATCATGGAGCCCATTTCGCTTATCGACGTCTCCCCCACCCACGCCGACACCATCTCCCGCGCCTTCACCCTGACGTTGGACACCCGGGACCTGCCGATTGGTGGCCAAGCCGACAAAGTCGAAGTCGCTGGTGGCTCCATCCGTTTCTCCGCCGCGCAGCGCAATGTGACACTGACGTCTGCTGATCTATCGCCCGTCGCCCCGCCCGCGCGGTAAGAGGACTACGCTGGGCGGACATGGAAACGAATGAAAACAACACCCCAGAAACCGCTGATACCCCTGACACTCCAGACGCCCCCGAGCGCACCGCCCTGGATGGCAATGCCGCAGTAAACCTTGCCGCGGAGCAGTCGAAGAACACGGCGCACCGTAATATCCCGGCCCTGGGATTGGACGAGATCCCCCTGCCGGATGACACGGCTAACCTGCGCGAGGGACCCAACCTGCACGATGGCCTCTTGGGCCTTCTGCCCCTCGTGGGCGTGTGGCAGGGCACCGGCCAGGCCGTCGACTTGGCGGAGGACGGCAACCACACCGAGTACGCCTTTGGCCAGCAGCTGGTCATCTCCCACGATGGGGAGAACTACCTGCGTTTTGATTCGCGCATCTGGCGCATTGACTCCGATGGCAACGCCATTGGCGCTGACCAGCGCGAAACCGGCTTCTGGCGCATCTCGCTTAAGGACGAGATTGAGGTCACCCTGACAAACTCCCGTGGCCTCGTGGAGGTCCTCTACGGCGAACCCGTCAATGAGCGTGCGTGGCAGCTGACCTCTGCCTCCACCATCGCGACGGAAACGGGCCCGTCCACCCACGGCCCCGGCAAGCGCATTTATGGCCTCATGCCTAACAACAACCTCGGCTGGGTGGATGAGCGCGTAGCCCCTGGCTCCACGCAGGATGACATCGCCTTTGTCCCCTACATGTCCGGGGAGCTGAAGAGGATTGCGGGCTAGGGAGGCTACACGGTTGTCCGGGCCTCATCGATAAGCAAAGCAACTGTGGCCTCGTCCTTCTTGGACGGGGCCTTCGTTGCTGTGCCGTCGATCTCTGTGACGCGAACGCCACCGCGCACGGAGCTCACCAGCCAGACCTGGTCTGCGCCAAGCAGATCTTCCACCGTGAGGTCCTTTTCTTTACAGCGCCAACCGCGCTCTTCGGCGAGACCGAAAATGGCGGCCTGCGTTGTGCCTGGCAGCACGTCCCCACCGGTGACCGGCGTGCGCAATTTGTCGCCTTTGACCGTGATCACCGTGGACGTGGCACCTTCGAGCACGCGGCCGGTAGCGGGATCAACGAAGATGACGTCGTCGCAGCCCTGTTTCTTCGCCCAGCGCAGCGCCGCCATCGCCGCGGCATAGTTGAGCGATTTCGCGCCGACTGTCAGCCATGGTGTGTCATCCGTGGGGGTGAGCGTGTAGCCGCGCGATCCCGTGATCACCTTCACGCCCTTCTTGCGCTGCTTGAGCTGCTCCTTCGGAATCGGCCGCACAGACACCCACGCGGTGGGCACGCCCGTGGTTTCACGGCCGCGGGTGTAGGTCCACTGGCATTTCGCCTCCACGTCCTGCGGGTCAAGACCGGATTCCCGCACATACTCCCCCACGGCTTCCAGGGTGGCCGTGCGCCACGTCTCCGCCGCCGGTTCCGGCAAGTCCATCAGTGCTGCGGACCGCGTAAAGCGCGCTATGTGTGCGTCCAGGTTCACGGGCTTGCCACCGTGCACGAGGATCGTTTCAAAACATCCATCACCGCGTGTCACCGCCGCATCATCCCAAAACACGTGCGGCAGATTCACGTTCTGCCTGCGCATGGAACCCCCGAATGGTTCCACGAGATAAATAGCAGGCGCGTGAGCAGGTTGTACTGGAAGCATGCCCCCAATTATGCCCACGTATGATCGGTTGCGTGCATACGTACCGTTCACCGATGCTTGCTTTCCGTGGCGCGACCGAACTGCCGGACGCCGCCACCTCACCTTTCGACGCCGCCGGTGTGCCCTGGCACTACGGCGACCCCCTGCGGGAACAACGCCTCATCTCCCGCGGTGGGGCCGTGGTTGACCGCAGCCACCGCAGTGTCCTGCGCGTCACCGGGCCCGATGCCGCCACGTTTTTGAACAACCTGCTCAGCCAGAAACTCGATGATGTGGAGCCGGGTTTTTCCGCCGCCGCGCTCGATCTGGACATGCAGGGCCGCATCCTGCATCACGCAGATGTTTCGCTTATCAGCGCCACCCCAACCTTCTACCTCGACACCCCCTCCTACTCCCTCGACTCCTTCCGCGACTTTTTGACCAAGATGGTCTTCTGGTCCGACGTCACCGTCGAGGAGGCGGACCTGGGAATCCTCACCGTGTTAGGCGCGCCCTCAAGCTTCTCCCCCGCTGAATTCCTGGATGGTGCTGGCATCGAGGTCACCTTTGAACGCACCGTCCCCTGGTCTGTGGCTCGGCGTATCGACGTCGCCGTGCCCCGCCCCGACCTCGCCACGGCATACAAAGCCTTAACTTCCGCCGACGGCGCCGGTTTGGAGCGCGCTGGTCTTATGGCGTTTACCGCCGAGCGCATCAAGGCTCTCGAGCCGGAACTGCGCGCAGACTTGGATGATAAGTCGATTCCCCATGAAGCCCACACGCTTATCCGCCGCGGGGATAACCTCGGCGCGGTGCACCTAGAGAAAGGCTGCTACCGCGGCCAAGAAACCGTCGCGCGGGTGGAGAACCTGGGGCGCTCCCCGCGCCTACTCGTACTGCTGCACATCGACGGCTCCGCACCCCTGGAGCCCAAGCCGGGCGACCCCGTTGTCTTCGGTGGGCGCACCGTCGGCCACGTTGGGTCCATCGTCCACGACTGTGACTACGGCCCCATTGCCCTCGCCCTGGTGAAGCGTTCCGCACTCAACCAAGTACTCGAGCTGGATGAGCAGCTGGAGGTCATCGCAAGCGTCCGCGCCGAAGGCGCGGACGGTGACAACGAGGTCGTCCAGGAGATCAACGTCTCCGCCACCGTGGACCCGGATTCCATGCCGAAGGATGAGGGGGAACGGGCGGGAAGGGTAGCCGTCGATAAGCTGCGCGGACGTACTAACTGATCTCGCGCTTCACGCGTGCGGGCACACCGGCAACGAGGGAACCTGCGGGAACATCCTTCGTCACCACAGCCCCGGCGGCAACCACACAGTTATCGCCGATGGTGACACCAGGCATGACCATCGCGCCGGCCCCGAACCAACAGTTCTTGCCAATCGTGATCGGCTGAGCTCGCTCCCAGCCCTCCGCGCGCTTCGCTACGTCATCCACTGGGTGGCCCACCGTGATCAACTGACACGCAGGACCAAACATCGAGCCCGCGCCAATGGTGATCTCCGCAATGTCCAGAATCACGCAATTGAAGTTGACAAAGCAGCCTTCACCGAACGTGGTGTTCACCCCGAACTCAAGGTGCAGCGGGCCCCAAATCTCCGGGACAGCTGACTGAGGCGAGAACATCTCCCCCAGCAACTCCTGCGCGCGGGCGGGATCAGTGTTACCCAACGCGTTGAACTCGCGCGTCCGCGCCCACGTAATGCGATGCTGCTCCTGGGCCTCCTCAGAATCAGGGAGGTACCACTGACCGGAGCGCATGTCTGCCATGCTGCCTAATTTGTCCATGCTGCGGAGACTACACCCGTAGTGGAGCGAGGGTGGTTAACGCGCGTCGTCTTCGTCGTCCTCGGCGTCTTCGTCGTCCCAGTCCGCGTACTCCGCGTACTGGTCATCTACCTCATAGTCATCATTGTCATCCCACCGGGAGTTGGAGCTCTGCCCAGCGAGTTCACGCTGGAGAGATTCCAGGTCCATCTCGGGCGTGTTGTACTTGAGCTGGCGTGCAACCTTGGTCTGCTTTGCTTTGGCGCGTCCGCGGCCCATGGCAGTGACCCCCTTGAGGTGTCTAAAGGGCGGCCGAAAATTGTCGGCGGCCCCAAATAATATTCCTGAAATTTGTCCTGCAGCCACTATAGCGTGCAAGTCAAATTATGTGCGACATCGCCTGTGCCAGGGGGAATGCACAGGCGCGTCATCGTAGCTACACCGCGTGAGTGCCCACGAGGGTTGCACGCTGGCCAGCATCCTCTTCCGTTGCGCCACGCACAACACCAAGCTCCCAGCAGTCCACGTGGCGTGCGGTGAGCATAGCCAGTGCACGATCACGGTCCTCAGGGGCGACGATAGCCACCATGCCTACGCCGGCGTTGAAGGTCTTCTCCATCTCCTCCACCGGCACGTTGCCCACTTCCGCGATGGTGCGGAAGATCGGGGCCGGGGACCAGGTGGCGCGGTGCATCTCCGCAACCTTGCCTTCGGGGATGATGCGCTCCATGTTGCCCACCAGTCCGCCACCGGTGACGTGGCAGAAAGTGCGCACCTCGCACTCGTTGGCCAGGGCCAGGCAGTCGAGGGCGTAGATGCGGGTGGGCTCCAGAAGTTCCTCGCCGAGGGTGCGGCCGAGCTCCTCAATGTGGCCGTCAAGAGGCAAGCCAGCCTTCTCCAGCAACACGTGGCGCGCCAAGGAGTAGCCGTTGGAGTGCAGGCCGGAGGATGCCATACCGATGATCACATCGCCCTCGCGGACGCGGTCCGGGCCGAGCAGCTCATCAGCCTCGACGACGCCGACGGCGGTAGCGGAGACATCATAGTCATTTTCACCCATGACGCCGGGGTGCTCCGCGGTCTCACCTCCCAGCAGGGCGCAGCCAGCCTGGACGCAGCCTTCAGCGATGCCTTCGACGATCTGCGCGACTTTTTCCGGCACGACCTTGCCAATGGCGATGTAGTCCTGCAGGAACAGTGGCTCCGCACCGCACACCACGAGGTCGTCGACGCACATTGCCACCAAATCAATGCCGATGGTGTTGTGAATGTCCATGGCCTGCGCCACGGCGAGCTTGGTGCCCACACCATCCGAGCCAGCGGCCAGCAGCGGCTCTTTGTACTTACCCAGGGCAAACAGGCCAGCAAAACCGCCCAGGCCACCGCGGACCTCCGGGCGGGAGGCACGCTTGGCGTGGTCCTTGAACAGTTCGACGGCACGGTCACCAGCTTCAATGTCCACGCCAGCGGCGGCGTAGGAAACGGGGTTGGTGTTTTCCGGGGTGGTCATGGCTTAAAACATCCCTTCCTGAATACGCCGGACGGCGTCAGCGTTGACGTTGTTTTCCGGCAGTCCCAGCGGGTAGTGGCCGTCAAAGCAGGCGGCGCACAGGCTGTCGGCCGGGCGTTCGGTGGCAGCAATCATGTCATCAATAGACACAAACGCGAGTGTATCTGCGCCGATGACGCGGCAGATGTTCTCTGCCACAGCATCGTCATCACCGCCCGCGTTGTTGGCAATGAGCTCGCCGGGGCTAGCGAAGTCAATGCCGTAGAAGCACGGCCATTTCACTGGCGGGGAGGCGATACGCACATGAACTTCCCCGGCGCCAGCCTCGCGCAGCATGCGGATGAGTTTGCGCTGGGTGTTGCCTCGCACGATGGAATCATCCACCACCACTAGCGATTTGCCCTCAATGATCTCACGCACCGGGTTGAGCTTCAGACGCAAGCCCAGCTGACGCAGAGTGTCTGACGGCTGGATAAAAGTACGGCCCACGTAGGCGTTCTTCATCAGCCCCTGCGCGAAAGGAATGCCAGAGGCCTCCGCATAACCAATCGCCGCGGGTGTGCCGGATTCAGGCACTGGCATAACGACGTCCGCGTCCACCGGCGCCACCCTCGACAGACGGCGCCCAATCTCCAGACGGGCCGCGTTGACGGTCTTGCCTTCCACCACGGAATCCGGGCGAGCAATGTACACATACTCAAAGACGCAGGTCTTCGGCGCTGGCTTGGCGTAATTCTCAGTGTGGATGCCGGAGGCGCTAATAGCGATGAGCTCACCCGGCGCGATGTCACGCACAAAAGAAGCACCGGTGATGTCCAACGCGGCGGTTTCGCTGGCGATGACCCAGCCCTGCTCCAGACGGCCCAGGGACAAAGGGCGCACGCCATGCGGGTCACGCGCAGCGTAGAGCGTGTGGCCATCGGTGAAGACGAGGCAGAATGCGCCCTGCAGCTTCGGCAGCAGTTCACGAGCGGAGTCGAGGAGGGTGCGACCATCGCGGACGCCGTCCGCAAGTAATGCCGACACAACCGCCGTATCGGATGAGGAACCTTGGCCTTCCACGCCCTCAGCGGGAACGAGGCGCCGCTCAATCGCTTCAGCCTGCAACGTGGCGTAGTTGATCAGGTTGCCGTTATGACCCAAGGACACGTCCGTGCCATCGGGCGAGGTGCGGAACATCGGCTGCACGTTTTCCCAGTTCTGGGACCCCGCCGTGGAATAACGGGTGTGACCGATAGCCACGTCGCCTTGGAGTGCGCCCAAAATCGTCTCATCAAAAACTTGGGACACCAGACCGCTGTCCTTGAACACCACGATCCGGCCCTTGTCCCCCACCGCAATACCCGCGCCCTCCTGGCCACGGTGCTGCAGGGCGAACAAGCCAAAATAGGTCAGCTTAGATACGTCTTCTCCCGGCGCCCACACACCAAACACACCACACTCTTCGCGTGGCTCCTGCTCATCAGCTTCCAGAACATCCAGGTTCACGGGCACACCAGTAGGAGTACCGTTGTTCACGCTTTGCACGGCCTCAACCCTAGTTGATTAGCTGGCCGGGAGGGCAATCACCGGAAGACCCGCCGCAACCTCACCCGCACGGGAGCCGGATGCCTGAATTCGCCCATCGGCCACAGCATCCTCAAAATCAATCAGCCCCGTGGCCAACTGCAACCACACCTCAGGGGCCATTTCCACCACGTTGGGCGGCGTCCCACGGGTGTGCCGTGGCCCCTCGACACACTGCACCGCAACGAACGGGGGCACGCGCAGCTCCACGGTGTGGCCGGGGAGTTCGGCGGCGAGGGCGCGCACGGAACGTCGACAAGCATCTGCGAGCAACGTGCGAGAAGGCTTTTCCGCGCTTTCCGGATCCACAATCCACCCCGCAATCGCCACAATCGCCTCACGTGTCGCCAGCGGATCATTCTTAGCAGCCATACGCTCATCCTAAAAGGACACGACCAAGCGAGTAGTGTTGTGCCAATGACGCACAGCACTGGAACCGAAACACCTCGTGTGACCGTAGAAAAATCCCCCTCCATCACCCTGCGATTCATGGCCGCACCGACGGACGTGATCCTCGCCGGCGCCCAAGGTGTCTCCGGCGGGCGCGTACTGGAATGGATCGATAAAGCCGCCTACGCCTGCGCCGTTCAATGGTCCTCCACCTACTGCGTGACCGCGTACGTCGGCCACATCCACTTCACCCGCCCCATCCCATCGGGGCACATCGTGGAAGTACGCTCCCGCATCGCCATGACAGGGCGCTCCTCCATGCACATTGTCAACGAAGTGCTCTCCGCCGACCCACGCGAAGGCGTTTTCACCCGTGCCTGCGACTGCCTAGTCATCTTCGTGGCCAAGGACACCGAAACCGGCAAGTCCATGGCCGTACCCACGTTCATCCCCACCACCGAGGAGGAACGCCGCGCCGAGCACGCCGCAAAATCCCGCATCCAGCTGCGGTCCGAAATTGAATCGGAGATGCTCAAGCACACCTACGACGGTGAATCGCACGCACCCCGCATCATCCACCGCTTCATGGCTAAGCCGACGGACATCAACTGGGGCGGCAAAGTCCACGGTGGCACCGCCATGGAATGGATCGATACCGCCGGCACCTCCATCACCATGGAATGGGCAGGTGAGCGCACCGTCGCTGTCTACGCCGGCGGTATCCGCTTCTACAAACCCATCTCCATCGGTGACCTCATCGAGGTGGATTCACGCCTCACCCAAACCGGTAAGCGCAGCATGGCTGTAACCACCCACGTCCGCGCCGGCAACCCGCGCGGCGGCCGTGAAAACCTGGAAACAGCAATCCACGCCACCTTCACCTACGTGAGCACGGACCTTGACGGCAATCCTCTCCCTGCCCGCCAGTTCACCCCCGTGACCACCGAAGACAAGGCGCTGTGGGAGCACACCAGCACGCTGCGTAAGCTGCGCGAGAAGTACCAGCCGATGCCGCTCATTGAGCCGGTGCCGGCAACCCAGACCATCGACTAGGCGTCACCGCTCCCATTCGATATTTCTGACTACCGTTGGGTTTCCTACATCCGTTTCCCCAGGTCGCGATTTCTGGGGTGTCAAATAATGCGAATGGCCTCCGCTTAGACGCGGAGGCCACTGCTGTTTGCCAGTTAGACCGCGGCGTTCGGCGCGTCTGCGTGAGCGAAGTAGCCCGGCATGGTTGCGGACCATGCTTCGCGCAGCTCAGCGACCCCCACGGACTGGCCCGCAGCCGGGGTGCCGTCAGCGAAGGTGATCGTGCCACTGGTGTTGGTGGAACCAACGATGGCCACCGGGATGCCCAGTTCGGTCGCATCGGCCACGACGCGGTCAACGCGGTCCGGGCTGCACGCCACGAGGACGCGGGACGCGGACTCAGAGAACAGCGCAGTGAATGCATCAGCATCAACGCCGGACAGGTCCAGTTCCGCTCCCTTCTCGGTGTCCTTGATCATCTCGAAGACAGCCTGACCCAGGCCGCCCTCGGACAGGTCGTGGGCAGCGGTGAGGCCCTCGGCCTTGTCGCAGAAGAAATCTGCCAGGCGTGCCTCATTAGCCAGGTCCACCTGTGGAGGCAGACCGGACAGGCCAGCGCCGGAGATCTCCTGCCAGACGGAACCGCCGAACTCATCCTTCGTCTCACCGAGGATTACGAGCATGTCCTTGTCCTCGTTGTTCACCACGCGGTGAGTGACCGAGTTCGCCACATTCTCAATCACGCCGAGAACACCCACCACTGGGGTCGGCAGAATCGGGGTGTCACCGGTCTGGTTGTAGAAGGACACGTTGCCGCCCGACACCGGGATACCCAGCTCACGGGAACCATCCGCCAGACCATGCACGGCCTCACGGAACTGCCACATCACGTCCGGGTTCTCGGGGGAGCCGAAGTTCAGACAGTTGGTCACCGCCACCGGACGAGCACCCGTCACGGCCACGTTGCGGTACGCCTCCGCCAGAGCCAGGCGCGCGCCCATGTTCGGGTCCAGGTAGGTGTAGCGGCCGGATGCGTCGGCGGAGATGGCTACGCCGCGGCCGGTGGATTCGTCGATACGCAAGACGCCGGAGTTTGCGTGGCGAGCTTGCACCGTGTTGCCGCGCACGTAGCGGTCATACTGCTCCGTGATCCAATCGCGCGAGCACAGCGCGGGGGATGCCACGAGTTTCAGCCAGGCCTCACGCAGCTGCTCAGGCTTATCGACGTCTCCCCCTCCCTGCACCTCATCCTGCCACTCCGGCCGCGCCCACGGACGCTCATACACCGGTGCTTCATCCGCAATGGTGGACGGTGGTGCATCAAGCACGACCTCACCGTTGTGGGTGATAACAAGGCGATCGTCCTCGTCCGTAACCTCACCGATCTCAGCGCAGGTGACGTCCCACTTGGCGCAAATCTCCTTTAAGCGCTCCACGTTCTCCGGGGCGACAATCGCGCACATCCGCTCCTGGGACTCGGAGGCAAGGATCTCCGCGGCGGTCATGTTCTCGGCGCGCAGCGGGACGGCGTCGAGGTTGATACGCATGCCACCGTCGCCGGCAGCTGCGAGCTCGGAGGTGGCGCAAGACAGGCCACCGCCACCGAGGTCCTGGATGCCCACAACAACGTCAGCGGCATACAGCTCAAGGCAGCACTCGATGAGAACCTTCTCCGCGAACGGGTCGCCCACCTGCACTGCCGGCAGTTTGCGCTCCTCGCCCTCCTCGAAGGAAGCGGAACCCAGAACGGACACGCCACCAATGCCATCAAGGCCCGTGCGGGAACCAAAGAGAATCACCTTGTTGCCGGTGCCCGATGCGAACGCGAGGTGAAGGTCTTCCACCTTCAACGTGCCCACGCACAGTGCGTTAACAAGTGGGTTGCCGGCATAAGCAGCGTCAAAGACGGTCTCCCCGCCAATATTGGGCAGGCCTAGCGAGTTACCGTAGCCACCAATACCGGCGACAACACCCGGCAGTACGCGCTTGGTGTCTTCGGCGTCCATGTCACCGAAGCGCAGCTGATCCATCACAGCGATCGGGCGTGCACCCATGGCCATGATGTCGCGCACGATGCCACCAATACCGGTAGCGGCACCCTGGTACGGCTCTACGAAGGAGGGGTGGTTGTGGCTTTCCACACGGAAAGTCACCGCGTCACCACCACCGATGTCCACCACACCAGCGTTTTCACCGATACCGGCGAGGATCTTGGAAGCCATCTCTTCCGTCATCGTCTCGCCGAAGTAGCGCAGGTGCACCTTGGAAGACTTATAGGAGCAGTGCTCCGACCACATCACCGAGTACACGGTGAGCTCCGCATCCGTCGGACGGCGGCCCAAGATCTCACGGATGCGGGCGTATTCATCGTCCTTCAAGCCCAGCGCTTCGTACGGCTGCTCCAGTTTCGGAGTGCCCTTCGCCGCCTCGACGGTGTCATTTTTCACGTGCACGTGGATCACGCTCCGATCTTTGAAATGTCGTTGAGCACCGAATGAATCAGACCCAGGCCGTCCTCAGATGGGCCAGTCAACAGATCAATCGCATGCTCCGGGTGCGGCATGAGGCCAACAACACGACGGTTCTCACTCGTCACACCCGCAATGGAGTTCATGGAGCCGTTGAAGTTATCCGTGTAGCGGAACACCACACGCCCCTCAGCCTCCAGCGCATCAATGATGGCCTGGTCCGCCTGGAAGCGACCCTCCCCATGCTTCGCCGGGACAAGGATCTTCTGGCCGGACTCAAACTGGTTCGTCCACGAAGTCTCCGCATTAGCCACTTCCAAATACGTGTCCGTGCAATGGAAGTGCAGGCCCTTGTTCCGGGTCAAAGCACCCGGCAGCAGGCCCGCCTCCGTGAGAATCTGGAAACCGTTGCAGATACCCAGCACGGGCATACCCTTGCCCGCGGCCTCCACAACAGCCTTCATCATCGGGGCCATCGCCGCGATCGCGCCGGAACGCAGGTAGTCACCGTAGGAGAAACCACCGGGAACAATGACAGCGTCCACGCCCGACAGATCCTCGTCTGCGTGCCACAACTCCTTTGGGGTTGCTTCGCCAAGACGAACCGCGCGAACCGCATCCACATCGTCGAGAGTGCCGGGGAAGGTGATTACACCAATGGTCGCGCTCACTGGGCGTCCTCCCGCACGACAACAAAGTCCTCGATCACAGTGTTGGTCAGCAGCGTTTCCGCCAGGTGCTGCAGCTGCTCATCGGTCACGGAGTCCTCTACCTCAAGCTCAAAACGCTTACCTTGGCGGACATCCGTCACCCCGTTCACACCAATGCGCCCCAGCGCACGGTGCACAGCCTGTCCTTGCGGATCCAGAATTTCAGCCTTGGGCATGACATTAACAACGACTCGTGCCATGAGAATCCTTCACAGTCTTGGAGGTCTGAAGACGCGGTTTAGTATATCGGAAGCACCGGACACCCGACCTACAGCCAACAAAAGAGTTGAAAACAGTTTTCATTATTGGTTAAATCGCCCTATGCGAAACACGAAAACTCACCGCACCGCAGCCACACTCGCCGCGCTTGCCCTCGCCGGCGCCGGACTCACTGCCTGCTCCTCCGACTCCACCGACACAAAGCTTGTCGACGCCGCCCCCGCCGCCGACCCCACCCACATCATCGCCACCACCAGCGTGTGGGCCGATGTCGCCTCCGCCGTCACCGGCAAAGAAGTCCCCGCCATCATCTCTGGCCAGTCCATTGACCCGCACACCTACGAAGCTTCTGCAGCCGACCTAGCCAAGATCCGCGAGGCCGGCACCGTAGTAGCCAACGGCGGGCATTACGACGCCAACCTGTACCGCGTCGCTGAACAAGACCGCATCATCCACGCCATCCCGCTCTCCGACGACGAGCACGACCACGAGCACGAGCACGGCCATGCCCATGACGAGCACGACCACGAGCACGATCGTGAACATGCCCACGACGACCATGATCACGACCATGATCACGCCGGCCACGACCACGGCCATGATCACGGCCACAACTTCACCGAGATCCCCACGGACATCAACGACCTCGAGCACATCTGGTTGGCGCCGGGGAAGGTGAAGGAGGTGGCGGATGCCGTCGCTAAGCGAACTGGCGGTGATGCGAGCGAGGTTGACCGCCGCATGGACGCGATCACCGAGAAGCTCAACGCGATGCCGCACGTGCACCTGGCCATGACGGAGCCGATCGCCGCGCCGATGATCTGGGGCACTGAGCTGCACGATCTGACCCCGGAGAAGTACCTGCTGACCACCCTCAATGAGAGCGAGCCGTCTGCGGGTGAGGTCGCGGAATTCCTCGAGCTCATCGACAGCGGGATTCTGGACTTCCTCGTGGTCAACTCCCAGTCCACGAACAACGCCACGCAGCGCTTGAAGGAGGCGGCGGAGAAGAAGAACCTGCCGATCGTCGAGATCAATGAGACCCCGCCGACCGACATGGACTTCCTCGACTACTTCGAGCAGATCGTGGATAACGTGCAGAAGATCGTCGATGAGGCTGACCCGCGCACTGATGCGCAACTGGGCAACTTTGCCGGTTAGAATTTCACCGTGATTCTGCAGTTCAACGACGCCGCTGTTCAGCCGCTCTGGTCCGACCTCGACCTGGCGGTGAACGGCGGCGAAATCGTGTGCGTGCTCGGCCCCAACGGGGTGGGCAAATCGACGTTGCTGCGCACGATTTTGGGCACCCAAGCCCTCACACACGGCACTGTCGCAGTGAATGGTCGCGTGGGCTTCATCCCGCAGCAGTCCATGTTTCCGCAGGACCTGCCGGTGCGCCCGCGTGATTTAGTGTCGCTAGCGCTGGAGCATCGCGTGCTGCGTCGCGGGCCGAAGAAAGGGGACGTGGATAAGGCCCTCGATCGAGTGGGGGCACTCCCCTTCGCAGATCAACGCGTGGGCCTGTTGTCGGGCGGACAGCAGCAGCTCGTGCGCCACGCCCAGGCCCTAGTCAACAACCCCTCTTTATTGCTTGCCGACGAACCCCTCCTCTCCCTCGACATCGCCCGCGAACGCGACACCGTCACCCGCTTCCGCACACTCGCCGATGAAGGTGCCGCGGTGGTGTGCGTGACGCACTCCATCAACCCCTTCTTGGATGCCGTCGACCGCGTGCTCTACCTCGGCCCCCAAGGCCACGTCACTGGGCCAGTGCGCGACGTCATGCGCTCCGACGTACTCAGTGAGCTCTACGGCACCCACGTCGACGTCGTCGAAGCCAACGGACGGATGGTGGTCCTGTGAGCGAGGCAATCGCAACAACGCAATACCTGCTCGGCCTCGACTTCGTGCAGGCAACACTCGTGGCCAGCGCACTGCTGGGCATCCTGTCCGGCGTGATGGCACCTCTTATCGTGTTGCGCCAGATGTCCTTTTCCGTGCACGCCACGTCGGAGCTCGCGCTCATGGGAGCATCCGCTGCACTGCTGTTTGGACTCAACGTGGGATTGGGCGCTGTGGCCGGCGCGATCGTCGCCGCGCTCACCCTTGCCGTCTTAGGTTTCCGGGGACAGCAGGACTCCGCAGTCGGCGTGGTCATGAGCTTCGGCATGGGCCTGTCTGTCCTGTTCATCCACCTCTATCCCGGGAATTCGAACCGGGCGTTGGCGTTGTTGACGGGGCAGATAGTGGGGGTGTCGAGCTCAAGCGTATGGCTTCTGGCGGCGACAACCGTGGCTGTAGTGATCACCGTCGTGGTGCTGTGGCGACCACTAATTTTTGCTTCAGCGGACCCTGTTATGTCGGCTGCAACCGGCGTAAACGTGCGCGGCATGGCCATCGCGTTTGCGGTGCTCGTGGGCATTGCGTCCGCGCAATCCGTGCAGATCGTGGGCGCGCTACTGGTCATGTCGCTCATGATCACACCCGGTGCCGCGGCCGCACAGATCACCGCGAACCCGGCGCGCGCAGTGCTGTGGTCGGTGATCTTCGCCGAAATCTCCGCTGTGGGTGGCATGATCATCTCGCTCGCCCCCGGCATCCCGGTGAGCGTGTTCGTGGCGTTCATCTCCTTCGGCATCTACCTGCTGTGCCGCCTCATCGGGCGGGTGCAGCGCGCACGCAACTTCAGAGGTCTCGGTAGTTCACCGGCTTCAGACCCTCGCTAGCAGCGGCGACAGCGGCAGCGATGAAGTCGGTGCGCACCTTCTTCTTGCCCAGGTTGCGGCCGGAAACGGACAGGCGCACAGTGTTCCCACGTTCCGCATTGCGCACCGCGGCGTTGATAATGTTGCGGCGCCACCAGCCCGCAGCACCGAAACCCTCGCCCACGGAGAGATTGCGCGCCTGCTCAATTTCACCCGTGCGCAGAAAATGAATCCCTTTCGTCGACGCGGCCAGCCTGAAATCAAAATCCTGCAGCGCCACCAGCGTGCCTTCCGACATCCGCCAGCGGGGCGGCGCGAAAGCATCAAGGTCGAAGCCCAACTTCCGCATCTGCCGGGTCGCGCCCTTCAAGCGTAACGACGCCTCATGCACCTCCAACGCCGCAAACTCCGCCCGCCGGCCCTGCACAGCCTGGTCAAAGCCGTTAAGGATGAGGCCGCGTCCGCCCTCCATCTGCTCCTTGAGCCAGCCACGGGTCTTGTCGTCTTTGGCCAGACGCCACGACTTATCGATGTGCGGCGCCACCAACAATGACACCGGAATCCCCTCCCGGTCCAGGGTGGACACGAGCTTCTGGACGTCCTTGCAGGTCTCGTCGAAAATCGAGGAGACGGAAACAAGCAGGTGGCCGGGCATGGCGCTCATTCTACTGCGACGACGAAGCCCCCGCTGGACAAGCAAGCGGGGGCGAGATGTGAGGGCTTAGGACGTCGGTTTCGTGTACTGCGACAGATCCACCTGCGGCGTCGGCTGCAGGTGCGCCGTAGCGGGATTGTCCACTGTTGGGTTGCTCATGTCCACGTCGCTATCACCCTCGATGGCTACGTATGGGTCCTGGCCGGACAGCACGCGCTTGACCTGCTCGTGGTCGACGGTGTGCGTCCAAGTGCCTACGACGAGGGTGGCAATGGAGTTACCAGCAAAGTTGGTCAGGGCGCGCGCCTCAGACATGAAGCGGTCAATACCCACGATGATGCCCACGCCCGACAGCAGGTCCGGACGGAAAGCCTGCAGACCAGCGGCCAAGGTGGCCAGACCTGCGCCGGTGACGCCGGCAGCGCCCTTAGACGCGATGATCATGAAGACCAGGAGGGACACCTGCTCTGTCATGGTCATCGGCATGTTCATGGCGTCCGCGATGAAGATGGAGGCCATAGTCAGATAGATAGCAGTGCCGTCGAGGTTGAAGGAGTAGCCCGTGGGCACGACGATGCCCACCGTGGACTTGTCCACACCCAGGTGTTCCATCTTGCGCATGAGGTTCGGCAGTGCCGACTCCGACGACGAGGTAGCCAGGATGAGCAGGAACTCGCGCCCCAGGTACTTGAACAGGGACCACGGTGACACCTTCGCCACAACCCACAGCACCGTGCCAAGCACACCGAAAACGAAGAGGATACAGGTGGTGTAGAAAGCCACCATGAGCACCAGCATCTGCACCACGGCCTGGATACCGGTTTTGCCCACCACAGCTGCCATCGCACCGAACGCACCGATGGGGGCGAGCCAGAGGATCCAACTCAAGATCTTGAAGATCAGCTTCTGCAAGTGCGCCACAAAGCCGAGGATCGGCTCGCCATGCTTACCCATCGACTGCACCGCGAAGCCCACCAGTAGTCCGACGAACAGCACCTGCAGGATTGACCCCGAAATGAACGCGGAGAAGAACGTATCCGGAACAATGCTTTGGACAAAGCCAACGAGGCCACCGGATTCCGTGGCCTGCTCGGCGTACCTGGCACCGGCAGCAGCATCGCCGTGGAGGCCCAAGCCTTCACCTGGCTTGATCAAGTTACCCACCGCCAGGCCAATGGCCAGCGCGAAGGTGGACATGACGGTGAAATAGATGAGTGCCAGGCCACCGGTTTTACCTACGGTTGCAGCCGAACGCACCGAACCGATGCCCAGAACAATGGTGCAGAAGATCACCGGCCCCACGATCATCTTGATCAACGAGACGAAGGTGTCACCCAGTGGCTTCAGCTGAACAGCGACATCCGGCGCGACCAGGCCGAGGGTAATACCCGCGACCACGGCAATGATGACGCCTATGTAGAGCCAGTGAGTGTTGTCCTTACGCCTTTTCGGTTCCGCAATCTGCGGTCCGCTCGTGGGCGTGACAGTGGGCATCGGGTCCTCCCTTAGAAATGGAATCCTCTAAGGTCATTAATACTCCTGGGTATTGTCGCTTCGTACATCAGGCGGGCCATACGTGACTCATCTCACTGCGCCGGCGGTATGTAGCGTCCACGCGTACTCGAACGCTGTCTGCTTCCACTTGGCGTACCGCCCGGACACGCCGCCATGGCCGGCCGCCATTTCGGTCTTAAGCAGGAACTGGCCACCCGTCGCAGTTGCCCGTAGCTTTGCGATCCACTTCGCCGGCTCCACATACAACACACGCGTATCGTTAATACTGGTCACCGCCAGAATGTTCGGGTAGTTCTTGGCCTCCACGTTCTCGTACGGCGCATAGGTAGCCATGTAGTCGTAGACCTCCGGGTCGTGGTACGGGTCGCCCCATTCCTCCCACTCACCAACAGTTAGTGGCAATTCCGGCTTCAGAATCGACGTCAGTGGGTCCACGAACGGCACGATCGCCTGAATGCCGGCAAATTTCTCCGGCGCCAAGTTCGCCACGGCACCCATGAGCAGGCCACCAGCGGAGCCACCTTCGGCAACGAGCATGGAAGGGGCGGTCACGCCGGCGCTAATCAGCTCATCTGCGCAGGCCACGAAGTCCGTGAACGTGTTCTTCTTCGCCAACATCTTGCCGTTGTCGTACCACAGGCGACCCATCTCGCCACCGCCGCGCACGTGTGCGCAGACCCACACCATGCCACGATCCAACAGCGACAGCCGCGCGACGGAGAAGCCAGGATCGGTCGACGCCTCATAGGAGCCGTAGCCGTAGAGCAGCGTCGGGTTAGGCCGCGTCATGTCCAGGTCCGCGCGCCGCACGACAGACATGGGCACGCGCGTGCCGTCCGCGGCCGTCGCCCACATGCGGGTAGCCACGTAGTCCTCCGGGTTGTAGCCGCCGCGCACTTCTTGTTCCTTGAGCAGCGTGAACTCGCCGGTGTCCACGCGGTAGTTCAGCACCTGCGCGGGCTGCGTAAACGACGTGTAGACCACGCACACAACAGGTGCGTCCCACTCGGGATTGCCGCCCAAAGAGGCGGTGTACAGCTCCTCGTCGAAGTCCAGCTCCCGGAACTCACCGAAGCCGTTGCGTAGATCGGCGACCGCCAGCCGCCCGATGCCACCGCGTCGATAAGCAACGAAGGCGAAATCGCGGTAGGCGTCAACGCCTTCGATGCGCACCTCATCGTTGTGCTGAATCAGCTCGTCCAGCTCGCGCAGCGGCACAAGATTGCCTATGCGCGTCGCGCCCACCCCCGAGTTCACTCCACACGCATTGTGGGTGACAATCCAGTATTCCTCCCCGGCGACAGCGGCGTAGTCGACGTGGTACTCCACGCCCGATTCGCGGTGCCAGAGAACCTCGAATTCACCTTCGGGGGTGGACATGGGCAGGACACGATACTCGGTGGTCAGCGAAGACGAAGACAAGATGAGTAGGTAAGACTCCGAACGATCCGCTGCGATGCCCACACCGAACTTCGCGTCCTCCTCCTCGTACATCAGCACATCGTCGCTGGCTGGGGTGCCGACCTTATGGCGCCAGATCTGGTGCGGGCGCCACGCCTCATCAACACGGATGTAGAACAGGTAGTCCTCCCCCGCCCACGTTGCGCCGTAGAAGATGCCCGGGATGGTGTCAGGCAGCAGCTCGCCGGTCTCCAGGTTCTTTATCTGCAGGTCAAAGCGTTCGTCGCCGGCGGTGTCCGTCGAAAAGGCAAGGAGGCGGCCGGATGTGGTCACGCTGGATGCGCCGACAGCGAAGAAGTCATGCCCCTCCGCTAACTCGTTGAGATCCAAAAGGATCTGCTCCCCTGGCAAGCCCGAACCGTCCTCCGGCAGGGTGGGTGGCAGCCACGGATCTCCACCTGAAGCGACAGGAACGCGGCAACTGATGCCGTAGTTCTTCCCCTCCTCCGTGCGGCCGTAGTACCACCAGTTACCCTGGCGCACGGGCACGGACATGTCCGTCTCCTTCACACGGGACTTGATCTCGGTGTAGATCTGCTCCGTCAGACCATCAAGGTGCGCCGTGCACTGCTTCGTGTATTCATTCTCCGCCTCGAGGTAGGCGAGGGTTTCCCGCGACTCTTTATCGCGCAGCCACTCATAATCATCCACGAAGTCACGGCCATGGAAAGAGCGCGTGATCGGGTGTTTCGGGGCAGAAGGTGGGGTGAGCTTGTCAGTCATGCCCACCGAGTCTAGCCCCCGTGAGATCACACGAACTTGCGGCCCGACAGGCGCTCGTACGCCTCGATGTAGCGGTCGCGCGTGGCCTCCACGACGGAGCCCGGCAGCTCGGGTGGCGGGGTGCCTTCTGCTGGGTCCCAGCCGGATTTCGGTCCGGTCAGCCAGTTGCGCACGTACTGCTTGTCAAAGCTGGGCTGGACCTGCCCCTCCTCATAGGAGTCAGCGGGCCAGTAGCGGGAGGAGTCGGGGGTCAAGACTTCGTCGGCAAGCACGAGCGTGCCGTCTTTGTCCAGGCCGAACTCAAACTTCGTGTCCGCAAGAATGATCCCGCGCGACTCGGTGTACTCCGCGGCACGCGTGTAAATATCCAGGGTGGTCGCGCGAAGTTTCTCCGCGAGCTCGCCCCCAAGATGCTTCACGACGTACTCAAACCGCACATTCTCATCATGATCCCCCTGCTCCGCCTTGGTGGCAGGCGTAAAGATCGGCTCCGGCAGCTTCGAAGCTTCCTTGAGCCCCTCCGGCAGCGCAACGCCGCAGACGGCACCGCCAGCGTCATATTCCTTCTTACCGGAGCCCGTCAGGTAACCGCGGGCAACGCACTCGAAGGGGATCATTTGCAGACGCTTTACGACGATCGCCCGACCCAGCACCTCTTCCGGGATCCTCTCATCATCGAGGGGGCCGGCGAGGTGGTTGGGCACGCCACTGAGAAGCGAAAAGAAGAAATCGCTGGTGTAGGTGAGAATCTTGCCCTTGTCCGGGATCTCCGGCTCGAGCGCAAAATCGAACGCGGAAATCCGGTCGGTGGCCACCATCAAGAGGGTGTCATCGTCGATCTCGTAGATCTCGCGGACCTTGCCCGCGGAGAGATGTTGATAGTCAGAAAGCTCTGGACGCATGCGAGAGATGTTACGCCTTTCGCTACAAGATCTCTCCAGGAGTGTAGGCAACCGCCTCCGGGTACTTCTCGGCCCACGTTTGAATCCGCGCCAGAACGTTGTCTACCTGGGACTCCGCAGCACCTATGAACGCGTGGCGGTCCGCGAGCGCCTCTTCCAACTGCTGCTGGTTGAGCGGCAGGCGATCATCCGCGGCGAGGCGCTCCACGAGGTTCTGCTCCTCACCGTTTTCGCGCATATCCAGTGCCATGGCCACGGCGTGTTCCTTGATCACCTCGTGCGCAGTCTCGCGGCCAACACCGGCACGAACGCTGGCCATGAGGATGCGAGTAGTAGCCAGGAACGGCAGGTAGCGGTCCAACTCACGCGTGATCATGGCCGGGAACGCGCCGAATTCGGCGAGGACGGTAAGGAAGGTCTCCATCATTCCGTCGATGGCAAAGAACGCATCCGGCAGCGCCACGCGGCGCACAACAGAGCAGAACACGTCGCCTTCATTCCACTGCTGGCCAGCAAGGTCACCGACCATGGTGAGGTAGCCACGCAGAATCACCTGGAAGCCACCGACGCGCTCGCAGGAACGCGCATTCATCTTGTGCGGCATAGCGCTGGAGCCGACCTGGCCTTCCTTGAAGCCCTCAGTGACGGTCTCGTTGCCCGCCATGAGGCGGATCGTGGTGGCCAGGCTCGACGGGCCAGCGCCGAGCTGCACGAGCGCGGACACAGCGTCGAAGTCCAGCGAGCGTGGGTAGATCTGTCCCACCGAATCGAAGATGCGCTCAAAGCCGAGGTGCTGTGCAATCGCGAGTTCGAGCTGGTTCAGCTTCGCCTCATCACCGTCGACGAGGTCGAGCATGTCCTGGGCCGTGCCCATCGGACCCTTGATGCCACGCAGCGGGTAGCGGCCCAGCAGGTCTTCGACACGGTCGAGGGCGACCAGCATTTCATCGGCAGCCGAAGCGAAGCGCTTACCCAGAGTGGTGGCCTGGGCCGCCACATTGTGGGAGCGGCCCGCCATGACCAGGGAGCGGTACTCCGCCGCGCGGTTGCCCACCGCGTTGAGCACCGCGAGTGCGCGGCCACGAACAAGCTCGAGCGAACGGTAGATCTGCAGCTGCTCCACGTTCTCCGTCAGGTCACGGCTGGTCATGCCCTTATGGATGTGCTCGTGGCCCGCCAGCGCATTGAACTCTTCGATACGCGCCTTCACATCGTGGCGCGTCACGCGCTCACGGTTCGCGATGGAACCAAGATCCACCTGGTCCACCACGGCCTCGTAGGCTGCGATGGCATCTTCGGGGATGTCCACGCCGAGGTCGCGCTGGGCGCGCATCACGGCGATCCACAGTTGGCGCTCGAGCACGATCTTGTGCTCGGCGCTCCACAGCCGCGCCATCTCCGGCGAGGCGTAGCGGTTGGACAGGACGTTGGCATTATGGGGCTTCGCGTTACTCACGCGGCCCATTATCGCATGAGTCCTAGCGGGAAGGGCCTACCGTGATCTTTCCGTCAATCGCGGGGCGCGCAATGTCGTGGCGGTAGAAGGAGCCGTCGAGCGAGATCTTCTCAATCACGTCATACGCTGCCTTCGTGGCCTCCTCCAGGGTTGCGCCGGTACCCACGACGTTGAGCACACGCCCACCTGCAGCAACGTAGCCGCCGTTTTCGCCCTCTGCGGTGCCGGCGTGAAGAACTATGCGCGGATCCTCCAACCCCTCACCCGTGATCTCCCCGCCCTTACGCGGGTTGGCCGGGTAACCCTCGGCAGCCAACACGACGGTAGCGGCGTAGCCATCCTTCCACTTCAGCGGCGGTAGGTCCGCCAGCGTGCCCGTCGCAGTGGCGTAGAGCGCATCCGCCAACGAGGACTCCAGCAGTGCCAGCACCGGCTGGGTTTCCGGGTCGCCGAAGCGAGCGTTGAACTCGATCACTGCCGGGCCTTCGTCGCCCCATGCCAAGCCGGCGTACAGCAAGCCTGAGTACGGGGTGCCGCGGCGCACCATTTCACGAGCAACAGGTACAACAACATCATCGACGATGCGCTGCACGCCATCTTCCGGCAGCCATGGCAGCGGAGTGTAGGCACCCATGCCGCCAGTGTTGGGGCCTTCGTCGCCGTCGTAGGCACGCTTGTGGTCCTGGGCGGGCAATAGTGGGACGACGGTTTCGCCGTCGACAAGGCAAAACAGCGAGACTTCCGGGCCGCCCAAGAAGGTCTCGAGCAACGCCGGATTACCTCCCTCAATCACAGCCTTCGCGTGGGCCACGGCCTCACGCACGTCGTCGGTGACCACAACACCCTTGCCTCCAGCCAGGCCGTCGTCCTTCACAATGAAGGTCGGCCCGAACTCACGCAGCTCCACCTTCACCATGTCCGGGTCCGTCACCTGCTTCGCGCGCGCAGTACGCACACCGGCAGTGGCCATGACCTCCTTGGCAAACGTCTTGGACCCCTCCAGCTTCGCCGCCTCCTGCGACGGGCCGAAGACCGCAATACCTGCCTCACGCAGCGCGTCTGCCACACCAGACACCAGCGGCTGTTCCGGGCCGATGACCACCAAATCCGCCCCGATTTCGCGGGCCAGGGCGGTCACTGCCGCCGGATCATCAACAGCCACATCGTGCCGCGTTGCGCGCATACCAGCGTTTCCTGGTGCGACGTGAAGCTCGTGCTCGCCGGCTGACGTGCGGGACAGTGCAGTAAGCAGGGCGTGTTCGCGGCCGCCCGAACCGATGACAAGGATGCGCATGCCTGTGATTGTATCGCTACCCTGGGCTGGCATGAGCACAGTATTTACAAAGATCCTGAACGGCGAGATCCCCGGTCGCTTCGTTTACCGCGATGAGACCGTCGCCGCGTTTTTGACCATCGAGCCCATCGCCTACGGCCACACCCTGGTCATTCCTGTCGCCGAGGTGGACAAGTGGACTGATCTTGACCCGCAGGTCTGGCTTCATGCCAACGAGGTCGCGCAAGAAATTGGCAAGGCTGTCATCGACGCCTTCGGTTCCCAGCGGGCCGGCTACCTCATCGCCGGTTTTGAGGTTCCGCACGCCCACATCCACGTCTTCCCCGCCGATGACATGTCCGGCTACAACCTGGCTAGTGTCATGCGCCACGACGAAACTGACCCAGCCCAGATGGACGAAGCAGCGGCGAAGCTGCGGGAGAAGTTGGGCACGGGGGTAGACGGGCGCAGGTAAACGATCAGAGCTTGGGCAGGCTGACGGTGAACTTCGTGCCCTTGCCCAGCTCAGTGGACACTGTGATCGCGCCGTCATGCTGCTCGACGAGTGACTTCGTAATAGCTAATCCCAGCCCGGAACCGCCGCCGCCTTTGGAGCGGTTGCGGGAGGTGTCGGTGCGGTAGAAACGCTCGAAGATGTGCGCGGCATCTTCCTGCGACATGCCCACACCGTTGTCTTCGACGTCGATGTAGACGCGGTCGAGGTATTCGCGCACCGTGACGGTGACTTCGGCGTCGGGGCCAGCATGTTTAAAACCGTTGGCGATCAAGTTGAGCAGCACCTGGTGCAGGCGGTCGGGGTCACCGGAGACCATGGGGATGTCGTCGGCCGCGTTGTTCACGTTCAGCGTGCGATCCGGGAATGCTGCGCGCGCGGAGCTAGTTGCGGAGAGCACGAGTTCAAGCATGTCCACGCTGCGCATGTTCAGGCGCGAGCCCTCCGCGCGGGTGAGCGCCAAAAGGTCCTCGACTAGGAGCTTCATGCGGCCGGATTCTTCGTCGATCTTGCCCAACACCATGTCCGCATCGTCGGTCGCCCCGGCGCGATACAGTTCCGTGTAGCCACGAATACTGGTCAGCGGAGTGCGCAGTTCGTGCGAGGCGTCGCCGACAAAGCGACGCATCTGTTCCTCTTTCTCCTGCGATTCCTCGAGCGTTTCCTGCAGCTGCTCAATCATGGTGTTCATCGCGTACGACAGCTGCCCCACCTCAGTGCTCCGGGGCCAGTTGGGGGCGCGGCAATCGGTCGCGCCATCCGCAATTGCCATCGCGGTATTCTCCAGTTCCTTGATGGGTAGCAGCGCGCGCCGCACAAAGAACGTACCCGCCGCGCCCATCATCGCAAGCACAAGAATGCTTATCGACGCCAACACCACCCCCAATCCATCCAACAACCGCACCTCATCATCTAGGCGTTTAGCCACGATGGTGACGGTGCCATCCACAGACCGCACCGCGATCACCCGGAACTGCTTCTCTTCCCCGTTATCCCCCGTGGGCAGGGAAGCGACGGTGTGTGGCTGGCGGTCGTAGGTCAGCTCACTCAGGTTAGGGATGGTGCCTGAGGCGTTAATCGCGCGCAGCTCGCCCCCCACGAAAGAGATGAGCATGTACTCACTCGGCAGCGACGAATTGATGGAGCGGGTATCCGGGTTCAACGCCCACGTATCCAGGCTGCGTTTCAGGTCGGAGTCCACGCGCTCATAAATCTGGCCGCGGGTTAAGCCATACACGGCCGTAGACATGCCCACGAGGCCAAGGCCAGACACCACTATCAGGATGATCAGCAGGCGCGTGGCCAGTCGAGTCCGTGAGACCCTACCGGTGGCAAGGCGCAGAAAAGTAGTTGGCTGGACGCGGAACCGTTGCGTGGGAGACCCCATAACAGGTGGAGTCTAGCCTCTACTGGCGCGGAGTTCGCAGAACGTATCCGACACCGCGCACCGTCTGGATAAGCTGCGGCTCCTCCTGGTCCACCTTGCGGCGCAGGTAGGAAATGTAGGACTCCACGACGTTGCCGTCCCCACCGAAGTCGTAGTGCCACACGTTGTCCAGGATCTTCGCCTTGGACAGCACCACCTCAGCGTTGAGCATCAAGTAACGCAGCAGGTTGAACTCGGTGGGCGACAGTTCGACGATCTGTCCTGCCTTGGTCACCTCATGCGTCTCATCATTCAAGGTGAGGTCTGCGTAGCGGATCGTGGCGTCCTTCGACTCCTCATCGGTGACATTGCCACGACGCAGGATCACACGCAGGCGGGTGATCACCTCTTCGAGGGAGAACGGCTTAGTCACGTAATCATCCGCACCGATGGTCAAACCGTGGATGCGGTCCTCCACCGCGTCCTTCGCCGTGAGGAACAAGACCGGAGCATCCAAACCGTCAGCACGCAGCTTGGACAGCAGCTCAAAGCCATCCATCCCCGGCATCATCACATCCAGGATGTACGCATCCGGCTTGTGCTCGTGAGCCAGCTTCAGTGCCCCCTGACCCGAATCCGCTGTAACAACGTCAAAGCCTTGGAACTTCAACGACACAGTCAGCAGGTCAACAATATTCGGCTCATCATCAACAACAAGCACCTTTACGTTCTGCGGGGTTGTGGTCTCAGCCATAATGTTCTCTGGGTTCGCTTTCTCTCGGATTCTTAAGGCGTTTCATAAAACGCGCGCAATGACCACCAGTAAACAACCCCACCCTGAACGTTTGCTGTACGTGGGCTGGGTGGGGGTGATGGGTTTATCGTCGATAAGCGAAAAAATGAGCTGGAGACGAGACTTGAACTCGCAACCTACGGTTTACAAGACCGTTGCGCTACCGATTGCGCCACTCCAGCACCCGTGCCCCAAAAGGCACTGACCCGCCATCATACAAGCCGCCCACCCCAAGCAACAAAAGGCGACGGGGGAACGCCCAACAAGATACTGTGTCCGATGTGGCACCGGTGATGAAGAACTTACGCGACGCTTTGCGCTCCTCTGGCCCTGTAGCAACGATCGACCAGGCACGCACGTCTCCGCCGCCTTCTGTCCTGGCTCCTGTTGACCTCACGGACCCAGCGCAGGTCGCCGCGGTGATGACCATCGGGGCGCGCGTCGGCGAAATCCTCATCGCCAACGGCACCACCAGCTCCGATGCCAAAGCGCAGATCCACGCCGTCACGTCCTCCTACGGCCTGCACTACTGCCACGTGGACATCACGTTGAACACGATCACCGTGAACTCGATCATCGGCACGACGCGCAAGCAACCGGTCGGGGTGTTCCGCGTGGTCACCGACATGACCGAGAACTACACCAAACTGCAAGAAGTCGACCGGCTCATCCGCTCCATCCGCGCGGGTGCCACCCCGCCTGAGATGGCCGAAAAAATTCTTGACGGCATCTACAGCGCCAAACCCCCCTACCCCTGGTGGGTTTCCATCGCCGGCTGGACCATGCTGGGTGCCGCCGTGGCGATTCTGCTCGGTGGCGACATCTTCATGTCTGCCCTCGGCGCCATCACCGCCGCACTGATCACCACCATCAACCTGTGGCTAGGCAAGAACGAACTGCCGTACTTCTACCACTGCGTTGTCGGTGGCTTTTTGGCCACGGTGCCGGCAGCGATCTTCTACACCCTGGCCGCGCGGGCGGGGACGACGATTGTGCCAAGCCAAGTCATCGCAACCGGCATCGTCGTGCTGCTCGCCGGCTTAACGCTCGTGCAATCACTCCAAGACGGGGTGACCGGCTCCCCCGTCACAGCGAGTGGCCGCTTCTTCCAAGCAATCCTGTTCACCGGCGCAATCGTCGCCGGTGTGGCCGGCGGCATCCAAGTGGCCGATCTCATGGGCGCAGGCCTTCCTCCGATTGAGACACAACCGCCCACACCGTCGTACAGTTCCGCCGCCGTGCGCATCATCGGCGGCGCCGTGGCAGCCGCTGGTTTCGCGCTCGCCGCCTACGCGGAGGTCCGCGCGATCATCGTGTCCGCTGTCACCGCGCTCGTAGGTGGTTTCACCTACTATGCGGTGCTCATCCCCTTCGGCGCTGGGCGCCTTTTCGCCGTATCACTGTGCGCCGTCATGGTCGGCCTCGCCGGTGGTTTGCTGGCCCGTCGCTTCCTCATCGCGCCGCTCATCACCGCCGTCGCCGGCGTCACCCCGTTCCTTCCAGGCTCCGGTGTGTACCGCAGCATGTACGCCCTGCTCAACGAGCAAACCGTGCTGGGACTGAACAACCTCTTCCTTGCTATCGGCACCTGCATGGCTCTTGCCGGCGGCGTTGTCCTCGGCGAATGGATCACACGCCGCATCCGTCGCCCCGAACTGTTCAACCCGTACAACGCCTTCCGCACCGCCGGCCGCATCACATTCCAGCAGATCAGACGCGCCGAACAAGCTGCTTCTCGACGCCTCTCAGGCAACCCCGCCAAAAAACAACATCCCAAGCCCCACAAGCAGCCAAAGCGTCCAAACACGCCGCCGGCTGGGCAGTAGCGTAGGATGAATGGGTCGAGAAGGGCTCGTCGATAAGCAATCAACCCGACACCGATGGAGGTAACCGTGCCCCCCAAGATCACTGATAGCCGCCCGAACCCGGAAGCCGTCCACGCGGTCGAGGAACAAACCGCCGCGGGCGCGCGCAGTGTTGTGGCCACCTACGCCGAGGATCTGACCGACGGCGTGACCCTCATGTGCATGCTCGGCGTTGAGCCTGAAGGCCTGGTGTACAAGCAGTTCGAAGAAGACCTGGCCAGCGGCGCGCAGGCCGAAAGCGAACCTGCGAAGAAGGCGACGAAGAAAGCCGCGAAGAAGACGGCCAAGAAGACCGCCAAGAAGACCGCGAAAAAGGCAGCGAAGAAGACGGCCAAGAAAACCGTGAAGAAGGCGGCCAAGAAGACCGCGAAGAAAACCACCAAGAAAACCGCCAAAAAATCCACGAGCAGCTAGAAAGTTCGAGGACGAATCATGAGCGGGGACAACGCATTCGTTGTCGTGGCTAACCGGCTGCCGGTTGACCGGGTTGACGAACAGTGGGTGGCATCCCCCGGCGGGCTTGTGGCGGCGCTCGCTCCCGTACTGAAGCGCAACAGTGGCTGCTGGGTCGGCTGGCCCGGCGAGCCCGACGCAACATTCCCGCCTTTTACTCACGACGGCATCCTGCTCCAGCCCGTCGAACTCGACGCCGACGACTTCGAAGACTTCTACGAAGGTTTTTCCAACTCCACGCTGTGGCCGCTGTACCACGACCTCATTGTCACGCCGCAGTACCACCGGCAGTGGTGGCAGCGTTATCGCGCGGTGAATGAGAAGTTCGCGCGCGCTGCTGCTGATGCCGCCGCGGAAGGCGCCACAGTGTGGGTGCAGGACTACCAACTGCAGCTGGTACCCGGCATGCTGCGAGAGCTGCGCCCCGACGTGACCATTGGGTTTTTCCTGCACATCCCCTTCCCCCATCCGGATTTGTTCCGCCAATTGCCGTGGCGCAAGCAGGTGCTGCGCGGGCTGGAGGCAGCGGACTTGATCGGGTTCCAGCGGCGCCGGGATGAAACTAACTTCTTGGATCTTGCCGCCAGCGACCCGGAGACGACGACACCACGGACGGGAACGTTTCCTATCTCGATTGATGCCGGCGAATTCGACAAAGCCGACGACACCGCCATCGCACAGGTCCGCAGCCTGGTATCCAACCCGGACACCCTCATGTTGGGGGTGGACCGCCTCGACTACACCAAGGGCATCCTGCAGCGCCTCACCGCGTTCGAGGAACTCTTGGAGGAAGGGCGTTTGGAGTCGGCAGCGCTGATTCAGGTGGCTACTCCGTCGCGGGAGCGCATCGATAGTTATAAGGCCACCCGCGCTGGCGTAGAGGAAGCGGTGGGTCGCATCAATGGCCGCTACGGCAAGTTGGGCCACCCGGTGGTGCACTACGAACATCATGCGGTGCCAAAATCCCTGTTGCGCAGCTACTATTCAGCGGCCGACATTATGCTGGTCACACCATTCAAGGACGGAATGAACCTAGTGGCTAAGGAGTACGTGGCGTGCCACCCGGATGGTTCTGGCGCGCTCGTGCTTTCGGAGTTCGCCGGCGCTGCGGTGGAGTTGGACCGGGCCCACCTGTGCAACCCGTTTGATGTGGAGTCGGTGAAAAACTCGATCGTCGCCGCCGTCGAGGCGCAAGGCTCCCCCACCGCGCGCGATGCGATGCTGCATATGAATGCGCATGTCCGCGCGCACGATGTGTCGCGTTGGGCAGAATCGTTCTTGAGTGAACTCGCCGCTGTAAGGAAGGACCGTCGATGAAGCGTGTGTTGGCGTTGGCCTCCTGCGTTCTGCTTGCCGGGTGCGCGTCGCAGCCCGGGGAGCTGGAGCAGACGACGTGGGAAGTTGTCGCGGTCTACGTGGACCCAGCAACCCCCGGCGGTGTGACGACGGATGCGGCGGGGCGTGCGGTGCTCGCGTTCGGGCCGTCATCAATCGCTGTTCAGACGGGGTGTGCTCCGCTGCAGGCGCGGGCTGAGGTCTCCAATGATTTTGTCCGGTTGGTGGAGGTCAAGGAGGGCCCGCTTATCGACGACTGCCTCGGCGGCACCCGCACCCTCCACACCCACCTGACCTCCCTGCTGACCGAGGGCTCCGAGTTCGACATCCGCACCTACGGCGAAGATGCACCTAAGGAGTTGGTGATGACGAAGCGGACAGATGGGGTGGATAGACCCGCGATAAGGCTTGTGGCGCAATGATCGATTCACTGGTTGACAAGCTGCTTGCTGAGCTTGCGCAAGTAGACAACCTGCTGGTCTGCGTAGATTTTGATGGCACGATCTGCGAGCTTGGTCCGGACGCGTATGCCGTGCATCCACATCCGGGTGCGATCGCTGCTCTGGAGGAGCTCGCGGGGTTGCCGGGGACTTCGGTTGCTGTGCTCTCAGGGCGCCACCTGGACGGCTTGCGGCAGGTGTGCCCGCTGCGTGAGCCGGTGATCCTCGTGGGTTCCCATGGTGCGGAGCCAACGCAGGGTGGCCCGACCCTGACCGCCGAAGAACATGCGGAATTAGACCGCATCGGCGCCGAACTGGAACGCATTGCGGTGGCACCGGCCTTCGTGGAGGTGAAGCCCTACCAGCGTGTTTTGCACGTAGCCAAAGTGGAGGACACCACGCTCAAGGCCGCGATGCTGCAGGAAGCCCTCGCGCTACCGTCACGCATTCCACCGACTCCAGGCCACAACGTCGTGGAGTTTTCTGCCGTGACCACCACGAAGGGGACATGGTTGAGCGCGGAGAAAACCCGCTTCGACGCCACACTCTTCGCGGGTGATGACGTCACCGATGAAACCGCCCTCGCCGTCCTCGACCCGGCGCGAGGGGATGTAGGGATTAAGATCGGCGCGGCAACGGGCACCGTCACCGCCGACACCTGCGCGCAGCATCGCCTCAGCTCGGTGGAAGAGATGGCACAGTTCCTTCTGAGGCTCGCGGCGGCCCGACGGTCTGCCCAGGGCTGAAACGGGTGGGAAGGGTGAGGCGGGGGAGGTGGGGGGAGGCGTCGATAAGCGAGCTTTCCACGAGCTCCGAGAGCACCTTCCCTACTGTCGCGCCCTTCTGTTTGTTGGGCTGAATCACCGTGGTCAGGCCGCGGGCGAGTGCCCACTCGACGCCATCGAAACCCGTGATGGAAATGTCCCCCGGCACGTCCAGGCCGTGCTCGAGACAGTATTCGAGCACGCCGAGCGCCATCGAATCCGTCGTACACAACACTGCGGTCAGGTCCGGGGCCAGCGCGAACAGCTCACGCGCGGCATCCATCGCAGAACCGTAGTCGTTGAAGTGGCGGGTCACTATAGGCACATCGTTGATGCCGGCCTCCTCGAACACGTCGAGGGCTCCCAACACGCGGGCGCGCTGCGCGTGCATGTCTGCCGCCTTGACCTCCGCTTTGGTCACGGCACCGTCGCGCGCCGCATCCTTGAACAAACGCTTGCCCACAATGCCGATCCGCCTATGCCCCGCCCCCACGAGGGCACGCGCGGCAGGCTTGATCGCCTCCCGGTCATCAATGCCCACGAAGGCAACATCTCCATCCGGGTACGGCTGGTCACACACCACCACCGGCAACCCACGCGCTTGCACCGCCTCAAGGTGCGGCTCGCCGTGTGGCACGGAGTACACCACGAACCCGTCCACCAGCGCGCTGGCAATGAGCGGACTGATCTCCCCCGTTTCGCTCGGACCCAACGGGATCAGCGTGAGCGCGGTGTTGGCACCGGCGGAACTCTCGCCGAGCCCGGCTAAAAAATCTATCGACGCCTGATCCTCAAACGCATACGACACATGCTCTGTCAGAATCACCCCAATCGCCCCCACCCGGCGCGTGCGCAGGCTACGCGCCATCGGGTCCGGCCCCGTGTAACCGCGGGCGCGGGCCACTGCAAAGATCTTCTCCCGCAACTCCGGCGACAGCTGCTCCGGGCGGTTGTAGGCATTCGACACCGTCGTACGCGAAACACCCAGCTCAGCGGCAATGGAGGCGAGTGTGCCCTTCTTCTGACCCATGTGGACACTGTATCGCTAGTGTGTAGGACGTGATTGTCCAGCGTCTCAACCTGCCCCACGACGGCCGCGAACGTCGCGTCACCTGCGTCCTGCCGGGAGAGGTGTCACCGGGTGCGGATCTGGTGTTGTTCCTTCACGGCTCCTTGCAGTCCGGCTCCGTGGCGCGACGCTTCACGGGCAACACGTTTGACGCGTTGACCGAGCGTGGCTGCGTCGTCGTGTACCCGGACGGCGTGGACAGGCATTTCAACGACCATCGAGTCGGCTTCAACGAGGCAGCGCGCAAATCGCTTATCGACGATACCTCCTTCCTCACCTCCCTCCCCTCCCACCTCGCCGCAGAGTTTGATCTCAACTTTGGCCAGATCATCGGCTGCGGTTTCTCTAACGGAGGCCAGATGCTGCAGCGATTGGGATTGGAGGCGCCCGGTTTCCTGGATGGCATCGCGTGTTTTGGGGCGCCGTGGCCAGCGGCCGATAACGTGCTGCCGGAGCTTGCCACCCACTACAAGGATTGGGTCCCAGTCCCCGTCCTGTCTGTCCAAGGGACGGCAGATCCCCTTGTGCCTTATGAAGGCGGTGCTTCCGGCATTGGTAATTCCAACCGCGGGGTGGCGCGCTGCGCCGTGGATTCGGCACGCTTCTTCGCACAGCTCAACGGCCTGGGCACGGAGGACACGAACAACCACGCGCACACGGAAACCGACGGCCTAACGCCGACCCCTGTCAACGCCGAACCTCTCTCTACTCGCCCCATCGACGGGGTACGAGTGGACCGTTTCGGCCCAGGGGTTCCAGAATCACCCGCGGGTGGAGCGGCACCAGTCGAGCTGTGGACGATCGAGGGCATGGGCCATGTCGTCCCCAACCCGAAAGAGATGGACAAAAAGCTCGGCCCCGGCACGAACAAAGTCGTGGGGGCCGAACTCGTCGCGCACTTCTTTGGGCTTTAGATAAATAGCTCAGGTCGAGCCAGTGCGACTAGTGCCTGGGATTACTTGTTAGCGTTGGCGATGGCGACGTCGATAAGCTCTTTGAATCGTGGTGCGGCCCACCGCACGGTCAACGGATTGATGATTGAGGACGCGGTGACCAGCGACTGATCCGTCGATGCGACCTCGGCACCTTTCTCAATCGCCTTGATGCGGGAGTAGACGGGGTCCTTGTGCATCTCATCACGGTTAGCTTCATCAGTGTAGAACGTGAAGATGAGATCAGCGCTGCTGAGCGCGTCTGCGTTCTCTTTGGATAGTTCAGCGGAGTCGGTGCCGGGAACTTCCGGGAACTGCTTGTACACGTCGTCGACTTTAAGGCCCAGGTTGGACACGAATGCTACGCGCTGCTCATTGGGAAGGAAAATACCCAAGTTCTGGGGGCCGTCGTTGTAGATGTAGCTGAAGGTGTAGTTGCCGTAGTTTTCTTCGGACTGTTCCTCGAAGGCAGCTTTGACATCGTCCTTGACGGCTTGGGCCTTGTCAGGTTCACCAAGTGCCTTAGCAATCATGTCAACTTGCTCTTCCCAGGTGATCGTCCACGGCTCTTTCTCGTAGGCGATGGTTGGGGCAATTTCGGACAGCTGGTCGTACTGCTCCTGCGTGATGCCTGACCAAGGCGCGAGGATCACGTCGGGTTTGTATCCGAGGATTTCCTCTGCGCTAAGCGCCTCATCGCCTTCGAATTGTTTGGGCAGCTCATCGCCGCGTTCTTCGACGGCTTCTTTGATCCAGGGCAGGTAGCCGGACTCGTCGGACCCCCAGGCGTAGGACTGGATCGCGACGGGGGTATGGCCCATCGCGATGGCGATTTCGGCAGAGCCTTGACCAATGGTGACGATGCGCTCGGGCTTCTCCTTGATTTCTGCGGTCCCGAGCGCGTGTTTGATGGACACGGGCTGGAAGTCGCCTGCGGGCGCGCCGTTTGCGGAACCGGGGTCGTTCGGGTCGTTTGCGGTGCCGGAGCACGCGGCGAGTGCCACCGCGGTTGCACAGGCTACGAAAAGGCTAGCGATACGTTTCATGTCAATCCTTCCACCCATAAATAGTTCGATAGGTCAGGCTACCCTAACTGGTGCTAGGTAGTCTAGACTGCCTGTCATGAAAATTGCGACGCAGGCGGACCTGCCACCCCACACGGTGCGCGCCGGTTTCAGCCTGACGGGCAAAAGCAGTGCACTAGCAGTACTTTTCGCATTGCTCGCAGTAGGGTTCATGCTCAGTCTTGCGGTTGGCGCGCGCAGCATCGCGCTTGTCGACGTCTGGCACGCACTCACCCACATCCGTGACCTCCACCGCAACATGGACACGATTTCGCAGGACGAACTCACTGTTGCGGCGCTACGATTCCCGCGCACGCTGCTGGCCATCCTCGTGGGAGCGGCCCTTGGGGTAGCGGGCGCGTTGATTCAGGGGCACACACGCAACCCGTTAGCGGATCCGGGGATTTTGGGGGTGTCTGCAGGGGCGGCGCTGGCGGTGGTGGTGTCATTCACGTTCCTCGGGGTAACAAGCGTGACCGGGTCAGCGGTCGTGGCGTTCATCGGGGCGGGGCTAGCCACGGTAACAGTTTTCGCGCTCGCCGCTGCGGGAAACGGCCATATCAACCCGTTGAATCTGGTACTTGGCGGGGCTGCGTTGTCGGCGGTGATGCGGGCAGCCACCTCCGCCTTCGTGCTTATCGACGCCAACTCCCTCGACCAAATGCGTTTCTGGAACGTAGGCTCCGTGGCAGGCCGCAGCCTCGACGTCTTCTGGGGTGTGCTGCCGTTCATCGGCTTCGGGGTGGTGGCGGCATTCGCTTCGGCCCCAGGGCTGAACCTGTTGACGCTGGGCGAAGACGTAGCCAGCTCACTAGGCGTAAATGTGCAACGACACCGGGTGGCCGGGATGGCGATCATCGCTCTACTAGCCGGCTCCGCAACAGCAGCGGCAGGCCCAATCGGCTTCCTCGCCCTGGTTGTTCCGCACATCAGCCGCACAATCTGCGGTCCGGACTACCGCTGGATCCTCCCCCTCTCCAGTGTCATTGGGGCGAACTTTTTGCTGTACGCCGATATCGCCGGACGCCTCATCGCCCGCCCAGCGGAAGTGCAAGTGGGCATCGTGCTGGCGTTTGTGGGCGCACCATTTTTCATATGGATGATGTACAGGAATAAGGTGATGGCGCTGTGAGGAGGGAAACTAGGGCGTCGATTAGCGTGGGCACGATGAGCGCGGCGTGGCGGCCGCGAGTCTTCCTAGCCACAGTGCTGCTGGCGCTGACTGTGCTTGTGATCTTCGCCCTCAAGCTCGCTGTGGGCGATTACAACCTGCCACTTGGCGCCGTTTGGAACGTTCTGCTCGGCGGGGGTGAGACGACAGAGAAACTCGTGGTGCTCAAATGGCGTATGCCACGCGCTGCAACAGCCGTCGGCGTGGGCGCCACACTGGGGCTATCTGGTGCGCTGATGCAGTCTGTCACGCGGAACCCGCTGGCTAGTCCCGATATCCTCGGCATCACGATGGGTGCGTCCGCTGCAGCCGTCACTGTGATCGTGATTGGCACGGGAAGCGCGAGCGTGGTCACGTCATGGATCGGTGGGCTGGGCATCTCCACTGCGGCAGCAGTCGGCGCAATGGCGTCGGCGCTGGTGATCTGGCTGCTTGCGTTCCGGCGCAATGTCGATTCCTTCCGTCTGGTCCTCTTCGGCGTGATCATCAATGCGCTGCTCCAAGCGTACGTCAGCTATCTTCTCATCCGCGCCGATCTTCGCGACGCCCAAGCAGCCACTGTCTGGCTTACCGGCTCCCTCAACGCCGCCAACTGGCATACCGCCACCCCCGTCTTCGTCCTGCTGGGAGTATTTATCCCTGTCATAGCCTGGATCAGCTACCAGTTCAAAGCGATGGAGCTTGGCCCTGATTTCGCCACCGGATTGGGGCAGAACCCCCGCCGGAACCAATTAACGTTCATCGCCTGCTCGGCCGTTCTTGCAGCCGTGGCGGTGGCAGCGGCAGGACCAATCGGGTTCGTCGCATTCGTCGCGCCGCAGGTGGCGTTGCGTCTGTGCGCGGTTTCTTCACCGCCACTGACCGCTTCAGCGCTCACCGGCGCGCTGCTCGTCACAGCGTCCGACTTGGTCACCACCCATGCTCTGCCCGTCGCCCTTCCGGTGGGCCTGCTCACCGCAGTGCTTGGCGGAAGCTTCCTCATCTACGTGCTGATTCAAAACAACCGGAGGAATTCGATCTAATGGACGGCATCACCGTGCGCAACCTACGGGTCTCATACGGAACGAAGACAGTCATTGACGGACTCGACGTAAACATCCCTGCCGGCAAAGTGACCACGGTCATCGGGCCTAACGGGTGCGGGAAGTCGACAATGTTGAAGGCGGTGGGGCGACTAGTGGCGTCGTCAGGCGAAGTGCTTCTTGGTGGCCGCGACGTGCGCGCGATGCCCCGCAAACAGCTCGCCACGCTGTTGTCCATGCTGCCTCAAAGCCCCACAGCGCCCGAGGGACTACTGGTCAAAGACCTGGTGGGGCGGGGCAGACACCCGCATCAAACGTGGTTCAACCAATGGTCATCGACAGACCGCGAGGTCGTCGCAGACGCGCTCGCCCAAACCCAATCGACCGACCTGGCGGACCGTGACATCAACCAGCTCTCCGGCGGGCAGCGCCAACGCGTCTGGATCTCCATGGTCCTCGCGCAACAAACGCCCACTATGCTTCTCGACGAACCCACCACCTACCTCGACCTCTCCACCTCCATCGACGTACTTAACCTCGTACGACGGCTCAACACCCAGAGCGACCGCACCGTGGTCATGGTGCTACACGACCTCAACCTCGCCGCCCGCTACTCCGACCATCTCCTTGTCATGCGTGACGGCGCGCTGCAGGCTTCCGGCTCCCCCACTGACGTGATCACACCTGCGCTACTGCGCAGCGTCTTCGACCTCGACGCGCTGGTCGAAAAAGATCCTGCCGTCGGCGGCCCGCTCATCATCCCCGCAGCCCCGGCGGAGAAGGAGTGACACCATGGCTGTCTCACCATCGGTGGCGTTTAACGACCCCCAC
Organism: Corynebacterium sp. MSK044; assembly: GCF_030232825.1. Lineage (NCBI taxonomy): Bacteria > Bacillati > Actinomycetota > Actinomycetes > Mycobacteriales > Corynebacteriaceae > Corynebacterium > Corynebacterium sp. MSK044. The sequence goes on from NZ_JASPJJ010000003.1 coordinate 75,375, forward strand.
ATCAATACCATCCCCACCCGCGACGGCGCAGAAATATTCACAGCCGAGGTAGTGTCCAACAAGCTGATTGCGCCACACGTCCGTGAGATCACTTTCTATGCCCCTGAGCTGGCCAGTTTCGGCATCACAGGACCCGACGAATTCTTCGGCCTGCTCATGCCACAGCACGGCCAGGACTATACGCCGATACCGCCGCAGGCAACGGCGAACATCCGCAGCCATGTCGCGTCGTTGCCCAGCGCTACTCGTCCCGATCTTCGCTGGTACACAATCCGCCACTTGAACTGGCGTGACAACACTTTGTCCACGCAGATCGTCACTCATGGAGTAGACAACGTCGCTGATGCGAAAGGCCCTGGTCTACGCTGGGTGCTCTCCGCTGCTCCCGGCGACAAGGTGGGCATTGTGGTGGCGAACGGGCTGTGGCACCGGCCGTCGTACGCTCCGTCCAAACGTGCGGAGCCACAGCTGCTCGTCGGTGACGCAACCTCCGCCCCGTCGATCTTGGGTATTCTCGAATTCCTCGACGAATTCCACCCTGCCGAGCTGGCGCAAACGCACGTTGTTCTCGTGTCCGAATCGTCCGCCGATCATTCACCGGAGTTCCTCAATTGGCGATCACGCGTGGCCAGCATGGACATCGTGTATGCCGGCTACTCCGATCACGTCGATGCTCTACTACAGTGCCTGACCTGCAAGCTCCGTGTTGAACGCAAGTTTGACGGCATCCGCTACGTCTACGCCTGCTGCGAATCCGCGTTAGCGAAACAAGCGCGCCGGTTTGCCAAAGAAGAACTGGGACTTGCCCCGAAGAACATCTTCTGGAGTCCTTTCTGGATCCAGGGCCGCGCCCGTCCCTGACCGCACCCCCTCTGCGCACGGCAGACGATACAGCCCGCCACCACAACGCGGCAGCTCTAGCTCGTGCGGCGCTGGCGGGCGAACTCGCTGAGCACAACACCCGCGGCGACAGACGCGTTGAGGGACTCCACCCAGTCCGCAGTGGGGATAGACATGATGACGTCGCAGTTCTCACGCACCAGGCGGGAAATGCCCTTGCCCTCGGAACCGACGACGATGACCACCGGGTCGGTCGCGGCGTGGAAGGTGTCCAAGGTGTGCTCCCCACCCGCGTCAAGGCCAACAACCATGTAGCCGTTGTTTTTGAACTCCTTGATCGTGCGCGTGAGATTCGTCGCACGCGCAACCGGCAGACGGGCAGCCGTGCCGGCAGACGTCCGCCACGCAACACCCGTGACCTGTGCTGAACGACGCTCCGGGATGATTACGCCGTGGCCGCCGAACGCCGCTGTCGAACGGATCACCGCACCTAAGTTGCGCGGGTCCGTGATGTTGTCCAGCACAACGAACATGCCGTTCTCACCGCGATCATTCACGCCAGCGATGAGGTCGAAGACATCCGCGTACTTGTACGGCTGGATCTTCAGGCCGATGCCCTGGTGGAGCGTGTTGCCGGTCATGTTGTCCAGGTCCCGGCGCGGCACCTCGTGCACCGGGATTTGGCGGGTGTTGGCAATGAGGACCGCCTCGCTCAGGCGGTCGTCGTGGCCCGTGCCATGCGCGATGATGAGAGCCTCGGCGGGCACCTTCGCGTGCAGGCACTCGATGACCGGGTTGCGGCCCACCACGAGGTCCGCCTGCTCTCGCTCGTGACGGCCCTGGTCACGGCGTTGGCGCTCCAGCTTCCGCTTGTGGGCGGAGTGGTAGACGCGGTCCTCGGCCTTCGGTGTCGGCCCCTTGCCAGCGAGGCCACGGCGGCGCTTGCCACCGGAGCCTTTGGTGGCGCCTTTCTTGTTCTTCTTCTGCTTGTCGGGGCGCTCGTACGGTTTAGCCATTTTTCTTTATCCCTTCAGCTCCCACGTGGCACCATCTGCGGTGTCGGTGACCTCAATGCCGGCGGAGGCGAGGCGGTCGCGGACCTCGTCGGCGGTGGCCCAGTCCTTGTCTGCGCGGGCCTGAGCGCGGCGTTCCAGTTCAGCCTGGACGAGGACGTCCAGCGCCGTCTCTGCCGCACCAGAAGCACCGGAAGCGCCCGAAGACGCCCATTCGCCGGGGTCGATGCCCAGCACAGCGGTCATGGCGCGCACGGAGCCAGCAAGCGTGCGCGCCAACGCTGCGTCGCCTTCCGCGAGCGCCTTGTTGCCTGCACGGACGGTGTTGTGGATCTCTGCGAGCGCCTTGGGCACGCTGAAGTCCTCGTTCATGGCGTCGGCGAAGGCGGGGGTCCACGAGCCACGAGCCACGGGCTCCCCACCAGCAGCAGCGCGAGCAACGAAGTCTTCAATACGCCGGTAACCCGCCGCTGCCTCTTGCAGCGCAGCCGGCGAATACTCCAGCACGCTGCGGTAGTGCGCGGACCCCAGGTAGTAGCGCAGCTCCACTGCGCGCACGGTCTCCAGCATGTTGTCGATCGAGAGCACGTTGCCCAACGACTTCGACATCTTCTCCCCCGCCATGGTCACCCAGTGGTTGTGCATCCAGTACTGGGCAAATCCATCGCCGGCAGCGTGGGATTGTGCTTGTTCGTTCTCGTGGTGCGGGAACTGCAGGTCAAGCCCGCCACCGTGGATGTCAAACTCAGCACCCAAGTACCACGTGGACATCGCGGAGCATTCCAGGTGCCAGCCGGGGCGGCCATCGCCCCAGGGGGTGGGCCAGCTTGGCTCACCGGGTTTCGCAGCCTTCCACAGTGCGAAGTCATGGGCGCCGCGCTTGCCGGCCACGTCGGTTTCGCCTTGTTCCATCTCCTCGACGCGGTTGCCGGACAAAGACCCGTAGTCAGAGCCTTCCGCCGCCACCCAGGCAGCAACGTCGAAGTAGACGGAGCCGTCGGCGGCGTAGGCAAACCCAGCGTCGATAAGCCGAGACATGTAGTCGACCATCTGAGTCACGAACCCAGTCGCGCGCGGCTCCACGCTCGGTGGCAGAACGCCCAGCGTGCTGTAGGCGCGTGTAAATTCGCGCTCGTGGGTGGACACCCATTCCCACCAGGGGCGACCGTTTTCGGCGGCTTTTGTGAGGATTTTGTCGTCGATGTCGGTCACGTTGCGCACAAAAGCGACATCGTAACCGGTGGCGAGGAACCAGCGGCGCACGATGTCGAAGGCCACGCCGGAGCGCAGGTGCCCGATGTGTGGCGAGGACTGCGGCGTCGCACCGCACACATACATCGAGACGTGCCCCTCACGGAGAGGTTCGAAGTCGCGGAGTGTGCGGGTCGCGGTGTCAAAAATGCGTTGAGTCACGCGCCCCAGTTTAGCTATCGCTTATCGACGAGCGCCGTCGCCACCGCCGCTCTCCCCTCCCCCGATCCCGTGAAACCCATCCCGTCGGTCGTCGTGGCGCTCACGGAGACGGGTGCGCCGAGAGCTTCGGACAGGACGCGCTCCGCTTCTTCGCGCACCGGGCCCATCTTGGGTGTTTGGCCGATGAGTTGGGCTGAGGCGTTGAGCACCGTATATCCGTTGGCAGTGACAAGCTCGCGCAACTCGGTGAGCAGCTGTACGCCGGTGACCCCTTCGTATTCTGGGCGGTCGACGCCAACGAAGCTCCCCAGATCCCCCAGCCCGGTCGCAGACAAAACTGCGTCGACGATGGCGTGGCTGACCACGTCACCGTCGGAGTGGCCTTCGCATCCGTCTACGCCTTCGAAGAGGAGGCCGGCGATCCAGCAGGGTTTGCCGGGGTCGATGCGGTGGGCGTCGAAAGCAGTACCAACGCGCAAAGTGGACAGCGGATGAGGGCTCTGAGAGTTGTTCATGCGCCCCGATCCTAGTTGGCCCTAACTTGCAGGGGCTGGCACCTTCGACGGGTCGTGGTTGAACAGGGACCGCATCCCGCCGAAGGGGTGCAGCTTGTTCGTCCTGGCGAATCCGCGTGGGGAGACCCACACCGGCGCACCACCACGCATCTCCGCGTGACCCCGGCGAGCCAGGTGTGCGTCATCGTCGTTGACGCGGTTGTGGTACCGGCACAGTGGCGCAAGGTTGTTAACGTTGGTCTCCCCGCCGTTCTTCCACGCCTTGATGTGGTGGATTTCGCACTGGTCCGCGCCCCGGCGACAGTCAGGGCTGGTGCAGATCGGCTGCGTTGCACGCGCCATGTCGCGCTGCTTCGCGTTGGCGAAGCGCTCCAGGCGGTACTGGTTCACTGCGCCTTCCGTGGGGTGGAAGACGATTGCTTCCAATTCGTTGTCCGGGTTGGCGGTGTGGGTGGTGAGGAAATCGGCGCCGGTGGTGGTGGTGCCGTCGGTAAGCCCGAGCACAACATCATCGCCTTCGCCGCGGATGATGCGCACCCACTCTGGCAACGGGATGAGCAACTGCGGCCGCGGGACGGCGTATGGCACGCCCCCGCCATCCCGGATGAGCGCCAGGAAATGCTCAAGGAGCTGTGGCGCTAAAGGCATGTCCGGATCCACCCCCTCCAGCAACGCGTATTCCAGGTCAGCGACATCACGCTCATCCGCCCAGAACACCACGCGACGCCGGCCGTGACGCGACGGTGAGATAGTCATCTTCTTCTCCGGCGGCGTATCCGCACCCGGTAGAAGTTTCCTAGCTAAGGCGAGCAGCGCCTTGTAATTGCCACGCACCGCGAGCAAAGTGAGTCGAAGCTTGTTGCGCGTCCGGTTGTTCTTGATCGGCTTGAGCTTCTTCTCAATGTGCACGAGTTTGTCGAGGCTCACCCCCTGCGCACGTGCTTTCTCCCGCGCCTGCCGTTGCTTCGACGGCGACGTGGTCGGACCGTAATACGCGTCGTGCACGAGCTTCCAGTTATTCGCAGTTGTCTGCGACATCCCGGCGTCCAGCGCGGCTTCGCGATCAAACCCCTCCAACATTTCTATTGCGCCCCCCGATAAGGCCGCGATCACAGTATTAAAGTTCATGCCCCCAAAGGTATTACCCAAAAGCGCTGCTTAACAAGGGTTTTTGAGATTTCCCACATTTTCACATTTCATGGAACCAAACAGGGGTCTAAAGCAGTCTAAGTAAGATGGGGTTTTTCACTTTCCGGGGTTGCCGGGCACGTCAAAAACAGTGGGTTCTGCCTCGTCCGTGATGCGTTGCGCCAGCACAAGGTCGATGGGAGTGGTGATTTTAAAGGCCATCGGGTCGCCCTGCACCGTGGACACAGGGACGCCGAACCATTCCATGAGGCTCGCATCATCGGTGGGCACAAAGTTCGCGCCATCACTCGAAGCAACAGCAGCGAAGTAGGCCTCATTCGCCTTCCGCAAGGTAGCCAGGTCAAAGCCTTGCGGGGTTTGGACAGCGCGCAAGTGGGAGCGGTCGGGGGTGGAGAGGACGGCCCCGGAGGCGTCGACAAGCTTGATGGTGTCGGCAACGGGCAGGACCGGAACGACGGCTGGGGCGCCACCGAGTACTCGGCGTGCAACGCGCGCGATCATGCCCGGTGGTGTCAGTGCGCGGGCGGCGTCGTGAACGAGGACCACGGCATCGCGGAAAGGCAAGGCCTGCAGGCCCGCCCACACGGAATCGGCGCGTTCGCCTGCGCCGTGGATGAACTGGACGTCATGGTCGCGCAGTAACTCACGCGCGAGTGGCTCCATGTCGGGGCTGACTAGCACACCGACGTGGTCCACGACAGCCGACGTTTCCATCGCCGTCACGGAACGTTCCAACAACGTGCGGCCACGCAGCGACACGTAGGCCTTCGGTATCTCCGCGCCAAGCCGGGTTCCGCGCCCCGCCGCCGCAACAAGCGCGACGACGCGCCGGTTCACACTGATGGTCTAGTCCTCGTCGTCGAAGCTCAGATCGTCGAGGTCGACGTCATCTTCCGCGTCGAAATCGCCCTCCGGTTTAGCCACGAGGCCCTGCTCCACGTGGCGGGCGATGATGGCCTGGATTTCTTCTTCCATGCCGGTGGCCTTGGCTTCGTCGACAGGTTCGGCGAGCGCAAGCTCACCCACGAGCACCTGGCGAGCTTTGCCCAGCATGCGCTTCTCACCCGCGGACAGGCCACGGCCCTGGTCACGGCGCCACAGGTCACGCACAACTTCCGCGACCTTATTAATATCGCCGGACGCGAGACGCTCCTGGTTGGCCTTGTAGCGGCGGGACCAGTTGCCAGCCTCCTCCACATCGGTCTCACGCAGCACAGAGAAGACCTTGCGTAGGCCCTCCTCACCGACAACATCGCGCACGCCAACGAGCTCCGCGTTCTTAATAGGCACGCGCACCGACAGGTCAGACTGAAGAATGTTGAGCACGAGGAAGTCCAGCGTCTCCCCGCCCATCTCTCGCTGCTCAATGTCCGCAATTCGCGCCGCACCGTGGTGCGGGTAGACAACTACCTCTCCGACCTTGAAATCCATTCGCTCTCCTTCGCGCATGCTTATCGACGACTACCGCCACACGAATAACGTCCCGATTCTACCACCGGCCCCAAACAAGCACCGGGCCCCATTATGGATACCCCCGGTTGCACCCACACGCTGACCGGAAACTGTGAATAGTCGGGGAGAAAAGACTAGGCTGATACGTTGATACGCCTAAAAATTCCTACCAGGAGGACATCGACGTGAACTCCCTGAAGCCGGTTATCCGCCGCGCAGGTGCCGTCTCTATCGCAGCTGCTTCTGCTGTGCTGCTCACCGCATGCTCTGCAGGCCAGATTACTCAGACCTCATCCCAGGTCGCTGCCGTGAACGGCGCAAGTGTTCAGACTGAGGATGGATCTGTCACCGTCCACGACATCACCATTGTCTTGGAAGAAAACGGTGACGCGGCTGTGAAGTTCACCGCTTCCAACCAGGACTATGACCGCCATGAGCACGAGCTGAAGTCCGTCACCGTGAACGGCAAGCCGGTCAGCATGTCCACCCCGGATCCGATGGCCTACAACTGCTCCATCGTGGGTGATTCCGCTGCTGGTCTGCAGAACATGCCGCAGGCGGAGGACGCTTGCATCGAGTACGTGAGGACCTCGGTGGCGAATGACAACTTCGCTTACGGCGGCAACGTCCCAGTCACCTTCACGTTTGATTCCGGCACGGTTGAGGCTATGGCTACCGTTGCTGCGCCGACCGTGAAGTCCGGTGAGACGGACCGCCAGCCGGAGACGAAGCACTAAGCCACTGAAGCTGTGGTGAAGCAGCGCACCGTCCACACCTGCACTGAGTGTGGGTATTCGTCGCCGAAGTGGTTGGGGCGCTGCCCCGAGTGTGGTTCGTGGGGCACGCTCGAGGAATCGGCGGCTGCTACAACGAGCGCCGCTGGGGGTAAAAAGGCGCGCCCCGGCATAGGCGCGAGTGCGCCGAAGGGGTTAGCGCCAGCGTCACCGGCGCAGCCCATCACGAAGATCAACGCCAGTGCTGCTGGGCGTGTGACATCGGGGATTTCTGAACTTGACCGCGTGCTCGGCGGCGGTGTTGTGCCGGGCTCTGTGGTGCTGCTGTCGGGTGAACCCGGAGTGGGCAAATCAACACTGCTGCTGGAAGTGGCTAGCCGCTGGGCGGCGACGGGGGATCGCACCGCTTTGTACGTGACCGCGGAGGAATCCGCAGCCCAAGTCCGAGGCCGCGCGGAGCGCACGGGTGGCCTGAACGAGAACTTGTACCTGGCCTCCGAGTCCAACCTGGATGTGGTGTTCGGCCACGTAGACCAGGTGAAACCCAGCCTGCTTATCGTCGACTCGGTTCAGACGATGCAGGCCGCCGGCGTCGAAGGCGTAGCCGGCGGTGTTGCGCAATCACGGGCAGTGACGGCGGCGCTGACCACCCTGGCAAAGACGACTAACTTGCCGATCTTGCTCGTTGGCCACGTGACCAAGGACGGCAACGTCGCTGGTCCCCGGGTGCTGGAGCATCTGGTGGACGTCGTCCTCGCCTTCGAAGGTGACCGGCAGACCAGCCTGCGCATGCTGCGCGGCATGAAGAACCGCTTCGGCGCTACAGATGAGGTCGGCTGTTTTGAGCAGACCGCCGACGGCATCCGCGAGGTGCCGGACCCGTCGGGGTTGTTCCTCTCCCACCGTGGGCAGACACCGGACGGTTCGGCGGTGACCGTGGCTATGGACGGTGTGCGCCCGATCCTCGCCGAGGTCCAAGCCTTGACGGTGGATCCGGTGAACAAGTCGCCCCGCCGCGTGGTCACGGGCCTGGATTACAACCGCGTCCCCATGGTGCTCGCCGTCCTCCAAGCCCGCTGCGGGGAGCGCACCAACGACCAGGACGCATACGTGGCCACTGTCGGTGGCGTCCGTATCACGGAAACAGGCACGGATCTCGCCGTGGCACTAGCCACGTGGTCAAGCCTGCACACCACTCCCCTACCCCCAAAAACAGTGGTCATCGGGGAAGTCGGCCTCGCCGGCGAAGTGCGCCGCGTACCCAACCTGGAGCGCAGGCTCACCGAAGCAGCCCGCCTGGGATATGAGAATGCGATCGTGCCCACGGGACTCACCAAGAAGATCCCAGGGATGCGGGTAACGCAGGTGGGGACGGTGAGAGAGGCGATTGGGGCCGTCGATAGGCAAAATGCGTAAGATCTGAAAGCTATGACCATGCGCGATGTTTTGCTGCGGCTCGCCCCTGGAACGGAACTGCGCGACGGGCTCGAACGCATCAAGCGTGGGCGCACCGGCGCGCTGATTGTGCTGGGCGACGGGCCCGAGGTGGCCGCTGTGTGCGACGGCGGCATTGAATTCGACGTCCCCTTCACGCCGACGCTGCTGCGCGAGCTTTCCAAGATGGACGGCGCCGTCGTGCTGTCGGAGGACGGGACGCGCATCACGCGTGCGAATGTGCAGCTAGTGCCGTCGCCGACGTTCCATACGTCGGAGACCGGTACGCGCCACCGCGCGGCGGAACGTACGGCGCTGCACACGGGTGTGCCGGTCGTGTCGGTGTCCGGTTCGATGAACATTGTCACGGTGTACGCCGACGGGAAGCGCCACATCATCGAGGAGCCGGCGGTGCTGCTCACGCGGGCCCGCCAGGCGATCGCCACCGTGGAGCAGTACCGCATCCGCGTGGACAAGGCGAACCAGCGCCTCTTCGTGGCGGAGATGAACCGCTACGCCGCCGTCGAGGATGTCTTGCACCTGCTGCAACGTCAGCTTCTGCTGCAACGCGCCGCGCGCGATATGGACGACCAGATCGTGGAGCTCGGCACCGACGCGCGCCAGCTGCGCCTCCAGCTCACCGAGTTGCGCGGCACGATCTACCACGACATTGCCATGCTCGTGTGCGACTACCTCGTCGCGGAGGGTGCGCCGAGCAATGAGCTTATCGACGCCACCATCGACACCCTCGACCACCTCCCCGACCGCGAACTGCTGAACACGGCCACCCTCGCGCAGGTCTTGGGGCTGCCGGCGACGGAAGAAAACCTCATGGAATCGGTGACGCCGCGCGGCTACCGGGCTCTGTCGCGTATTCCGCGGGTGCAGAAATCCCTCATCGACTACCTCGTGGCCGAATTTGGCGATCTCAACGCCATCCGCGCTGCCGATGCAGAACGGCTCGCGGAAGCGAAGAATGTATCGCCCTTGTGGGCGCGCCACATCGTGGAGGGGCTGCGGCGCAACGCCTAGCGCTGCGGATTAGCGCTGCCGCCTAGCGGATGTTGAAGGTCACACCCTCCGCGTGGTTATCGCCAAGGGTCGCGGTGACCACGTAAGCACCTTCCGGCACGGCCTGACGGTTCGAGCACTGCCCCGGCGCGGAGGCCAAGCGGGACCAGGTGGCGCGGAAGTTACGGGACTCTCCGGCAGCGAAGGTCTGCTCACCGTTGATCACCGGGTCGTAACAGTCCGTGTCGCCCCACACTGGCTGGAAGCCTTCGCGGGCGATGGAGTAGACCTCAAAGCGCAGCTTGTCATCGTTGGCATCAATGACGCAGTCAGCGCCCGTCGGGTTCTTCACCTGCACGTTCAACTCAGGCTGATCCTTCGGGTCGTTGATGTCAAAGCTGGTTTTGTTGGCCTGGATGGTCAGCTGAAGGTCGCTGAGCTCGCAGGTCTTCTTCGCGGCGAGCTCTTCATCGTCGGGGCGTTCACGGGTGGCGGTGGGATCGAAGTCCTCGTCCTTCTTCTCCGTTTCGGTGGCCGTTGCCTCAGTGGTCTCCTCGGCGGCACCAGGGTCTGGTTCGGTCGGGGTGGTTACCAACGTGGTGGGCAGCGCTGTGGTGCTCGGCTCATTCTCGCTCGAACCTGAGCGCGCGAAGGACGTGAGCGCCCACACCAGCAAGGCCACCACCGCCAAGACGATCACCAGCGCGGCAACACGGCGACGCATGTAAATCTGCTCGGGCAGACGGGCCGAGCGTTCCGCCCCGCGCTCCTCGAAGGAATCTCCGTAGGAATCTCGCGGGGTACGTGATGTTCGTGGGGTTCGCGGCTGGTAGGTCACACCGCGATCCTAACCCGCAAAATGCTCCTCGACGCTTGTGACGCGGCCATCTTCAAGCCTATATCTTGCGGCAACGACCCCCAGGGAGCCGTCGGCGATCCTCGCCTGCACCGGCGGGATGCGGTGAACCAAGTGCTCCGCGGTCTCTGCGGCGTGGATTTCTTCGATGGCAGAGCGATCCTCATGCCCGTCGTGCTTCGCGCGGATGACGCTGGGGGCAATCTTTTCCACGAACACTCGCGTCAGATCGGACGGCAAATCCCCCTCCTCGAAGGAGGACACTGCTGCACCAATGGCGCCACACTCTTCGTGGCTCAGCACGACGATGAGGGATACACCCAACGTAGTCACCGCGAACTCCAACGAGCCGGTCACTGCGGCGTCGACGCAGCCGCCGGCGGTGCGGACGACGAAGAGGTCGCCCAGGCCGGCGTCGAAAAGCATCTCGACGGGCACCCTCGAATCTGAACACGCCAGCACCGCCGCGAATGGCGCCTGGCCCGAGCGAAGTTCCTCCCGGCGCGACGCCCCGGAATGCGGATGGACGGATGTGTCGGTGGCGAAACGCTGGTTGCCCTCAAGCAGGTGGGTCCACGCGTCCCGCGGAATAGTCCTAAACGCCATGGCCACTATTGTTGCATGTACTGTGATTGATCCTTCTATTGTCTCTGCTTGGTTTGTTGCGAACGCCCGTGATCTGCCGTGGCGTAAGCCGGGAACAAGCCCGTGGGGTGTGCTGGTCAGCGAGGTAATGAGCCAGCAAACCCCGGTCGCTCGCGTTGCCCCGCAGTGGGAAGAGTGGATGAGGCGCTGGCCAACCCCTGCGGATCTAGCGGCGGCGCCAACAGCGGAGGTGCTGCGGGCGTGGGACAGCTTGGGGTATCCGCGCCGCGCGTTGAGGCTGAAGGAGTGCGCTGCGGAGATCGCGGAGAAGCATGGCGGGACAGTGCCATGTGAGGTGAGTGAGCTTTTGGAGCTGCCGGGGATTGGGGATTACACGGCGCGCGCGGTGGCGGCGTTCGCGTTTGCGCAGGCAGTGCCGGTGGTGGATACGAACGTGCGGCGGGTGTATGCGCGGGCCGTGCTCGGGCGGCCACTGGCGAAGCCGCAGAAGGCAGAGTTGGAATGGATCGCCGCGTTGCTGCCGGAGGAGGATGCGCACGTGTTCTCGGCCGGGCTCATGGAGCTGGGTGCGCTGGTGTGCACTGCGACGCAGCCGGCATGTGGGTCGTGTCCGCTCGCGGACTCTTGCGCGTGGCTCGCCGCCGGTTCCCCACCACCGACCGCGGAAGAGCTAGCCGGCAAGAAGGTGCAAAAGTTCGAGGGCACCGACCGGCAAGTGCGCGGCAAAATCATGAAAGTGCTGCGCGAGGCACCCGAGCCAGTGCCGCAAGAAGCCATCGACGTGGTGTGGCCCGACGCCCCGCAACGTTCGCGGGCGCTCTATTCATTGCTCAAAGACGGCCTCGCCGTCCAGAACGCTGACGGGCACTTCCACCTGCCGTAGCTACTTCCAGCGCCCCCGGTACGTCATCCCACCAGGCAAGTTCACCCACACTCCGCCACGGGAGTTAAAGGTCACCGGCCCCACCTTTGTGGACACGGACGCCCCGGAACCGGAGATGTTGATCCACGAGTTCTTGCCCAGTTTCTTCTTATCGCGGTACATCAAACCCATAACTTCAAAATCTTAGATCACCCGCAGCGAAAAAGATGCTCGGCTCGAACGGCCACGAAAAAGCGGGGGCTACTTTAGGATTCACTCATGCGTAACCCCGTGTCTCGATTCTCCTGTTGGGCGGTAGCAGCCGTCATGGTCTTTGTGGCCAGTGGGCAGCCTGCTGGTGCGCAGTTAAGCGTCGATAAGCTGCAAGGTGTCTTGGCTCATGCCGCGAACCCCCCTGATAAGCCCCTGCTCAAGCAGTATGACCCGTTCTATGACGACCCGGTTCCGGCAGAGCAGCTCGATCGCCCCGGAAAGCTCCTGCGCACCCAGCCGGCGCCGCACCTGCTGAACTTGCTCGGCCCAAACTTCCCCGGATATGCGCAACGGATTTTGTATACCTCCACCACGGTGGATGGGCGCATCGTGCCGGTGTCGGGCTACATGATTGAGCCCGCAAATCCGTGGCAAGGCGCCGGACCCACCCCGACCGTGGTGTTCGGCCCCGGTACGCGCGGCGCGGGTGACGGGTGCGCCCCTTCGCGCGGCCCATGGATGATGGGGCAGATCGACCCAGCACAGCCCGCCGTGGGCACGAACTACGAGAACCTGCACCACCAGGCCGCCGCGCTGATGGGCATGCGGGTTGTTGTCTCTGACCTCATCGGCTTGGGCACACCCGGCGCGCATACATACGTGCTACACACCGAAGAAGGCCACGCGCTTATCGACGCCGCCCGTGCCACCACCCAACCCCACCACCCCGTCGGTTTCTGGGGCTACTCGCAAGGCGGAGGTGCCTCGGCTGCTGCAGCGGAACTCGCCCCCAGCTACGCGCCGGACCTCAACGTCAAGGGCGCTTTCTCCGGCGCGCCACCTGCGGACCTAGTGGAGACGATGCGCGGGGTGGACCAATCCTCCATCCTCGCCGTGGTTGGCTTCGCCCTCAACGGCTGGACGGAGCGCTACCCGGAGTTCCAGCCGGCGTTGGACGCGAATTTGAGTCCACGCGGCCGCGAGTTCCTCAACTCCACGCGTGATGCGTGCATGGCGGATAGTGCGGTCCGGTGGGGTTTCCAGGACTCGCGGACGTTTACCGCGTCGGGTGAGCCGATGGTGGATGTGCTCACCCGCGACCCAGCGATCCGCCGCAAGCTCGATGAGCAGAAGCTTGGTCAGCGCGCCCCGCAAGTCCCGGTGATGGTGTCCACGCTTGGCGGTGACCAGCTCGTGCCCACGTCGCAGGTCATCCAGCTTGCACGCGACTACTGCACTGCGGGAGCCAACGTCACTTTGCTTGACGACGCCATCCCCGCCCTCACCCCTCCCCACAAAATCGGCCTCAACCACGCCATCGGCGTGTTCGCCCACTCTGCCCCGTCCCTGATGTGGCTCGTCGACCGCTTCAATGGGGTGCCCAACGCGTCTAACTGCGGCAGCTTCTAGCCAGGGAAACTTCTAACTGGAGGAACAGCGCGCGCCGCCATAAACAGTTCTTCACGTCATTTTTGGCGCAGAGATAAACCCCGCCGGCTTCCCTCAGCAGTTCGTTGAGGAAGGTGGCGGGGTCTATTAGCAGTTAGCGCTGCTCCGAGTCCGAGTGGTCCGGGCGGTCCAGCACCGCGGTGCCCGGCGCGCCATCAGTCTCCGGGCCAGCTTCCGGTTCGATCTCTGGGTCTGAGTCTGGGCCAGTGCTCGGGCCGCCATCTGGGCCGCCGTCAGCATCACCGTCTTCGTCGCTATTAGCTGGCGGAGTGGTGTCGCGGACAGAGGCGATGTCGCGGACCTCTTCCTCGTCCAGGTCACCGAAGGTGTCGGCCGGGAGTGGCTTCGGCTTCGGGGTGAAGGTGAACTCGGCGTTTTCGTAGTCGCGTGGGTTGTCGGTCTTGCCGTCCCAGTTCTTCACACCGACCTCGATGATCTCGCCGGCACCGATCTCGCCGAAGAGGATCTTCTCCGACAGCACGTCTTCGATCTCGCGCTGGATGGTGCGGCGCAGCGGGCGGGCACCAAGGACAGGGTCGAAGCCGCGGGTGGCAAGGAGGTTCTTGGCGTCGCTAGAAAGCTCAATGCCCATGTCTTGTGCGGCGAGGTTCTTCTCCAGGCGACCTGCGAGCAGCTCGACCATCTGAACGATCTGCTCTTGGGTGAGCTGGTGGAAGACCACGATCTCGTCGATACGGTTGAGGAACTCGGGGCGGAAGTGCTTCTTCAGCTCGTCGTGCACCTTCTGCTTCATGCGCTCATACTGCGCATCGGAGTCGGTGGCGTTGGAGCCACTGAAGCCCAGGCCGACAGCCTTGGAGATGTCAGAGGTACCCAGGTTCGAGGTGAAGATGAGCACCGTGTTCTTGAAGTCCACCATGCGGCCCTGTCCGTCGGTGACATGGCCTTCTTCGAGTACCTGGAGGAGGGTGTTGTAGATCTCTTTGTGGGCTTTCTCGATTTCGTCGAAAAGCACGACGGAGAATGGCTTCCGGCGAACCTTTTCGGTGAGCTGGCCGCCCTCCTCGTAGCCGACGTATCCCGGAGGGGCGCCGAAGAGGCGGGAGGCGGTGAAGCGGTCGTGGAATTCGCCCATGTCCACCTGGATCAGGGAGTCCTCGTCGCCGAAGAGGAACTCGGCGAGCGCCTTGGACAGCTCCGTCTTACCCACACCGGACGGGCCGGCGAAGATGAAGGAACCGGACGGGCGCTTCGGGTCCTTCAGCCCCGCGCGGGTGCGGCGGATGGCGCGGGAGACGGCGCGGACTGCTTCGTCCTGGCCGATGATGCGCTTGTGCAGCTCGTCCTCCATGTGCAGGAGGCGGGAGGACTCGGACTCGGTGAGCTTGAACACTGGGATGCCGGTCCAGTTGGCCAGCACGTCTGCGATTTGCTCCTCGCCGACCTCAGCGATGTCCTCCAGCTCGCCGGTGCGCCACTTCTTTTCCTTTTCCGCCCGCTCTTCGCCGAGCTTGCGTTCGGTGTCGCGCAGGCCAGCAGCCTTCTCGAAGTCCTGGGCATCGATCGCGGCTTCCTTTTCGCGGCGCACCTCTTGGATGCGGTCATCGACTTCGCGCAGGCCTTCCGGCTGGGTCATGCGCTTGATGCGCATGCGGGCGCCGGCTTCGTCGAGAAGATCGACGGCCTTGTCCGGCAGGAAGCGGTCGTTGATGTAGCGGTCCGACAAGTTCGCGGCAGCTGCCAAGGCGTCATCAGTGTAGGAGACGCGGTGGTGCGCCTCGTAGCGGTCGCGCAGGCCCTTGAGGATCTGGATGGTGTCTTCCACACTCGGCTCATCCACCTGCACCGGCTGGAAGCGGCGCTCGAGGGCGGCGTCCTTCTCAATGTGCTTGCGGTACTCATCCAGGGTGGTGGCACCGATGGTCTGCAGCTCACCGCGGGCCAGCTTGGGCTTGAGCAAGGAGGCAGCGTCGATAGCTCCCTCCGCAGCGCCGGCACCGACGAGGGTGTGGATCTCGTCGATGAACAAGATGATATCGCCGCGCTGGTTGATCTCCTTGAGCACCTTCTTCAGGCGTTCTTCGAAGTCACCGCGGTAACGCGAACCCGCGACGAGGGAGCCGAGGTCCAGCGAGTAAACCTGCTTGTCCTTGAGGGTCTCCGGCACGTTGCCGTTAGCGATGTCCAGTGCCAGGCCTTCTACCACCGCGGTCTTACCCACGCCGGGTTCACCGATGAGCACCGGGTTGTTCTTGGTGCGGCGGGAGAGCACCTGCATAATGCGCTCGATTTCCTTGTCGCGGCCGACGACCGGGTCGAGCTTGCCTTCCTTGGCAGCAGCGGTGAGGTTGCGTCCGAACTGGTCAAGCACGAGCGAGTTGGAACGCTCGCCGCCACCGCGCGGGCCCCCCATGCCGCCGATGCTCGGGCCTGCGCCAGCGCCGGTCATGCCAGAAGCCTGCGGGCCTTCGGGGCTTTCGGGGTTCTGGCCTTCGCCACCCTCGTAACCAGACAGCAGCTGGATGACCTGCTGGCGCACGCGTGGGAGGTCAGCGCCCAGCTTGGTCAGCACCTGCGCAGCCACGCCTTCACCTTCGCGGATAAGGCCAAGCAGCAGGAATTCGGTGCCAATGTACTTGTGGCCCATCTGCAGACCTTCTCGCAGGGAAAGCTCCAGGACCTTCTTCGCGCGCGGGGTAAACGGCACGTGACCGGTGTGCGGCTGGGTGCCGCGGCCGATGATCTCTTCGACTTCCCGGCGGACGTCGTCAAGGTTAATCCCCATGGATTCGAGGGCCTTGGCGGCAACGCCTTCCCCCTCCTGGATCAGCCCGAGCAGGATGTGCTCAGTGCCGATGTAATTGTGGTTCAGGTCGCGCGCTTCTTGCTGGGCCAGCACGATGACGCGCCGTGCACGGTCAGTAAACCGCTCGAACATGTGGCTACCCCTTTATTGGCTAAATGAAATCGTTCCACCCACCATAACGCGGGGTCGTCGGAACACTTCCCACGCTTCTGCACGGAAAAGCCATAATCCCAGCTCAAGGGCATGTTCGCCAGTAGCGAACACTCTTTTTGGTGCGGTTTTACAGCAGGGCGTGCAGCCCCGGATCAGCCAGGGCGAGGGCAGCGGCGCGCGCGTCGTCCGCAGTCCGCGCGGCAAGAGCATGTTCGGCCATCTGTTGGCAGGTGTTCAGGTCGTGCAAAAGCAGCGCCGCGCGCGCAGCGGGAATGTTCGCCGACACCATGGACAAGGACGTCACGCCAAGCCCCACGAGCACGAGCGCGAAGAGCGGATCACCGCCAGCCGCGCCGCACACGCCGACGGGAACACCGTTCGCACCACGACACGTCGCATGCATGAGCGCCAGCACCGCTGGTTGCCACGGGGACAGCAGCGACGGCCCAGCCAATCGGTCCGCCGCCATGGTGAACTGCGCCAAATCGTTCGTGCCTATCGACGCAAACTCCGCCACCCCCAACAACTCCCCCGCACAGATCGCCGCGGCAGGGGTCTCCACCATGATTCCGGCCCGCGGGAGCCCGGCCTTTTTCGCCTTATCGACGAACCACTCAACCTCCCCCACCTCCCCCACCATCGGCGCCATCACCCACAGGTCCGCCTCCGGCACCGCTGCGTGCGCGGCGGCAAGAGCCGCGAGTTGGTCGTCCATGAGGCCTTCCTGCACACGGGTCAAGCGGATACCGCGACGACCGAGCGCTGGGTTTTCCTCAGGGCCGGAGTCAACGAAGGCCAAGGGCTTGTCCGCACCCGCGTCGAGGGTGCGCACCACCACCGTGCGCGCACCAAACGCGCGCAGGACCTCGGTGTAGGCCTCCGTTTGTTCGGCAACGCTGGGGGCTTCTGCCCGGTCAAGGAAAAGGAATTCGGTGCGGAACAGACCCACGCCTTCAACATCCGTGTCAGCTACCGATGCAACATCGGCCGGGGTGCCAATGTTGGCCATGAGCTTCACCGGATGCCCATCTTTCGTGGCTCCCGGTCCGACCGAACCAGTCAGTGCAGTCGCGTGGCGCGCAGACCGGTCACGCAGCTCAGCGATGTCATGAAGGGTCGGCGCGAGGATGACGGTGCCGGTGGTGGGGTCGAGGGCGATGGGAGTGCCACGGTCAAGCAAACCATTTATGCCAGCAACTTGGACGATCATAGGAATGCCGAGCTGAGCTGCGAGAATCGCCGTGTGCGACGTGGTGCCGCCAGCTTCGGTGACCAGGCCGAGGACCATCGTTGGGTCGAGCGTCACGATGTCGGCGGGCGCGAGGTCCCGTGCGACGAGGATGGATGGGCGGCCGAATGCCGGAATTCCCGGCTCCGGCAGGTCGCGCAGGTGGGCGATGGCGCGGTCACGGATGTCGTAGAGGTCTGTCACGCGCTCAACCATGCGGCCGCCGAGGCTGCGGAGCTTCTGTGCGTAGACCTCCACCGCGGCATGCACGGCAGCGGTGATGCCGGCACCGGCGGCGAGCTCCACATCGACACCTTTGATCAGCGCGCGGTCCTGCGCCAACGCTGCGGTTGCCTCAAGGATCGGAGCAGCCTCCGGGGCGTGCTCCGCGCGCGCGAGCATGCCGGCAGCGACAGCAGCGAGGGCCGCGCGCACCCGCTGACCATCGGCTTCCGCGTCGGTGCAAGCTGGTTCGTGCGGGTCAACCCCCGCGGCGGGAGCGACGACCACGGCGGGGCCAACTACAAAAGCACCAGCCACACCAACGCCGTGAAGGACATGCCTATCAGCCATGCGTGTTCCTTTCCCGGCCCCCTAGCAGGGATCGTGGAAATCGCCAGAGTTGTTCAAAGTTCGGCCGTTGCCACCATAGCGGGCTTTCGCCGCGCACATCCCCGCTTCATCGGAACCAAAATCAAGGTAGACGGGATAGATCAGATTCCCATCGACGCTTTTACGCAGGGAGGAACACTGCCCCGGGACGGTGAACTCTTTATCGGCGGGGCTGCCGGTGAGCACGGCTTCGGCAAGGTGGTTGTAGGTCTCTTCAGCGCCGTGTTCGTCGATGACAGACATGAGAATCAGGATGTTGCGCCCGTCGCATGCCGGAAATGAGGCTTCTTTCGAGGCCCCATCACGGGTAACCGCCGCAATAAAGTCATCACTCTTGCTTATCGACGACGCCGTCGTGGTCGTCGACGTCGTCGGCACCAGCGTCATCTCTACTTCCTCCAGCCCCTCACTGGAGCAGGCGGTCACACCCGCGGCCAGTGCGAGCATGGTAAAGCCACCGGTCCAGCGAGTCAGACGCATAAGGTTTAGGCCTCGGGGCGCACCAGCGGGAAGAGGACGGTCTCGCGGATGCCCAGGCCGGTCAGGGCCATGAGCAGGCGGTCCACGCCCATGCCGCAGCCGGCAGTGGGGGGCATGCCTTGTTCCATGGCGGCGAGGAAGTCCTCGTCGAGAACCATGGCTTCGTCATCGCCGTGGGCGGCGAGGCGGGCTTGGTCTTCGAAGCGTTCGCGCTGGATCACCGGGTCAACGAGCTCGGAGTAGCCGGTGGCCAACTCGAAGCCGCGGACGTAGAGGTCGAACTTCTCGGTCACGCCACGCTGTTCGCGGTGGTCGCGGGTCAAAGGCGAGGTCTCCACCGGGAAGTTGATCACAAAGGTTGGCTCGTAGAGCTGGTCAGCACACAGGTGCTCCCAGATTTCCTCAACGAGTTTGCCGTGGAGCCAGCCTTCGTCCTTGGGCACCTTCAGGCCGATGACGTCCGCAATGCCCTTGAGTTCCTCCACGGAGGAATCCACGGTGACCTCCGGCTGGCCGGGGAACTTGCGAGCCAAAGCCTCGTTCAAAGACGGGTACATCTCCATGACTTTCCAGTCGCCGCCGAGGTCGTAGGAGGTGCCGTCGGCAAGCGTGACGGTGGTGGAGCCGAAGACTTCCTGCGCGCAGAACTGCACGAGTTCCTTCATGGTCTGCGCGCCGTCCTTGTAGGTGCCCCATGCCTGGTAGGTCTCCAGCATGGTGAACTCCGGCGAGTGTGAGGAGTCAATGCCTTCGTTGCGGAAGTTGCGGTTGAGCTCGAAGACGCGCTCAATGCCGCCGACGACGCAGCGCTTGAGGTACAGCTCCGGCGCAATGCGCAGGTAGAGGTCCATGTCCAGCGCGTTGGAGCGCGTGATGAACGGACGCGCCGCGGCACCGCCGTGCAGGGTCTGCAACATCGGGGTTTCCACCTCGACAAAGTCATGGCCCGTGAGGAACTTACGCACAGCCGCGATGACCTTGATGCGGGTCATGGCATTCTTGCGGGCGTCTTCGCGCATGATCAGGTCGGTGTAGCGGTGGCGCACACGCTGCTCTTCGTTCATGTCCGCGAAGGCAACGGGCAGCGGGCGCAGCGCCTTCGACGTCATGCGCCAAGACTGCGCCATGACAGAGAGCTCCCCGCGTTTCGACGCAATCACGCGCCCCCTCACCGACACAATGTCACCCAAGTCCGTGTCCGACTTCCACGCGGCCAGCGCCTCTTCGCCGACCTCAGCCAGAGAAAGCATGACCTGCAGCTGCGTGCCATCACCCTCCTGGAGGGTGGCAAAGCACAGCTTGCCGGTGTTGCGCTGGAACATGATGCGTCCGGCGACGGCCACCTCGTCGGAGGTTTCTTCGCCGGGGTGGAGGGCTACGGTGCCGTCGATAAGCTTAGGCGCCTCTTCCGTAACAACGTGGTACTTGTTGCGCAGATCCTTCAGCGACGTGGTGCGGTCCACGACGACGGGGTATGGCTCATGCCCCTCGCTAAGAAGCTTTTCGCGCTTCGCGCGGCGGATCTGTTGCTGCTCTGAAAGGTCCTGGGTAGTCACGGCTATCTACCGTAGTCGGTTTGGCTCACCAATACTCGGGCAGGGTCCACACCGGCGGGTCATCCAGTTGACCACCCGGGTGGATCGTGCCGTCTTTGCCCGCATAAATCGCGTCTGCCTTGCGGGGCGACAGCGAACTGTGCACGGCTAGGACGGTTAACCACGCGACTTTTCGCACAGGTTGAGGTACATGCGCTTGCTTTCGGCTTCACCACCGTTGACCACGAACAAGTACTGTGCGTCCTCGCCTTCTGGGACGATGCGGTAGGCCGGTGGGGTCACGTCTTCCATCTTGTAGGAGCGTGCAGAGCACTTCTCATTACCAATGACTTCCGCGTCTCCGTCCGGTAGCTGGCTGTCGCGGGTCTGCTCATCGCCGTAATCAATGATGCTCACGCCGAGGTCCTGGTCAGAGCAGCGGATGCGGGCTTTCTGCCCATCCTCCGGGGACTGGGACTGGCACTTCATGTTCAGCCAGCCACGCTGACCGGATTTCTCCGAAATGATCCGCGGGAACGTGTCCGCCATCTTCTGCTCTTGCGCATTCCAGTCCTCGCCCTGGTTGTTCCAGAGCCACCAGCCACCAGCGCCGATTCCGCCAAGCAGCAACAAGATCACGAACACGAGCAGCCAGGTCAGACCCTTGGACTTCTTCTTCGGTTGTGGCTCAAAAGCCGCCGGCTGGCCGTAGCCTGCCGGGTAGCCGTAGGGCTGCTGGTATTGCGGTTGCACGGGCGGGAAACCCGGGTTGGTGTCTGGGAAGTGCTGCTTCGGGCGCTCCGGCTGCTCTTCTACCGGCTGGGCGGGCAGGCCCCACTGCACTGTCGCGTCGTCGGCCTCTGCTTCGGGCTGAGCCTTGTGGGGGAAAGCCAATTTCTCCAGGTAGTCGCTGGCGGATACAGTAGATTCCAGCAGCTCCTCATCCACCGGTTTGGTGGTCAACTGGGAGATAATCTCCGCGAAGGTACGGCGGTTCTCAGCTGCAGTGCTCGTGGCATCCGGTGTGGGGCCGACCATTGCCAGCATCACCGGCGCAGACAGGTTGCCCTGCTGCACCAGAAGGTTGTCCACGTTCAGGGACCGTGCCAAAAGATCAGCGTGATCAGCATTGTTGTAGTGGTCAATAGCGCTGGCCACCGGCGCGAGCAGACTGTGCGCCTCGGAGTTAGAAAACGGAGTGCCCCACTTCACGCGCCCCTCAATGATGGAGCGCAGCGTGTTACCCTTCGCCTCATCGCGCACCACGTAGAGCTTGCCGTCCTCGGTGACACCGCAGTCACGCAACGACACCACTGCTGGCTCATCCAACCAGCGCAGGCCGGAAGCGAGCTGAGTGATGGCGGTAGCCCGGTCGCCTTCGACGACCTCGTTGAACAGCTCCACCTCAGCGGTGCTGTTACCCCACGTGTTCGTAGCAAAGTAGACGGTGGAATCCGCTGTCGCCGCTTTTTCCTTTAATTCCGTCAACGCATACTTTTCGTGCAGGAGCTGAGCAAGCTGTGAATCAACCATGGTGAAGCTTTCGATGTGAACCGATGAGAACTGGGATGTGTACTGCTACTTGTAATCGGAGAAGAAATCGCTAGCGTCCCGGTTCGCGAACTGGAAATCAGCAAGGCGTGCCTTGCCGTCCTGGATCACCACAAAAACAGCACCGCCGGACGAAGAACCGTTCTTGTTGCGAACCTCCACGAAGTACGCCGCATCAGCACCCAACTCATCCTTCAATGCACGCTCGTAGGCCTCATCATCGGTCTTTGTAAAGATGTAGAGGAAGTCTCTCGCATCCAAAACCTCGCCAGCCTTCGGGTCAGAAGCCTTGAAGTAGTTGTCCACGCCCGAGAAGCCGTCGTTCACTTCAAGCTCATCAAGAATGTCGCTGCGCGATTCACTCAACGAGTTGTCAATGAGCCAACGCTCAGTCTCCTCGTTCGTGCGCAGTTCAAGGAACTGATTGGTCAGCTTCTGTGCCTTCGAGGCATTACGGTCCCCACCACCGATACCGGCGACCAGACCCCAGATGAGCAGCATGACCAGCGCAGTGGCCACTGCGGTACCAAGGATGACGCCCTTGGAGGAACGGGCAATCTCTGACTTGGTCTTCTCCATCGCCGGGTTCAGGCGCTCCTGCGCCATCTTGGAGTACTCGGTGAAGGTCTCGCGCCCCTTGTCAAAAGTACTCGGGCCCTGCTCACTCTGTGGCTGACCCGGCGCGAAGCCCTGCGCACCGGCAGCACCAGCAGCACCTGCCGGGGCACCCCCAAAGTTGGCCTGGGCCAGGTCGCGGAGGGCGGCGATGTTGATGTCGGGCGCGTTGACGTCGTTAAGCTTCTGATCGTAGAGGCTGCGACGCTGCGGATCACCGAGAATATCGCGGGCGATGCGCAGCTCCTCAATGCCACCCGGGTTGGTGGCAATGCCGGAGTTGATGCGGTTATCCAGCTCCTGTGCCAGCGTCGCGGGGTCTGCTGAACGGTCGAGGCCGAGCGAGTTGTAGAGGTCGTAGTGTGCCATGTTCTGAACTAAGTCCTTTCTCACATCCCGGCGCAGGCCGTCGGGCTTCCGCTGTCTAGGGCTGAATGATAGCGAAGTATTTTCAGTCTGGACACATGAAACCTGGACAAACCACTACGGTAACTAGTGTGAAACCCGCACTGTTGGGCAGATTTCGCACCATGAAGGAGCACATCCATGACGCAGCAGAACCCAGGTTCCTACAACTGGGGAGTCCCCACCCCGGCGTATGGCGCAGGACCACCTCAGCCTATGCCGCCACAGCAGCCACTCAACACGCAATCAGCTAAGCGAGGCTTACCGACGACTCTCAAGGTCCTCCTCGCCCTCCTCGCCGCGCTGGCCTTGACATTTGCTGGACTGTGGATCTTCCAGAAGCTGCGCCCTTCCCCGACAGGCCCACTGGGTTGGGATGAAACCACGTTGTCCTCCAAGTTGGAGGCAGGCAAGCTCACGGAATGTGAGCTGGGCACTGACTTCTATGATTCAGTGGGCATCAAGGACGTGGAGAAGGATTACGAGGAGTGCATCGGCACCGCGACAAGCTCCGACGGTGCGGAATTCACCGTCACTCTCGACGCGTCTGCCTCGCCGAGTGGCAACGGCAAAGCCCCCAAGGATGCGGCATTGACTGGGTGGAAGGAATCCACCGACTCGTCCTCCGTCCCGGATGAGGTCAAGGACTTGGCTAATGACAGCTACGGCCGAGGCCAGCAATGCACCATGTCGAGCTCGAAGCCCATGCTGCAGAAAGTAGAGCTGAGCACCAATGGCCCGTGCGAGGCGCTGTACCCGGTGGCACGCCAGCTGAACAACCTGCAGACGCAGTATGACTGGGAGCGCACCTCTCACGGCATGTTCGACTTCGGATCGCCAGAATTCCTTGAAGTGAAGGCGGAGCCACAGTCCCTGGTGGTGCCTGTATTCAAGCAAGCCAAGGATGAGGCCCGCGGCTTTGGTGACACGCTAGAAATCAAAGACCCGGATTATGAGGGCACGACCTTCACCATCACCGGCGGCAACATCAGCAGTGGCAGTTCACCACGCGTGTGCGCCGAGGGCGAAGTGACGCTGGGCAGGAACACCAATGAGGGTGCCTACCGGTTCAACCTGCCAGACACCTACGTGGCGTTGTTCCCGAATGGCCAGCGCTTACAGCTGAACGCGGAGGACTACCCAGTACGCATGCAGGAGGGTGAGACCAAGGGTGGCCTGCGTTTCTGCTCCTCTTACACACCCGAAGTGATGAGCAAGGAATTCGTGGTCTTCGTTGGTAGTTCTCCTGACGACGAGTACGCCACCTGGGTAGTCAAGGACGGCGGCGAGAACGAGGAGGCTTAAACCCCCGGCCCCTCACCCATGTTTTTAAAGCCGACACCGACGGGCACGCCCACGTTGTCAATGAGGCGCACGGGACCGAAGGTCGCGGCGGCGAGCAGACGCGCGTCGCCCGTCTCCGGTGCCGGACCGAAGCTCAAGTCGCGCACCTCGACATAATCGGGGGTGACACCGCCAGCCTCTAAGACACCGCGCACGGTCTCCAAGATCACGTCCACACCACGCTCCGCCACGTGCGCCCCAGCGGTCAGTGCTGCCGAGAGCGCCAAGGCTGCATCTTGCATGTCATCGGGGACGCGGTCATTGCGCAAGGACATGGCGACGCCGCCGGTTGCGCGGATCGTCGGCAAGCTATGAAGCTGAACCTCCATGTTGAGCGCGCTGACTGCCTGCTGCAGCGCGACGAGTTCCTCAAAATCCTTCTCCCCCACGACGACGTCTGAGGCGTGCGCGGCGTTGATCGCGGCGATAGTGCGCGTGATATTCGCACTGATCTCCTCCGGATCCTCCAGGTGATCCAGCTGCGGACGAATGCGCACCGGCGGGGTGAAGCTGCCATGGAAGACCACGTCCACGCCCTCACGCGCGAAGTCCTCCGGAACCTCCTCACCGCCGAAGGTGACCATGACAATGCTGCCCAGCAGCGACTTCGCCGCGCGGATCAACGCGATGTGACCAGCGTGAATCCCAGTGCCGAGCGGCACCAGCACAACCCTCTTGCCGGTCTTGCGGAACGCCCGGCCGTACGTAGCAAACTGCGCGGGGTCCGTCACGACCACCGCATTCCCCGGTGTAAACGTCATACCCGCAAGGGTACGGCCCTACAGCGAATTCTTCCCCATCGCCCACAGTTCAACTGACGACGACCCCCTGCGCGCTGCTTGCCTACGTTCCAATTCCACAAACAATCTCCCAATACTCGGGTCCTCGATGGTGTGGTACATCTGCTCCAGATGTGGAACGTCCACCTGCAAGTTCTGGCCTTCCCCAGGCAGCGTCCAGTACTCATCGAGCTCCAGCCCGATCGCCGGCACTGCCTGGGTGAGCAGCTCAAAAGCATCCAGACGCGCCTCATCCACGAGATCAAGCATCCTTTTGCCTGCCATGATCACGGGGCGCTGCGCATCCTCAATCATGGTGAGGTTCCCACCCATCTCCGGGATGAGCAGGCTCAGCACCGACTCCCCCACCTCATCAGCGGCGGATGCGACCCAAAAGTCCTTCCACACCCGGTGCGCCGCCATCACGATCGCGCCCTGCACCTCCAGCGGGTCCAACACCTGCACGCCGTACTCCAACGACGTGTGCATGACCAGCTGCCCGCGACGGACCTCGCTGAGCCACCGGTCCACCATCACCTCAAGCGGCACTCCCGGCACGTCCAAGACAATCATGTCCACGTCCAGGTGGTCCCCATCGCCGTTAATCTGGCGCGCGGTATGCCCAGCGAGCTCAAACAGCTCGACGGTTTCCTGGTCCCCGAGCACCCCAACAGTCAGGCGCGGTTGCGTCATCGTGATTGACCTACTTGTTCTTCTTGCTGCGCGCCAGAATCTCCGCCACCGTCAGCGCACCCTCGCGGTGCTCATCTGCACGACGACGCCCACGGTGCGTCTCCTCCGGCGCCTCCTGCTCAGCCGGCTCAGCCTGGACAGCCTGCGCGGCTTGCTTGCGCTCGGCGCGTTCACGGGCCTCCTGCTCCGCGCGTTCACGGGCCTCGCGCTCTGCGCGCTCTTGGGCTTCTCGCTCTGCACGTTCGCGGGCCTCGCGCTCTGCGCGCTCCCGAGCTTCGCGCTCTGCGCGCTCCCGAGCCTCACGCTCTGCACGCTCGCGCGCTTCACGTTCCGCACGTTCTCGCGCTTCGCGTTCGGCACGCTCGCGGGCTTCCTGCTCCGCACGCTGACGAGCTGCTTCCTGCTCTGCTCGTTCGCGCTCTTCCTGGCGTTCGCGGATCAGGTCCGTCAACGGGTTACGGCCCTCCGGTATCGGCTGGGAGCCCACGCGTCCAGCAACAGCATCCGACGACGGCGCGCCACTGATGTGCGAAGTCGCAGGCTGCGTCGGGCGGGACAGAGCATTGATCGCCTCTTTCTCATCCCGGTCGCGCACAGGGGTAATGCGGGCGGTGTCCTCGGTGGAGTTGGACATCTGCGGGGCAGGCTGTGCTGGCTGCGACGGCCCTGCAGGCTGTGCCTGCTGCGTACGCGCTTCGATCTCGCGGATGCGACGGGCTTCGGCCTGGAGGGCAGCGGGCTCATAACCGAATTCGCGGCCGGAGAGATCCTCAAGCTGGGCGCGAAGCGCAGCGAGTTCCGCGCGGATTTCGCGCAGGACATCAGTGTCAGCGGCTGGTGGCTGGCCGTCGGCAGCGCGGGCGGCTTCGTTGCGGGCGCGGAGGGCTTCCAGCTCAGCATCGTGTTCGCGTTCGCGGGCGGCGAGGAGGGCTTCGGCCTGTTCACGGTCCTTACGTGCGCGGGTAACTAACAGGAAGCCGATGATCGCGGCCCACAGGGAGGCGAGGAGGGCAATCTGTAGCCATGCGGAAGAATCGCTGAAAAGCATGATCACGGTCGCAACAAGCGCGAGCACGATCAGAACAATCATCCAGAAATTGCCGCTGTCGCGGGATCGGTCCTCACCAGTCATGGTGCTTACCTTATCCTGCCGACTCACCCTCAGCAGGTGGCGACACCTCACAGGACCTCTCCAGAATCAGCCCAGCTACAGCCAACGCCACACCCCCAAGAGTGCCCGCCAACACCCCAGGTAGGTCCGCCTCCGCGGCCGCCAACACGTTCACGCGCGGCACGACCCACACCGCCAAACCCAAAAACCAGCCACCAGCAACAGCGCCCGCCCAAGCACTAGCCTTACCGACGACCATAAAGTTAGCCACCATCATCGGATTCATCTGCGAGCGATCCAACCCCACGCGTCCTTCCTCACGCCGGCGGCGCACCATCACAGTGAGGAAAACGCACAGCACAGCAATAATCCACAACGGCAGGGACCACACCGGAGAAATGGTTTGCCACGCCCCGTAGAACCTACGCACGAGGATGAGCGCCGCCGCGGCGAAGAAGCCGGCAACGGCAACGAGTTCAGCCGTGTTCGTGCGGGTCATGCGGGGCTCACCTGGTTCTCGGAGGTATCTGGAAGTGCGCGCAGAAGCGCGTCCACGCGCTGACCACCCATTGTGGCCTGCTCGTCGAGCTCCAACCAGGGAACCAACACGAAGGCTCGCTCACTCGCGCGCGGGTGCGGGACGGTGAGGTCGGGGGTGTCGACGAGGATTTCCTGCCCCGCTGCGCTAAAAAGCGCAACGATGTCCACGTCAAGCGTGCGCGGCCCCCACCGCACATCCCGCACGCGGCGCGCGTTATTCTCCGCGGCTTGGCAGCGCGCCAACAGTTCATGTGGCGTGCAATCGACGTCCACGATGAGCGTCTGGTTGAGGAAGTCGGGCTGCTGCACTCCACCCCACGGCGCGGTGCGGTACACCTGCGACGCTGCGACGAGCTCATCTGCGAACGAGCGCACCACGCTGGCCAGGTGGGCGCGGGAATCCTCCATGTTGGAACCGGTGGACAGCACAGCACGCATCACGTTTACGCCTCCCGGCCGGGCAGGGTTCGGGTTTTGCGGGAGCGGCGGGCGGTGACGGCGATGTCGTCGATAAGCAAGCCCACCGGCGCGTGCGGCTTGTGCACGGTGACCTCGACGGCGTGGAGCTGCTCGTAGCGCGCGAGCGCGTCGTCGGCGATCTCCGTGGCCACCGTCTCGATGAGTTCGCGGCGCGTGCCCTCCGCGATCCGGACCGCGCCGGCGGCGAGCTCGGCATAGTTGATGGTTTTGGTCAGGTCGTCCGTGCGCGCGGCGTCAGCGAAGTCGAGCCAACACGTGATGTCCAGCAAGAATGGCTGGCCAAACTCCGCCTCGTGCGGCAGAACTCCGTGCCCGGCGAAGACCTTGATGCCGGTGAGTTGGATGCGATCAGCCACGAGCTCCTCCTTGCCATGCAGCGGCGACGTCGACCGCATCGCGCGAGACGTCGACCTCATGCACGCGCACGCCCCACGCGCCGAGGTGCGCGCTGATCGCGGTAACAGCGGCGGTTGCCGGGTCAGCCAGCGACGGGTTTGCCTCCAGCCCACGGTTCGCGCGAATCTCCGTAAGGAAGCGTTTGCGCGACGCCCCCACGAGGACCGGCAGGTCACCGGCAATGAACTCCGGCAGTGCGTGGAGCAGCGCCCAGTTATCGGCCGCCGTTTTGGCAAAGCCCAAGCCCGGATCAAGCACGATCTGGGAGTGCTCCACGCCGGCGGCGAGGGCGTTGTCGGTCAGGCGTCTCAGCGTCTCGTGCACGTCCGCCACCACGTCCCCGCCGTGGTCAGCGCTGCCCGATGCGTTGACAAAGTCCGCATTGTCCACCGTGCGCCAGTGCATGAGGCACACCGGCAGCGCGGTTTCCGCCATGACGCGATACATGTCTGGATCAGCTAGGCCACCAGAGACGTCATTGATCATGTCCACGCCGGCCTCCGCCGCGGCGAGTGCCGTCGACGCGCGCATCGTATCCACTGACGTGCGGATTCCTTCCGCGTACAACGCCGCAATCACCGCTTTAGCGCGCTCCGCTTCCACCTCCGCCGGCACGCGGGTCGCGCCCGGGCGGGTAGATTCTGCGCCGACATCGATCATGTCCGCGCCCTGCGCCACCAGCTCCTTCGCGTGCGCGATCGCACGGTCGCGGTCGAGCCACTTCCCGCCGTCAGAAAAGCTATCCTCCGTGACATTCACAATGCCCATGACCATCGTGCGGCCGGGTGTGGTCAGGTCTGCAACAGTAACCATCTTTACCCCCTGATCAAGCTCAACACTTCAGCGCGCGAGGCCGCATTGCGTTTGAAACCGCCGCGCACAGCCGACGTCGTGGTCGTCGCCCCCGGCTTCCGAATACCACGCATGGCCATACACAAGTGCTCACATTCGATCACCACGATCACGGATTGCGCATTCAGCTTATCGACGAGCGCATCCGCAATCTGACTAGTCAACCTCTCCTGCACCTGCGGCCGCTTCGCATACATATCCGCCAGGCGCGCTAACTTGGACAGGCCAGTCACGTGCCCGTCCTCGCCGGGGATGTACCCGATGTGCGCGACACCGTAGAACGGCACCAAGTGGTGCTCGCACGTGGAGTAGATCGGCACATCCCGCACCAACACCAGCTCTTCATGGTTTTCCGCGAAGGTCTTTTCCAACACCGTCGTCGGATCCGTGTGCAAGCCCGCAAAGACCTCTTCATAGGCCCGCGCCACCCGCGCTGGCGTTTCCAAGAGTCCCTCACGGTCCGGGTCCTCGCCCACCGCAAGCAGCAGTTCACGCACCGCTGCCTCTGCGCGCGCCCGGTCGAAGGAGGGGCGCTCCTCGGATTGCTGTGGCGTGGCCTTCTTCGTCTCTGCCGGGGCTCCCGCATTCGGGTTCACCGCACGGGCAATTGCCGCGTTCAAAGGATCAGTCATCATTAGTGTCCTCCGGCTTGAAGTGGCGGGGAGCAGATTCACGCTCAATGCTTTCAGTGTCCTGCTGAGCACTAGTCGCCTGGTCACTGTCGTCCCAGACGTGGTCCGACTGTTCATTCTCCGGCAGGCGGAAACCGATCACTTCGGTGTCAGCGTTGCCAGCTGGACCTGTCGGTCCAGCAGGAGCGACGGGGTCATGCGGTCGTGCCGGGCCTTGTGGCCCGGTTGGGCCGGAAGGCCCAACCGGGTATGCACGGTTACCCGGGTGCTGCTGCGGTGGGCGTTTGTCGCCAGGGAAGGACCAATCGGCGGGAGGCTGGGGGCCACCATAACGCGGTTGCGGACCACGCGGGCCGGGGTTCATGGGGCCATTCTGAGGGTCATTCTGCGGACCACCTTGCGGACCACTCGGTGGCGCAGCGTACGGCCCAGCCTGCGCCTCACGCTCAGCTTGACGGCGAGCGCGAGCTTGCTGCGATGCCTCCAACAGCGAGAACTTCTTCGGCGGTTCCTCGCCTCGTTCCTCGGCGAGTTCAACCGGAGTTTTCACCGGTTCGCGTCCAATCTGACGGCCAAAGCGGGAATCCACCGGCGGAAGACCAGAACCCTGTGGCTCAATGCCATCAAAGATGGCCTCCAGGTCACCACGGCGCAGCGTCTCCTTCTCCAACAGCTTGGAGGCAAGAACATCTAGGTAGTCGCGGTGTTCTTCGAGGATGGAGTAGGCGCGGGTGTGGGCGACGTCGATAAGCTCATGCACCTCGCGATCGATGGTCTCGGCGACTGCGGGCGAGTACTCCAGCACACCACCACCCATCGCGCGGGCGAAGGGGTCGCCGGCTTCATCGCCGTACTTGACCGTGCCCAGCGTGGACGACATGCCGTACTCCATCACCATCGCGCGAGCGATCTTCGTGGCCTGCTCGATGTCCGCGGACGCGCCTGTGGTGGGCTCGCCGAACACGAGCTCTTCCGCCGCGCGACCGCCCATGGCGAAGACGAGGCGGGCGAAGAGCTCATCGCGGTTGTACATGCCCTTGTCATCTTCCGGCGCTGTCATCGCGTGGCCGCCGGTTCGACCGCGGGCGAGGATGGTGACCTTATATACGCGCTCAATATCCTTCAGCGCCCACGCCGCGAGCGTGTGACCGCCCTCGTGGTAGGCCGTGACCTTCTTCTCCTTCTCGGAGATGACCTTGGAGCTGCGACGCGGGCCGCCAATCACACGGTCCGTGGCCTCCTCCAGCGCGTCCGCCGTGATCACGTTGCCACCGATGCGGGCAGTGAGCAGCGCAGCCTCGTTGAGCACGTTAGCCAGATCCGCACCCGACATGCCTGCCGTGCGCTTGGCCAGGGACTTCAAGTCCACGTCTGGGCCCAACGGCTTGTTCTTCGCATGGACCGTCAGGATCTTCTCGCGGCCGGCCAAGTCAGGGTTGGTCACCGGGATCTGACGGTCAAATCGGCCCGGACGGAGCAGCGCCGGATCGAGGATGTCCGGACGGTTCGTCGCCGCGATGAGGATGACGCCTTCGCGGTCGCCGAAGCCATCCATCTCCACGAGCAGCTGGTTCAAGGTCTGCTCACGCTCATCGTGGCCGCCACCGGTACCGGAGCCACGCTGGCGGCCCACCGCGTCAATCTCATCCACGAAGATGATGCACGGGCTGTGCTCACGCGCCGTTTTGAACAGGTCGCGGACGCGGGAGGCGCCGACACCGACGAACATCTCCACGAAATCCGAGCCCGAAATGGAATAGAACGGCACGCCCGCCTCGCCCGCAACAGCGCGGGCCAGCAACGTTTTACCGGTTCCCGGCGGGCCGTAGAGCAACACGCCACGCGGGATCTTGGCACCCAACTTCTCGTAGATCTCCGGATCCTGCAAGAAATCCTTAATCTCCTGCAGCTCATCCACCGCTTCATCGGCGCCGGCGACATCCGCGAACGTATTCGTCGGCATGTCCTTAGTCAGCTGCTTCGCCCGCGAACCACCAATACCGAACATGCCGCCACCAGCCTGCATGCGGTACATGAAGAAGAAGATAAGGCCGAAAACCAACAGCATCGGCAGCATAAAGCCGAGCATGGACATCAGGAACGACTCCTGTGTCACATTCGTGGTGTACTTATCAGCCTCCGCGCCCTTCACCGCGTTGAAAATGTCCGGCGTGGTGCGTGCCGGGTACTGAGCCTGAATCTCCTCAATCCCCTCACGCTCCTCCACCGTGATCGGCTCGCGCAGAGTCAAGCGGACGCGCTGCTCCCGGTCGTCGATCTGAGCTTCCTTCACGTTCTTCGTGTTCAGCTGCTCAATCGCGACCGACGTTTCCACCTCTGTGTAATTACGCGACGGGTCCCCGATCAGCGTGGTCACATACAACAGGATGAGGACAACGGCGGCAAAAATGCCGTAGCGCACAACGTTTTTGTTGGTCTTGTTTTTCATCTAGCCTTCGTGCGTTCTCAAGCGTAGGGATTAGGGGTCAATAACGCCTACAGCCTACCCATCGCCCGGAGCATTCCCACTTTTGTACCAGTGGGCGGGATGAAAGAGCCGGTCCGCGCACGGACCCCGTACCGCCGGCCCACAACCCAGCGGGGCTAGATCTCTACCGCGTCCGGGCCTTCTTCGCGGGACGGCACCGGCTCTTCACCGGAGTAGACGCGCGGGTGCAGCGTGCCAATGTAGGGCAGGTCACGGTAGCGCTCGGCATAGTCGAGGCCGTAGCCGATGACGAATTCGTTGGGGATGTCAAAGCCGACGTCGAAAAGCTCGATCTGCGCACTTTGCACCTCGGGCTTACGCAGCAGGGTTATCACGTTCAGGCTCTTCGGTTGGCGGCCCTTGAGGTTCTTGAGCAGCCAGGACAAAGTGAGGCCGGAATCGATGATGTCTTCGACGACGAGGACATCGCGGCCAGAGATTTCCTTGTCCAAGTCCTTCATAATGCGGACGACACCGGAGCTGGTGGTGGAGTTGCCGTAGGAGGACACTGCCATGAATTCCACCTGGGAAGGGATGGACAGTGCACGGGCGAAGTCAGTAAGGAAGTACACCGCACCTTTGAGGACACAGACCAAGATGAGGTCTTCTTCGGCGTCCTTGTACTGTTCGGAGACTTTGTCCGCCATTTCGCGGATTCGGTCTTGCAGTTCGTCTTCCGGGATCAGTATCGCCTCAACGTCGTCGCCGTAGCGGTGTGCTGGGACCTGGAAGTCTTTGTGATCGCGCAGCTTCGTTCCATCAGCCATACGGCTATTTTGCCAGAAGATTGCTTGCGCGCGGTCCCCCACCCCCTCTTCCCTCAACCTCATCCGGCGTGTAGTAGCCGAGTTGAGCTTCGCAAACGTTGAAACAAAGGCTGCTCCATGCGCTACTCTGTATAAAACTCTGCTTAAAGGAGCCTGAGAAATGCGTCCTCGCCTTATAGTTTCCGCTGTGTTTACCACTGTGGCTGTGTCGTTGTCTCCCGTGGTTGCCCACGCCGCACCCGCCCCGGTGACGGGCGTGGGGTTGAACGGGCCCGAGAATAAGTCTGTTGCCGTTGACGCGCAATTTAATCCTGACGATGCCTACACCGTCGGCCTTCAGGCATTACGTCAGCTGCGCGGCGAGATGTGGGACCTCAACCCGCGCTTTACCCTGCACCTTAATTCCAAGCCAACTCACCTCCAAGACATTGCGGCCGAGTACCGCCTGAACAATAAGGAGGAGTACGTCAACGGCTTTTCCATTGATCACACCTTGACCCGCATTGCCATTCAGCGTGCTGTGGAGGAGACCGGCAGCAAGGACTACACGCAGACGCGCAAAGCCAACCACATACGCCCAGATGGCACGGACTTCTGGAAAGCCATGGTTAATCCCACCTTTGAAGATGAGGCACAAACCGTGGAGGAAGCCCTAGATGCTGGTAGCAATCTGCGGGATTCCATTCTGAACCGCTGGGGGCGCAGCCAGCTAGACGGCCTCAATAAGGTTGGTGGCCATAGCAAATATGAGAGTGTCTACCTTCACTTGTTGCTCAACCCGCAGTACAGATACTACGGCTTCGCCCAAGTGAGCATTCCGGGTTCGAAGCATGGGACATACACGGTGGCGGAGGCAAACACAGTGCCCCACAAGGGCACCAAAATGCCGACGGGCGAACAGCGCGTGTGGCTATACCGCCCCGCAGCGCCCGGTGAGAAACCAACGGGATTAAGAAAAGGAGTACCGGGCCCGCTGCGTGACCTCAACGGCCCCAGCAGCGCAGGTGGATCGAGCGGTGGGGCGGGCCCGATCCTCGGCATCATCTTCGGTGTCTTGGGCGTGCTGGGGATCATCGCGGGAATCGCGCGACAGCTCGGCCTTCTCGGCTAACTCATCTGCATGACAAGGCGCAAAACCATCTACTCCTTTAGAGCTGGAAGACCCGGTCCCACGTCCACTTGTTTTTCTTAAAAGCGAAAGAGCATGAACATGAACAACTCAAACCCCTACGCCCTGCAACTCCCGCAACAGCCATACCGCCCACCACACGAGCACCCAAAGAAGACCTCGGCTGGGCTCATCGTCGGGGCGATACTAGCAGTCCTTGTGCTGATCGGGGTTGTATCGGCGGGATGGAATTACTTCAGCGAGATCTCCAGCAGGAAAGTAGCGGACGCAAAGAAACTCGAACAAGCTTTCACCGGGGGCAAGCTGAGCGGCTGCGACTTGGGGGATGAGTTCTTCGGCCCAACGGGGTGGACGGACGTCGAGAATAAGGGCGAATTAGGTTGCTCCGGCTACTATGACACTCTGCAGGGCCAGATTTGGACTATGTTGAGGTTCGGCAGGGACACCAGCGACACCCCCATGGAACCCGCAACGGAGGACATCACGGGCTGGGAACAGTCCGCTTACTACTCTCCGGAAAATCCTGTGTGCGTGATGCGGAGCGACGCCCCAGAGTTAGCTCATGTTCAGCTCATAACCAAGGCACCGTGCAAAACACTGTATTCAATGGCTGTGCAGCTGAATAACCTCGTGGTGCAATACCGAGGCGAGAAAAGCGACCTCACGTATATGGACGCCACGCGAGAGCCACCGTACATCGCATACGGCCTCTATGTGGAAATGATCGAGTATACGACGCCGCTGGGCACCACGCAAACGATTGTTACTAGTGAGTCCGAAGGAACGTTGACCGTCGACGATGTGCAGATCCTTTATCGGCCAGACGAGCAACGACACGACCTGTGTGTGCATGCCACATTCAACACCGGGCCGTTCAGTCCGGGTCAAACCACAGTGCCTAAGCCTGGCCTGACCCTAATCAAGCCAACGGGTGAGACCACCGTCATCGACTATCAGGTTGAAAACAAGACGTACAAGGAATACGAGGACGTCCCACTCGAAGGCTGCATTAATTATACGCTGGAATTCCGCAATGCAGAGCTGTTAATTGGCGCGTCAAATCGCATCAACCGCGATCCTCTCGTCACCAAGTCATGGTCCTTTCGCGTTGGTGGAGATTTCGGCGAGAAAGTAGTGGGCTAGAGCGCTGCCACGGTGGGTCCGCTCGGCCCCAGCTGGGGGGGATTCTGCCTGTCGTGCGCCACCAGAACGACACCGAACAGAAGTCAACCGATCGGCTCGGCAATGCAGCCGAGCCAGTTAATGTTTTCGTGGGTACAGGTTGTGGCGTTTCACGCTTGCTTATCGACGTTCAATTCCCCACCCCGCCGCACCACCTGCAGCCCACCGCCAATGGCCGCGGGGCCTTGTCCTCGCCAGTCTGTGCACAAGCGTTCAATCGCGGCGAGCTGCGAGCTGGAAACACTTACACCGTGGCCACGCAACCACGCCATGATGCGGCGTTGGCGGACGGGCGCGGGTTCAGTGGCTAGGACGGCGCAGTCATTCGTCGGACTGAGGTCGACCAGGGAGGCGAGTAGTTCCTGGTCAGCAGCAATACGGTCTGCGGTGCGCGCGAGGGCAGGGATAGCATCACCACCAATGAGTTCTGTCAGGGCGGGGATGATGGAGTGGCGGATGGAGACTCGTCGATAAGCAAGCTCCTCATTCATGGGGTCGTGCCAGGGGGCGAGACTCACTTCACGGCACGCGCCGACGGTATCCGCGCGGCGAATGGTGAGGAAAGGGCGAACCAGGCGGACACCACTATCAAGTGCTGTGACAGCAGCCATCCCCGCTGGGTTCCCCCGCAGCGCCCCCAACAGCAAGGTCTCGGCCTGGTCCTCGCGGGTGTGGGCCACCCAGATCTCCCGGCCATCGCGATTCGCTGCGGCCGCGAGGGCTGCGTAACGGGCCTCCCTCGCCACCGCCTCCACACTCTCCCCCGGCGCGGCCCCGACCTCGACGGGGATCACCTCTGCGGGCACGCCCAGCCCCTGTGCGGCTGCCACCGCACGACGGCCGGCTTCCGTGGAGCCCTCCTGCAGCCCGTGGTCGACGACAACAGCCCGCACATCCTTGCCCTCCGCAGCAGCTGCAGCCACCAGTGACAAAGAGTCAGGGCCGCCTGACAAACCGATCAGCGCTGGCTCATCAAAGGGCCGTACCGCCCGGCGACATTCCACAAAGTGTGGCGAGACCCGCGGCCAAAAAAGTTCCGCCACCACGGCTAGAACTCCCGGAGGGTGGACGCGAATTCATCCAGCTTCTCGCGCGCCTTCAGGATGTCACTGTCGTTGCTGATCATTGCGAATGTGTACACGTTGCCAACTTTCGACGTCACCGTGCCCACCAGCGCGGACGTCCCCGTCAACGTCCCCGTCTTCGCACGCACCCAGCCTTTGCCCGGCAGGTCCACGTACCGGTCGTAGAGGGTGCCGTCGCCGCCGGCAATGGCGAGCGTGGGCAGCAAATCCCGCAGCTCATCCGTGGTCGTGGCGCGCAGCATGATGTCATCCAGCAACCGCGGCGGGATGAGGTCAAAGCGTGACAGCCCGGAAGAATCCTCCAGCGTCACCCCCGCGACATCAAAGCCATGTTCGCGCAGAATATCGAGCGTCACGCTCGGCGACGTCCCACCCTTCGCCCGCGCCACCTCACGCCCAATCGCTTCCGCCATGACGTTGTCGGATTCCTTCATCATCTCCCGCAGACGCTCAGACAGCGGCGGGGATTCCACACTGGCGATTACTTCCCCCTCCGCCGGTGCCGGACCAAAACCAACGGTCTCCGCCCCCACCTTGTCGGCGAGTGCCCGTGCCACATCCAACGCCGGCGTGTGCGAGCGTGGCACATCCCCCGTTGCCTCACCGATGCGCCCGCCGTGAATCATCACCGGTTCCATGGGTGCGATGTAGCCACCATCAACATCCTCCGGATCCCACCCCGGCATGAATGCCTCTTCCGGCCACACCGACGTGTCCACATACACGGCGGTGGCGGAACCCACCTGTTGTGCCACTTTGTCAATGCTCTCCGGAGTCCACCACACATCCCCTGCGGCCTTGATGGTCACCGCGTCTCCTTGGCGCACGACCTGCGTGGTGATCGTGGCATCCTGCTCAAGCGTGTACAACGCCGCCGCCGCGGTGAGCACCTTCGTTGCACTCGCTGGCTGCAGTGGATCGCCTGCCTTCTGCTCAAAGATCGTCGCCCCCGTCGTGCCGTTGCTCACACGCACATGCAACGTGCCCAGCTCCGGGTTCGCTGCCTGCGCCGCCAACGCTTCCTTCAGCCGCGCCTCATCGATCGGCTCCGCCGACGCCGACTCCACCGGCAACTCCCCCGGCTCCGCCATGCTGTACGCCGGGCCATGGGTGAGCTCCCCCACCTCGTTCTGCACCCACACACCCGTGCCGGCAACACCTGCCACGACCGCCAGTGCCACCGCACCCACCGCCCAAGGCCAACGCTTCTTGTTTTCACTCATCGTGTTCAAGGGTAGCGGTACCGGCCACCTCAATCGCCTTCGGACAAACAAAAGCTCCTCATCAGCCGGACCGATCTCTCGATCCCCGATGAGGAGCTTCCGTCACCCGGCGCTATGCCACCATCCGACGTCGCGCCGTAAAGGCACCCGCCAGCAGCAACAGCACACCAAGCAAGATCTGGATGAACACGCCGTGCCCACCGGTCTTAGGCATCTCACCGGTCTTGGTGTTGGCCAGCTTCATGGTCACCTGGACTGAGCCATCCTTTGACTCCTGGCTAAACCCAACGACAGGGAAGCCATAGATGTCTCCAGCATTATCAGCCGTTACTTCCGTACCGGTCTTATCCTGCGGGCCAGAAAGAATGTACAGCCTCGTCTGATCTCCATCCTTCAC
Organism: Corynebacterium sp. MSK044; assembly: GCF_030232825.1. Lineage (NCBI taxonomy): Bacteria > Bacillati > Actinomycetota > Actinomycetes > Mycobacteriales > Corynebacteriaceae > Corynebacterium > Corynebacterium sp. MSK044. The sequence goes on from NZ_JASPJJ010000003.1 coordinate 113,366, forward strand.
CACACGGAAGTAGATCGGTTTGACCAGCAGGTAGCCACCGTCCGCAGCCTTCGTCTCCGTCAGCTTGTAGCGTCCGTGTTTCAGCTTGTCCCAGTTGAACTCACCCTTCGCAGCGCTCTGGACGTCAGCTAGCTTCTGCTCACCTTTGTTGCCTGCATCCAGGCCTTCAAGCTTGAACTCAGCGCCGTCAAGGCCCATATTGTTGTCCTGAGCATCCACCTTGTTCAGCTTGAACTTAAAGGTCGTTGGCTTCTTCATGTAGTACACGATGTAGTGACAGCCACCTTCGAGTGGAATGTTCTTTGCCCTGAAGGCATTACGCCTGTCATCTTCACCAGGGGGAACCGGGATATCTTCAATGTTGTGGTCCTGACTCCTAAGATCCGTCTCGGTGCCGCATCGACCTTCAGCATTTTTGCCGCTAGCTACCTTGATAGGCACCCAGCCATCCGGCACCTTGTCCTTGTCGCGCCGCGCACCAGCGATGGAGATTTCCCTGTAACCGCTAGTTCCGTTGAGTTCATACTCCGCAACAAGGTTGTCGTGCCCGGCCTTTTCCTTCGGCAGGATCGTCCGGTTATCAACAACCGGTCGACCCTCGGTCATAGCCGTGAAGTCAAACGCCCAGTTCTTGGATTCTTCGATCGTCGGACGAGTGTTCTCAGGCGACGGGATGAAGTTGGGATCATCACCTTCGTAGAAGCGACGCTCAACGCTGACCGCACAGGTGTTGAGGGAGTTGATGATGGCCTGCTTCAGCACCTCGCTGTTTTCGAAGTGTGCGAAGTCAGCTGCACGGAGGGACGTGACATCACCATCGTGACCGCGACCACCAGAGATTGCACGCAAGTTCTCCTCAGAGACTTCAAGTTCGCGGTCTCGGCTGGTCCTCACACCACTCCAGTGGGAAGGGATTCCTACAGCAATGATGCGGGATCCCTGCGACTTAACAAGGTTAGCGGCGCCCATTGCTCCTTCAACATCGCGGAACTCAGTCCAGGCTCCGTCACTCATCCACTCATCGAAACGTGGGTTGCCCGGCGTCGGCATCCTGTACGTCGGGTTACCATCCGTGACCATGTACACGGCGTCGTACTTGTTGTGCGGATTAGCAGCGTTGTACTTAGCTACCTCATACAGCGCCTCCTGCCAGTTTGTTGCGTCATAGTCGTGCGGAGCTCGACTCAAAATCCTGACCCAGTTATCAATAGCGGCCCTGCCTTGCGGCGAGCTAAGATCTGCTGGCGCACTGAAGTTTCGGGGATTTCCCGCAGCGGGGGAGTTTGATGCGAAAGTGAACAGGCCCAAATGTGTCGAAGTATTCTGAAGACCGTCGGCGACGGACCTAATCACACCTTTGATCGTGCGAATACCGTTGTCACCCATACTTCCGGAAACGTCAACGATCATAGCGACGTTCATTCCACAGCGAGAGGGCATGGCTGGATTGTCACGTACTTGCTGGAACACGCCAAGGGAGCTTCGAGCGTTCGCACGGCCACCACGAGCTTCGTACATGAACGAGGCGGACTTTCCGGTACCTTGCCAGTCGGAGCCATACTTATAATCGACTTGCCAAGCGGACCCATTTCGTGTGTAGTTCACACCGGAGAAATAGGTTCGTCCACTTTCCAAGTAAGGCGTAGCATAAGCGTACCGCTTCTTCGTTCCGGGGTCGGTGTACCAGTTTCCAGAACCGCCGATACGGATGAAGGGTTGGTTCTTGAATCCTGGTGAAGCCTCCGCCATACCAACCCAGTAGTAGGAAGAGCCACGGCTAAGAGGAATATCGAATACACACTCGCCATTCGCATCAGAAGTACAGGTTGCCCACGGTTCGTTGACTTTCACCGGGCGGGCGTTGGCTGTCATGTGATGATGTGCTTCCGCATTACCGAATGTGCTTCCGGAAAGCGGATAGTACAGCTGAAGTTTTGCCCCCTCGCCAGCAGTGAAACGATCAACACTGTTGAGGCGCCCGCTTACACGAGTGGAGTTAGGGGGGTACTTGCCTGCGGAAGGCAGAACTTGGTCCCCACCCACCTGCACGACAAGGCGTGAGTAGCCAGCACGGACAGGCCCGCGGTTGGATCCATAGTTCGCATGCTGGAGACGCGCGCCACGGTAAAGCCCCCATTTGATACTACGGGGAGCAATTTGGGTGGTGTAAATCGTAGCGGTGAGGTCAGTCTCAGCGTCGAGAACCTTTGCGGCGGTGTCCAGGGTGATCACGTCACCGGTCACCTCATCGGGGATGAGCTCTTCCTCTTCCTCGGTGGGGTTTTCGGGGTAGTTGAAAACGTCGACAGAATCCTCATCAAGCTGTGCTCCATCAACCTCAGCGTCCTCGACGGACTCGATGTTGAGGGAAGCTTCGGTGCTCATGAGGGAAATTTCCTCAAGCGGGAGTGCCTGGTCGCTGCCCTCAAATGCGGGGAGGTTCAGCTTGGCTTCAAGCTTGTATTCCTCGGTGCCATCCGGAAGCGTGCGCACATGCTTGAAGGTGGGTTCCTCAGCCAGTTCCGGCTCAGTCACCGTCTTCTTCTCTTGTGTCTCTTGCTTCAGCGTGGGTACTGCTGGCAGCTCACCATTGGCGTCAGCAGCCTCATCATCTGACGGATCTTCAGGGAAGTCCGGGATCTCAGCGGCCGGAACAGCTGGCGCCGCTTCAGAGGTTGCGCCAGACTCGTCGGTCACCATCCACGTGGGGTCAGCGGTGGTGTCAACGGGTTGCGCGACGGCCGGCACCGTACCAAACAGCACCGTTGCCGCGGTGAGCGCCGCAGCGACTCGCTTCTTCAGGAAGTTCTTGTGAGCACGCATTAGTTCGCGTTCCTCCTAGAGATAAAGGCACCAAGACCAATAAGCATCAGACCAGCAATAACGATCCCCAAAACACTTGCACCTGTTTCCGGCAGCCACCCTGGTTTCCCAGGAGTTTCCGGTGGGGTTCCGGGAGGTGTTGCCGGAGGGGTAGCCGGCGGCGGAGTGGTTGTTGTCGCCGGCGGTGTTCCGGGTGGAGTGGCCGGCGGCGTTCCCGGGGGTGGTGTCGGCGGGGTCGTGGTAGTCGGCGGCGTCGTGGTGACCGTCGGGGACGGCTTCACCACCATGACGTTGTCGTAGACGAAGCGGTTCCCGTGCGCGTCGGCAAGCGGGAGCACAACCCACTGGGGTGCGGACACGTGATAGTTATGCGCGGTGTCTGGGGCGACCTCTTCAAGCAGGTACAAGGCGGGCTTGAGGTTGGTGAAGGTGACCTCACCCTTCGCATCCGTGGTCAAAGTGGCCACCGGCTCGCGCTTGATGGCGTTCCACTCTTCCTGCGTGCGTGCGCGGTTAGCTCGCTCACGGTCCGCATCATTTCTGATCAGGTAATCCGGGGCGATGTACAGCGTGAACTTCACGCCCTCCAGACGGCCCTCCGGCAACTGGCCTTCCCGGTGATCGTTGTAGGGATTGCCACGCGCCTTGGTCACCTTGAGCGACAACCCACGGCTCGTGTCCACAGACTTCATCGAGATGTTGCGGTCATTCCCGTTCGCAGGACGCGTTTGCGCATCTGCGATTCCGCATGGCACAGCGCACAGCATGACAGACATGGCTGCGCTTGCCGCGAACATCCTAGTTTTCATTGTCGCCTTCACCTTCAGCATCGATTGCTGTTTCAAATTCATCTACCTGCTCCTCAGCAGCACCATCAACCGTTTCCAAGTCCTCGACCTGTCCAGGCTGACGCTGCTTACGCAGCCACCAGATAATGCCAATAATTGCCACCGCAGCGATGGCCAGGATTAGCCACATCCACCACTGCATGAGCTTGTTCGACTGTTTGAACACGCTTTCTTCGGCCTGATCCATGGGCACACGGTGCGCATGAACCAGCAGACGGTGCGTGTTAATGCCGTATGGTGTACACGTGATCAGCGTGACTAGATCCTCACCGGCCTGCGCTTTCAGCGAATCCGTCTCATTCGGCAGAACAACTTCGATCTTGTGAACCTCGTACTTCATCTTGTGCCCGTACGTGTTCAGGTAGATCGCGTCGCCCTCTTTGACATCAATGAGGTTGTCCCACAACGTCGCATTGGTCAGACCCGTGTGGCCCGTCAACACAGTGCGGTTACCCTCCCCACCGATCGGCAGCGCCGACCCGAAGAGGTGCCCAATGCCCTGCTGCAGCACTTCTTCATCCGTGCCGTGATACACGGGCATGTTGGACTTAATCGACGGGATGGCCACCTGGGACATCGCCGGATAATCGCTGAGTTCCTTCAGGTAGTCCTGGTACTCAGTATTATCCTTGGAAATGCGAGCCAGCCATGGATCCAGGATTGGCCCATCCGTGTGCTCCTCGTTGTACACGCGGGCAGATTCCAGTGCGCGTTCCATCGCCGCTGGGTCTGTTTCCTCAGTGTAGAGAAGCTCACTGTTGTATTCGTTCACGGATCGCTGTTGCAGCCAGTTGTTCCATTGCGTTGAAACAACCGGGTAGAGCAACACAGCTAGCCCCAGCAGCATGATCAGCAACGGCATGAGCACGCGACGGGCCCCGTTTGGCTTGGCTGCGTTCTTGGCAGCACCGCCTTCGGGCGCATCTGTGTCTACCGGCACCAGCGATGACATTGGGTCTCCTCGTTGAAAAATGGGCGGGGATATTTTCTTTTTGCTTTTCGACGCCTCCCCGCGTGGGTACGCCAAGCCCCTGACTGGGGCGCAGCAGGCTCTTACTGGAAACCTGCTGCAGCTGTTCTAACCAGCAGCACCCGGTCAGTTCGGGCGGTGCCGGCTAGAACCTGCCAGTTCTCACTGGCTAGATCCGCCTAGTGTTTAGGCGTTCTTGCGGCGTGCTGCGAAAGCACCGCCACCCAGAAGCGCCAGACCAGCCAGGATCAGGGCTGCGACACCCATGCCACCGGTCTGCGGCAGCTCGAACTTCGGACGCTTCTTGTTCTCAACCTTGGCGGTGGAGCTGAAGGTCAGCTTGTTCTCGGTCTTCGGGTTCTGAGCATCTTCCTTAGTGACGCTCAGCTGACGCGGGGTGGTGTCCAGGGTGTAACCGGACGGAGCAGCGGTCTCCACGATGCAGAACTTGTTGGTTTCAACACCCGGGGTCACAGCCTTACCATCGACGAAGTCGGTGACGTGCAGGCCGTTGATGACAGCCTCGCCGCCAGTGACCTTGAAGTCCTTTTTGATCATGGTGCGGTTGTTGGTGTCAGTGCATGCGCTGGCAGCCGGTACGGAGTAGACGTCGAAGACTGCGCCGTCGAGCTTCTTCTCCTTGCCTTCTTCGTCCTTCTCGAACTTGATCACGCGAACAGCTGCGAAGTAGGACTCAACGCGGGTCTTCGGGGTCTCGAACGGCTCTTCCGGCTTGTCCTTGGAGCCTGGCTGGCCGGTGACCTTGGTCTTACCGGTGGTACGAGCGAAGTTAGTCACCTCGCCGTCCTCGATGCCCTTGCCTTCCTTGTTCTGCTGGATCTTTTGGACCTCACCCTTGAGGGTGACAACGAGCTTGTCGCCGCCCTTGAGGCTGTCAATAATGGCCTTGTCGCTCACAGTGACGGTGCGGGTGGTGTCAGCAACGACCTTGCCGTTCTCAACGACCTCTTCAGTGCCGTTGGCGACGGTGTACTGGTTAGCGTTCAGAGTCTGTCGGGTGCCGTCAGCGCGAACGATCTCAACCTTGTCGATGTTCAGGCCATTAACAAAGTCGCCGGCCTTGTAGATATCCACAGCGCTGAGCTCGGTGAGCTTGCGGTTCGGCGGCAGGTACGGAACCGGGGAGGTAACGGTGTACTCAAGAACATTGTTCCTCTCGGTGCCCTCGGTGCCGTCCTGGATCGGGTTCTTGCCCTTGTCCTTGACTTCCTTGACAGCCTTCAGCTCAGTGTTCTTCGGGTAGACGTGGACAACGCGGTTCCACTCGTTGTCCGCCGTAGCCATCGGCGCGAAGACGATGAACGGAGCGGACGGGATGTAGGTTGCGCCGTTGGCGTCTGCCGGCGGCTCCTCAGTGACCAGGTAGGCACCTGCCGGGATGTTGTCGAACGCTGCAAGACCGCTAGCATCAGTGGTTTTGGTGCCGATGATCTCGCCCAAACGGTTTTCCGGGATGTCTGCGAGACCAGACTCGGTCTTCTGCAACTTAGCTGCTTCAGCGAAGTCAGCTTCCTTGCTCAGGTCGTAGTTCAGTTTGCGCAGGGTGAACTTTGCGCCCGCCAGCGGCTTACCATCAACGTTCTCCACTGCGGAGCCGTCCGGGTTCGGGTTACCGTGAGTCTTTGCGCCGACTTTCTTGTGGATCTTGATGCAGACCTTTGCCTTGTTGATGTCTGCGAGGCTCTGCGCGCTTGCGACCGGCGCAAAAACAGCGCCAGCGGAGCCGGAGAATGCGAGACCTGCTGCCAGGGCAATAGCAGCAGTCTTCTTAGTGAAGTTGGTTGCCATGTGTGTCTGCCTTTCAGAGACTGTTCTTTTAGGCCGCCAAGCTGCCTCAGCCGACGGCAAGGATGTTCCAAGGAATTTCCTCGAGTCGGGTGCGTTTTCCTTGCAGCACCCCAACCTGGATAGGTTCCCCGCACCCGCAGGGTGCGTTTCTCGCGAGGCCATGGTGGGGGCTGCGCAACTGCCAGCTTCCTCCATAAATTCTCGGAGCAACTTTGTATTGTAGGGCCAGAAAGGGCATTTTCCTAAGGGGAACTTAAGGAAAGGGGGGAGGGCAAGATTCAATCAAGCGACCGATTGTCGGCCCCTAAGGAGGATGTATAGGGTGAACCTAACAAACTTTTATGCCCAATCAGCAATACGTAAGCGCTATACGAACTGGGCTTTCTCTTAGGTTCCAGATAATTTAAATACACCCAATTCTCATAATTCGGCCTCAGAATTCGAGGTTTTCTTAGCTTGAAAAATCGCCATAAACGGGGGTAGTTTGACACCTCCTGCGCCCCCTTTCCCACCGCTTGCCATAAGTCCATACACCTCCCGCTCACCGCGATAGTTACGATAGGTCCAGAACGAAGGCCAACTCACACGACAAGGAGCACCGCATGGCTATTGAAGTCACCATCGAAATCCCCAAGGGTTCCCGCAACAAGTACGAGCTCGATCACGAGACCGGCAAGGTCTACCTCGACCGTTACCTGTTCACCCCCATGGCATACCCGCTCGACTACGGCTTCATTGACCACACGCTTGCGGACGACGGCGACCCACTGGACGCCCTCGTCATCACCCCCGAGCCGGTCTTCCCAGGCGTCATTGTCAAGGCCCGTCCGCTCGGCGTTTTCAAGATGACCGACGAGGCCGGCGGCGACGACAAGTTGCTCTGTGTGCTTGACGACGTCCGCTTCGACCACTACCAGGACATCTCCGACGTCTCCGACTTCCTGAAAGACGAGATCGAGCACTTCTTCGTCCACTACAAGGACCTCGAGCCGAACAAGGAAGTCACTGGCTCCGGCTGGGGCGACAAGGCTGAGGCCGAGAAAATCCTCGAGGACTCCCTCAAGAACTACAAGGGCTAAACCGGGCTAAACCCTCCAGCTCAGCCCCGACAGCGCACAGGTCACCACCGACCTGTGCGCTTTGCTTTGTCCACCCCACATAGGACACCCGGATCCCACGCCCCCAGACTCGCTACTCCCTCACCGCCTCGGCAGGCACAACCCCGGTGAACTGCCACCCAACAACGGCATTCCGCACCTGCCCAGAACCGGAACCAGAACCAGCACCAGCCCCCTCCGGCTGAATAGCGCTAATGGTCAGCAACCTCCCCGGCATGGGCCCGGCTCCCCAGATGTCAGCGGACTGGGAGAGGCCTTCCTCTTCCGCCGAGTGGAAGTCAGTCGCTTGGTATTTCAGCCATTTGTCTCCAGAAGCTTCGGTCCGGAGGTACAGAGCATCATTCAGGCTCACTCCCGCTTGCCCGGTGGAGTCAGACCACAACTTAGAAAACACCGCCAGCCCATCGCCATCGGCTTGACCAGCAACAACCACAATGTCCTCCGCCGCGGATCCCGGGAGTTGGTATGGCTTGTTCTCCGCGGTAAAGATGCACGCCTCCGAGGAAGATTCCGGGTCCAGGACCCCGTGGTGGAAGCGGCAGGCCCCGTCTGAGAAGTTCGCGCGCACGCCGATCGCTGGGATGATGATCTCCACGGGACGGGACTTGTCTACTGACTCGCTGGCCTCAACACTCGCGGTCGGCGCTAAGGATTCGAAGAATTCCTGTCGGGCTTTCATTTCCCGGTCGTGCTCGCTGGGCACGCAGCAGCGGATGAACAGGAGCACCAGCAGGAGCATGAGGTAGAACGCGCCCCACCGGCGCCGTTTGTACACGCGCGCGGGTTGCGGTTTGAATCGCCGTTGCTCGGGTGGGGGCGCGATGTTCGCGCGGGGTCGCCGGGCTGGGGATCGCCGCCGCTCGTTGCGCACCCCAGACTGTCCAGACATACCGCAAACTTTACATCTAGACTGTCTCCATGCGTTCAGTACAGGTCACAGAAGTTCCCCAGGATGCTCAGCTTATCGACGTCCGCGAGCCCGACGAGTTCTCCCACATCCACGCCCTCGGCGCGGTCAACCTCCCGTTGTCCAACCTTGCGGCTTTGACGGACAAGATTGATTTCTCCCAGCCTGTGTACGTGATTTGTAAGGCCGGCGGGCGTTCCGCGGAGGCCCAGCAGTACCTCTCCACGCTCACCGAAAACCCTGTCATCAACGTTGAGGGTGGCACCCAAGCGTGGACTGAAGCGGGTCTCCCTTCCGAGTAACCCCCGTCGAGTAGCGGCGCCCATGGAAGGTCGAGCGGTACCAACCATAGGACTTCCCCACTACTGATAGATTAGGGCCATGTCCAAGAATCTCGACCTCCCCGCCGGGCTCATTCAGTCCCCTTCTTTTCAGATCGAGCGGGTCCGTCGTGCCACGAAGGACGAGGTAGAGGCCGCGTTAGCCAAGCACAAGACGACGATGCGCGAGTTCTGGGTGCTCACGTGCACCCTCGAGCACGCCGCCAGCCAGAATCAGCTTTCAGAGCTCCTGAGTGTCGACGCCTCTGACATGGTCCGACTCATCGATTCCCTGGAGCGCCAAGGTTGGGTGGAGCGCAAGCGCGACCCGAAGGATCGCCGCCGCCAGCTTGTCACCCCCACGAAGAAGGGGCACAAGATTCACTCGGAGTTAGCCAAGCTCGTGGAGGCCGCTGAAGATCGCGCGCTTGACGACGCCACCACGAAGCAACTCAAGCACCTCCGCAAACTCTCCCGCACCATCATGCACTCTTCCGACCACCCCTAAAACACGAAAAGCGGCCCGTCCAATATTCGGCCCACATTCTGCCCATATTCGTCCCGCATTCTGCCTATCCTCGGCCTCTCTCCGGCCTCTCTCCGGCCTCTCTTCGGCCTATATATGGCAAATCAGCATGCGGACAAATCTGTCCGTCAGCAACCACGCAAGACTGTGACCTGCAAAGAACCTTGATTTCAAAGCGGACACACAGTGTGTCCACTCGGGATGACCCCATTCCCACTGGCCAGCTCATCGCAAGCGCTTAAACGGACACATTTGTCCACATCGCTCCCAGCCCACACACCCACGCTGCCACCAGCGCGCGAGAAAGCGCAACAAAAAGGCCACGCTTACGGGGCTAAGCGAATGATTCCTTGATCGAGGCAATCGTCTCCGGGTCGCCGAATGCACAAACACGCGCTACTTCCACGGCAGCCTCGACATCACCCTCCGCTGCCGCGAAGCCACAAGAAACAGCGTCGGCGCAAGAGAGACGCGCCCCGGTCATGAGCAGCATGCGGGAACGGGAACCCCCCAGAAGTGCTGTCATCGATTCGGCCAACTGGCGGTCCACCTTCACACCCATGCGCGCCACGGGGATGGCAAAGAAACTAGATGAACTGACCACGCGAATATCGCAGGCAGCAGCGAGCATCGCGCCTGCACCGATCGCAGGTCCATTGACGTAAGCGATCACTGCGATGGGAGTAGTGCGAATGAGATCAATCAGCTTCACCAATGCGGGATAAATATCCTCTGGATTCCCCTCCGAAAGGTCCGCACCGGCACTGAAGCACGAGCCAGCGCCAGTGAGAACAATGGCAGAGGGGTGGGATGTGAGGGTGTGCTGGAAGGCACTAATAAGCGAGTTCAGCAATGAGCTGCTCAGCGCATTACGCTTCTCATCGCGATCGATCGTGAGCTGTGCGATGCCCTCTGCGGGCCAGGTGATGCGGATAGACACGCTATTAGCGTAAAACGCAGGCACGAATTGCGCATGCAAAAGGGCCAGATACACATGACATCTGGCCCTCAAACCCTAGAAACTAGTCCCCGATCTGGTCGCGACCACGCTTCACAATCAACGGATCGGGTTCGCCGACCACGCTGTGGTCCTTGTTCGTGTACTCGAACTTAGACAGGATGTAGCGCATCGCGTTCAGGCGAGCGCGCTTCTTGTCATTGGACTTAATGGTGATCCACGGGGATTCATCCGTGTCCGTGTAGCGGAACTGCTCCTCCTTGGCACGGGTGTAGTCATCCCACTTATCCAGGGAGGCAAGGTCCATCGGCGAGAGCTTCCACTGACGCACCGGGTCGACCTGGCGGATAGCAAAGCGGGTGCGCTGCTCCTTCTTGGTCACGGAGAACCAGAACTTGGTTAGGGAGATGCCGGAACCGAGGATCATGTTCTCCAGCATGGGCACCTCGCGCAGGAACTCTGCGTGCTGGGACTCGGTGCAGAAGCCCATGACGCGCTCCACGCCGGAGCGGTTGTACCAGGAGCGGTCGAAGAAGACGATCTCGCCACCGGCTGGGAAGTGCTCGATGTAGCGCTGGAAGTACCAGGACGTGGACTCACGCGGCGACGGCTTCTCCAACGCCACCGTGCGTGCACCACGCGGGTTGAGGTGCTCATTGAAGCGCTTGATGGTGCCACCCTTACCGGCAGCATCGCGGCCTTCAAAGATGATGATGTGGCGCTGGCCAGTATCCTTGGTCCAGTTCTGCCACTTCAGTAGCTCAATTTGCAGCGCGCGCTTCGTCTTTTCGTATTCGTCGCGCGTCATGCGCTCGTCATACGGATAGTTCTCACGCCAGGTTTCAATCGGGGTGCCGTCCGCCTGCAGCAGCACCGGGTCATCTTCATCGGAATCGTCGACGTAGTAGCCCTCGGTCTGGGTGAGGTCGATCATCGGCATATCGTCATCGTTGGCCATGCCTACCAGTGTAGTCACCCATCGCTTCCCACGCCCCACTGCGGGAGTACGGATGCACTTTTCGCCTATCGCCACCACCTCCACCCCAACAAAAAATCCCGCCGCACGAAGCGACGGGATTCATGTGCTTGCTAGTGACCTAGCAGCGCTGGCTCCTATTACGGGAGGAGCTTCAGCAGCCTGACGAGGCCCTCAGCGGAATTAACCAGCGGCATGATGAACTTGAAGGTGGTCTCGATGATCTCGCCAAGACCGTCAGAGAACTTGGAAGAACCGTCAATGAACTTGGTGAAGTTTTCCATTTTTAACTCCTTGTGGATCGATTCGTGAAAGGTGAATTACTTACTTGGAAGAGGAGCCGGCGAACAGGTCCTTCAGGGTGCCAGCACCCTTAGCGAAGCCACCTTCACCCTGACCCGGCTTCTCCTGAACCCACTTCAGGTACTCATCCCACTGGCCGAAGAACTTGGTCAGGCCACCCAGGAAGTCGTTCCAACCCTTGTTGGTGTTGATGAAGTTCTCGAGGTGCCAGATGATGTCCTTGACATCCATGTTGTATCTCCTTACGAAAGTCACCGGTTTCTTTCACCGATGAGGGTTTCTGAGTGTCAGACACCCCGATCGGGCGTCACGGCAATAATCCTGCCACAAAACACAGGACCCGCAAACGAAATTTTTAGTTTCCACAACGAACTTCCTCAAACTTAGACATCACTAAGAAGTTGAACATTGAATTAACAGGAGCCAGAAACATTTGCTGACCTGCACCTTTTCATGAGGGAAAATTAATGGAGAAAAAAGTACGTCACGGATGCGTAACGTCCGGCATCACTAAATCGATGTTGCATTTTCGCCCCTAATCTATTTCATTTTAATTTTCCTACTTCCCCAATACGGGGGTATTTTTTGGGGGTGAGCAGGACGCAATCTCCCTGACACTAAGAAGGGACTGTAAGAAAACGCGAACGGTAGCACGCTAAGAAACGCCGAAACCGGCCACCGCGCGGGGATAAGTCAGTGCGCGGGGGCCGGTTCGTCGATAAGCAATGAGTGCTTACATCATGCCGCCCATGGCCTCCGGGTCCATGGCCGGGGCTGCGGGCTCCGGCTTCTGGGCCACGACTGCCTCAGTGGTGAGGAAGAGCGCGGCGATGGAGGCGGCGTTCTGGAGTGCGGAACGGGTGACCTTGGCCGGGTCGTTGATGCCGGCGGCCATCATGTCCACGTATTCGCCGGTAGCGGCGTTGAGGCCCTGGCCGGTGGGCAGGTTAGCCACCTTGTCGGCGACGACACCCGGCTCCAGGCCAGCGTTGAGGGCGATCTGCTTGAGCGGAGCGGTGATGGCTTCGCGGACAATCTTCACGCCGGTGGCCTCATCACCCTCGAGGCCGAGGTTGTCCTCCAGGGACTTGGCGGCCTGCAGGAGGGCGACGCCACCGCCGGCGACGATGCCCTCCTCAACAGCGGCCTTAGCGTTGCGGACAGCGTCCTCGATGCGCAGCTTGCGCTCCTTGAGCTCGACCTCGGTGGCAGCGCCAACCTTGATCACAGCGACACCGCCGGCGAGCTTGGCCAGGCGCTCCTGGAGCTTCTCGCGGTCATAATCCGAGTCAGAGTTCTCAATCTCGGCGCGAATCTGCTTGACGCGGCCCTCGATCTGAGCCTGGTCGCCCGCACCCTGGACGATGGTGGTGTCTTCCTTCGTGATCACAACCTTGCGTGCCTGGCCCAGCAGGGACAGGTCAGCGGTGTCCAGGCTCAGGCCGACCTCTTCAGAGATGACCTGGCCGCCAGTGAGGATCGCGATGTCCTGAAGCATTGCTTTACGACGATCACCAAAGCCCGGCGCCTTCACCGCCACAGACTTGAAGGTGCCACGGATCTTGTTCACCACGAGGGTGGACAGAGCCTCACCCTCAACGTCCTCGGCGATGATCAGCAGCGGCTTGCCGGACTGCATGACCTGCTCCAGAACCTGCAGGAGGTCCTTGACGTTGGAGATCTTGCCGGAAACCAGCAGGATGTACGGGTCCTCCAGGACAGCCTCGCCACGCTCCATGTCGGTGGCGAAGTAAGCGGAGATGTAGCCCTTGTCAAAGCGCATACCCTCGGTGACCTCAAGGTCAACGCCGAAAGTGTTGGACTCCTCAACGGTAATGACGGACTCCTTGTTCACGGAGCCGTTGCCCACGGCGTACATTGCCTCGGCGATCTTCTTACCGATGTCCGGGTCGGACGCAGAAATACCCGCGGTGGAGGCGATCTCCTCCTCGGTCTCTACTTCCTTCGCGGTCTCCAGAAGAATCTGGGACACCTTATCCGTTGCAGCCTGGATACCGCGCTTGATGCCCATCGGGTTCGAGCCAGCAGCCACGTTGCGCAGGCCCTCACGCACGAGAGCCTGGGCGAGGACGGTAGCGGTGGTGGTGCCGTCACCGGCAACATCATCAGTCTTCTTCGCTACCTCTTTAACAAGCTCCGCACCGATCTTCTCGTACGGATCTTCCAGCTCAATATCCTTAGCGATGGTCACACCATCGTTAGTGATCGCCGGCGCACCCCAGGACTTCTCCAGGACAACGTTGCGTCCCTTCGGCCCCAAGGTCACCTTCACAGCGTTGGCCAGGGTGTTCAGACCCTGCTCAAGGCTGCGGCGTGCTTCCTCATCGAATGCGATCATCTTTGCCATGTGAGTTTGTTGCTCCTCTTATATATAGGAAAGGCGACGCCACTCTCACGTCTAAAAGGTCCAAGCAGGCGCCCGCGACGGCACGGATGGTGAGCGCTACCAACCTCACCCGCTCGAAATTGACTTTTTAGCACTCACTTGGCTGGAGTGCTAAAGCCTTTTTTAGCAGTCAACGGCCCCGAGTGCAAGGTAGGGCGCGAGACGCTGCTACTTCTCCGCCGCCACAGCTGCGGGCAGATCCTTCGCCGAGTGCGCGGTGCGCCTATAGATAAAGACAACCGCGGCGATGAAGAGGATGACGCCGAGGGCGGTGGACCAGCGGGCACCGTCGAAAATCTCGAGCGGGCTCTCTCCCTGCGAGGCGGCGATAATGCCGGCGTTGACCACGCCGAAGAGGGACTCACCCACGATGAGGCCGGTGGCGCCGAGCGTGCCCATGCGGATCACGGACTGCGGGTTGCGCTGGCCTGATGCCCAGCGGTTGTACAGGTAACCCAGCAGCGCGCCGACCGGCACCATCACAGTGACCGCGACCGGCAGGTACATGCCCATGCCCACGGCCAGCGGCGGCAGAGCGTACTTCTTCTTGGTAGTCACACCCAGGACCTCATCAATGATGATCACCACAGCACCGATGGCCACGCCGAGGAAGATGAGGTTCCAGTCCAAGGAGTCGTCGAAAATGCCCGTTGCTACGGACGACATCAGGACCGCCTGTGGCGCCGCCAACGCATCCGCACCGGCACCCTCCATACCCTGGAAGCCGAACGCGGTGAGCATGAGCTGCAACACCGGCGGAATAACCACGGAACCGAAGATCACACCAATGACCAGGGCCACCTGCTGCTTCCACGGGGTGGCGCCGACGAGCTGGCCAGTCTTGAGGTCCTGCAGGTTGTCATTGGAAATGGTGGCGATGCCGAAGACAATCGCCGCCGTGAACAACGTGTAGGCCACCAGCGAGGACGCACTCGCATCCGTACCCGCCATGAACGCCGCAATGAGCAGCGCGGACGCAATCACAGCGATGATGCCCACCGAGGAAATCGGCGAGTTCGACGCACCAATGAGGCCAGCCATGTAACCACACACGGAAGCAATGACCAGACCCGCGATGAGAATGAACAGAACCGAAATAATGGTCAGGCTCACCGCATGCTCATGGATGTCCGTGCCCTGCTGGAAATCCCACAGCAAGAAACCAATAGGAAGCATGGACACCAGGATGATGCCCAGAACGATCGGGAACGGGATGTCCTGCTCCGTCACATCCACCTCCGTGCCGGCCGCGCGCTTGCGGGAGCTGGCCAGGGAGGCACTCACACCCTTGACCACCGGGCCGGCGATCTTGATCAGGGTCCACAGTGCGGCCACCGCCATCGTGCCCACGCCGATGAAACGGATCTCGGAGGAGAAGGTGGTGGTGACGATGTCGGCGAGGTCGGTAGCGGAGGCGTCGATAAGCGCAGAGGTACGCCATGGAAGCAGGACGAAGAAGGAAATGACCACACCCACGAGCATGGCGATACCCACCGTCATACCCACGAGGTGGCCCACACCGATAAGCGCGAGGGAGAGCGAGCCGCCGAGCATCGTGGCACCCGGGCCGAATTTGAACACCGCGGAGACTTCGCTCGCGGCCGCCTTCATCGCGGCGAGCAGACCGTACGCTGCGGAGACGAGGCCACCCACGACGATCGTGCGCAGGCCCTTCACATTCTCCTCATTGCTCGGATCCCCATCCCCCACGCGGAGCACCTCCGCCGCGGCGACACCCTCCGGATATGGCAGGTCAGAGCCCGTGACCAGCGCGCGACGCAACGGGACCGAGAACATCACGCCCAAGATGCCGCCGAGTGCGCACACGAGCGTGGTGGTCCAGAACGGGAAGCCCTGCCAGTAACCAATCATGACCAGGCCCGGCAGAACGAAGATGATCGCGGACAGCGTGCCTGCTGCGGACGCAATCGTTTGCACAATGTTGTTTTCCTTCACATTGTGCCCAGCGAATTTGCGCAGCACCGCCATCGAAATGACCGCCGCCGGAATGGACGTAGCAAACGTCAGCCCCACCTTGAGGCCCAGGTACACATTGGCCGCCGTGAACACGAGCGTGATCAGGCCACCAATGATGATGCCGCGCAGAGTCAGCTCGCGCAGTTGCGTCCGGTTGTCCATGTTGAGCCTTTCTTGGGGTGCCTTCAGACTGGTGGGATGTTACTCCTGCCCTACTAAAGGTGGAAACCGGTAGAGCTAGAACTCCAGATCAAACCTGCCGCTCTTCCGGCGCAACACCACCACGGACGTCGGCTGCGGGAGCTCAAAGCGGTAGAACTTCGCCTTCATCTGCTCTATGGCTGCCTCCTGCTGTTCTGGTGGCACATTGATCTTCGGCGCGTACAGGTTGATCCAATTGCCCTGGAATACCTGCTTCCTGATGCCGTTTCGCAGCCTCCCCGTCGAGTCATCCCACCTGGTCAGCAGCTCCTCCCCCGACCCCATGCGCACGAGCATCCGCGTGTGCATGGGCTCCGAGTTCCTACTGGACAGCGGGCGCCTAGTCACCGAAATATCCACCGCCACCACATGCCCGTACTCACGCTTCACCACTTTGTCGAAGTTTTTGCGCACCACGGGCCACACAATCGAGAGCGCGAAAAACCCGAATAGCACGAAAACGAACTTGTTCTCGAGTAGGTCCGAGAACAGACGCGCGAACAGGTCCTGGAAATCCTCTAGCATCGCGGCCTCCTCTAGGTTGAGGTCCTTTTAAGTAGGCCCGATCCTAGCCACGCAACTGCCGTTTCGCTCCCCGGTGGTACGTTCAAAAACATGAACACTTTTAGCCCGAACCGCGAACGGATCTTCAACGACCTGTCCGCACTCGTGTCCTTTAATTCCCCTCACTCAGTCCCTGAATTGGCTGATCAACATGCAGCTGCCGCTGATTGGGTGGCCGCGGCGCTAGCGGAGCGGGGGTTGGAGGTGGAGAGGCACGCGACCATCGATAAGGCTGACGCTATCATCGGCCGCCGGCATGTGAGCGACGACGCCCCCACCGTCCTCCTCTACTCCCACTACGACGTCGTGCCCGCCGGCGACCCCGCCGCATGGACCGCCGACCCCTTCACCCTCACCGAACGCGACGGCCGCTGGTACGGGCGCGGCGCCGCCGATTGCAAAGGCAACGTGGCCATGCACCTCGAGGCCCTCAGGCTTATCGACGCCACCGACGGCCCCACCGCCAACCTCATCGTCCTCGTCGAAGGCTCCGAGGAACTCGGCGGTGGTGGCCTGGAAAAGCTCATCCAGGAAAAGCCCTCGCTGTTCGAGGCTGACGTCATCCTCATCGCCGACTCCGGCAACGTCGCCGTAGGCACCCCCACCCTGACCACCGCCCTGCGCGGCGGCGCCCAACTCAAAGTCACCGTGGAGACCCTGCGCGGCGCCATCCACTCCGGCACCTTCGGCGGCCCCGCTCCCGACCCGGTCGACGCCCTGATCCGCACCCTCGATTCGCTTCGCGACGCCTCCGGCCACACCACCATCGACGGCCTCTCCGACGCCCTCACCGCCACCTGGCCTGGTCAGCCCTACGACGCGGAAGCCTTCCGCGCCGACGCCGGTGTCCTCGATGGGGTGTCCCTGCTGGGTGGGGTGGAGTCGGGTGCTTCGGGTGCTCCTTCGGCTGGTGCTCCTGGTGTTGCCGACCTCGTGTGGGCCCGCCCCGCCGTCACCATCATCGGCTTCACCTCCACCCCAGTCAGCAAGGCCGTCAACGCCATCGTTCCCCGCGCCGAAGCCCAGCTCAACCTGCGCGTTCCCGCCGGCATGGACCCCGCTGCTGCCGCCGAAGCCCTGAAGCAGCACCTCATCGCCCACATCCCGTGGGGCGCCAAGGTGTCCGTAGAGATCTTCGACATCAACAACGGCTTTGCCACCGACCCCTCCCAACCAGCCATCGCCCTACTCGGCGAATGCCTGCAGGAGGCCTACCAAGAAACCGCCGGCTCTGACCCCACCGTCACCGCCCCGACTGACCTGGTCACTGTCGGTTCCGGTGGCTCCATCCCGCTCACCGCGACCCTGCAGGAGCACTTCCCCAACGCCGCGATTGCCATGTACGGCGTGGAGGACAACCAGGCCGGCATCCACTCGGTCGACGAGTCCGTCCACCCCTACGAGATCGAACGCATCGCCGTCGCGGAGGCCAAGTTCCTGCAGCGCGTGGCGTCGCTGTAGGGCTAGGGCGGGGCCCTTTCCCACTTCCAGCAAACCCCGAACTCTAGAACCCGAACCTCGTCGCTTTTTAGCCAGTATTCGGGTTCTAAGGTTCGGGGTTTGGGTTTTCTAGGGAGAATCAACGCTTGCATACCGAGTACCGCCTCGCCCAAGCTCTGCTAACGTCCCCCTAAGAGCGCTCGGGGGAGCGCAACCATAAGGGGACCACAGGGGGGACCAATGAAGAATATTGAGCTGCGCGACTTACTCCTGCCGCGCGGGCAGGCCCAGCACCAGGAATGCGTGAAACTCTCAGCTACAAAATTCATCGCAGCCGAGGACTGGAACCAGCTCAAGCGCTACCAGCAGAATTATCTCAGGTGTTATGCGATTGCGACAGCCTCACACAAAGCGATCCTTGTCGGACGTTCCGCCGCCCAGTTCCTCGAGCACTGGGTTCTCCCACTGCAGGACGAGGTCGTCGAACTTGCCCACACCTCGGGCAAGCCACCTTCCATGCAGAAGTGGCCACCTAGCACCATGTTCCACCACATGATCATCCCGGACATGGACTACAACACGTTTCAGGCCAGCGACGGCACCGGCTCTAGCATCGTGCGGGCAACGACGGTGGAAAGGACGATCGTCGATATCGCTCGTCTGCATGGTCTGCGCCACGGCGTTGCGGCGCTGGACAGTTGGCTGGAGGGCGAAGCACCGATCAACGTGCAGGTAAAACAGAATCAGATCGCAGCAACTATCGCGCGGTTGACCGGCAAGAAGGGCATCGCGGTGGCACGGGAGGCGCTCGCGATGAGTATTTCACTGTCGGAGTCACCCTATGAATCGCTCTTCCGC
Source organism: Corynebacterium sp. MSK044 (assembly GCF_030232825.1). Lineage (NCBI taxonomy): Bacteria > Bacillati > Actinomycetota > Actinomycetes > Mycobacteriales > Corynebacteriaceae > Corynebacterium > Corynebacterium sp. MSK044. The sequence continues at coordinate 132,371 of NZ_JASPJJ010000003.1, forward strand.
ATCATCCTCACCGAGCACGGCATCACGACACAGCCGCAGATGCGGATCGGGCACCGCGTGCGCGTTGATCTGCTGTGGGATCAGCTCGTCATTGAGATCGACGGCGCGATGAAGTTCGAGGACCTCCCCCACGAAACGGTGATGAAACAGCTCCGCCGCGAAAACTGGCTGCGCGAGCAGGGCTACGAGGTCATCCGCCTGTTCCCCGCCGATATCCTCCGCGATGAGGATGACTGTGTCCAGCGTGTCATCACTGCTTATCGACGCTCCCAGAACCGCGGCCCCATCCTCACCCCCGCCCGGGCAAGCCGGACCCTCTAAAGGTCAGACCGACTCCATGCCTGTATCCCCCCGCCACTTTCCCCCTCCCGCCCCCTCTTACCCCTTGCCACCCCCTCTCGTCGCCCCTTGCCCAGCCAAACCCCGAACTCTAGAGCCCGAACTTCGGCCAAAAAGCAGTGATGTTCGGGTTCTAAAGTTCGGGTTTTGCGTGATTGGGGGTTGGGCGGTGATGCTGGGTGGAGCTAGGCGGAACTGGGTGACGCAGCACGGGCGCAGGACGGACGCTGTGCAGGATGCAATGCAGAGCGAGCCCACCATCAAGGCGTTCCATATAGTGGGATCAGGGGTAGATTTTTTGAGACAGCACCAAGGGGTCTGAGCTGCGACAATGTCAAAAATGGACGAAATAGCCAGAAAAAGTTGCCCCCAGTGTGTTGCGCATCACCAGACGGGTGGGCTACTGTCACAGACATGCAAAAGCAGATTCTTCTACGAGCCCTAGCGCCGCTAGCGCTAGCGGTGGTAATTAAGGCCACCGACCCCAACGCGGAGTAACCGACTCCCTGCGGTGTGGGGTAGTGGTCCTTAGCCACCCAGTACTAGCGAGTCGGTACACCCCCAACACAAACCGCAAACGTAGAAGGACATACTCGTGTCTTACACCGAGACTCAGACTCAGACCCAGCAGACCACCCAGACTCGCTTCGAGGGTTTCACCTCGGAAACTCCGGAAACCCCGGCTACCCCGGCACCGCAGCAGACGACGCAGCAGGACACGCAGCAGCATGAGGCTCTGGATCCGTTCCAGCTGCGCTACGAGACGTCGCGTCGTTTGCCGCGCGAGCTGCGCGAAGAGGCCATGGGCATGTCCTGGTCCTTGTTCACTGCCACTTACGCGCCGACGCCGACGGTTAAGTTCTCCGACATCACCGCTACCCGCGAGAACTGGTGCTACACCACCTACGCTGCGGATGTCACCCGCACATCCAAGACCTACCCGCCGCAGACGGAGCACCGTGAGGTCACGGCTTCTGGTCCGGCGCACGCTTTTGCGGCGATGTTGGCGGAGGAGGATCGTTACGTTGAGATCCTCGAGTTCCACCAGTTTGAGATCTTTGAGGCGAAGTTCACCGCCATCAAGGTCGCTCACCAGATCAACGAGCGCAACACCGCTTGGGCTGTCGGTTTTGGTACGACCAGCGAGATCTCCATTGCCTCCGCAATGGCCTCTGGTGCGCAGCGCATCTACGGCTAGACCAGAAGCTAAGCCAGCGACTCAGCCAAAAACTAAGCCAACCCTTTGTTGCCACGACACCATCGGGTAAAAATCTGTAGACTGTCTGAAGTTGGCCGCGCCTCCATGACGCGCCTTTTGATTTGGTTTCACGTGTTTCCCAAGTTGGCAGGGTGTGTTTGTTAGCTGCTGCATCCTTAACCGATTGATCGATCTTCTCGGGAGGACCGTGACACCGTGATCACCCTGCTCATCGCGCTCATTGCCGCAACTGCGGCGGCGCCAGTCCTGGTTCGTACGCTAGGCAGGCCCGCTTTTGGTTTGTTGGCTCTGGTGCCCGCGGCGGGGTTTTTCTGGTTGGTGTACCACTTCACGGCGGGGACCTTCCACAACGGGGGCGAGATCCTGGCCACGTATCCGTGGATGCCGGGGATGCACCTGAATATTGAGTTCCGGCTCGACGCGTTCGCGGGGCTGTTCGGCCTGATCATCCTGGGTATCGGCGCGCTGGTGTTGCTGTATTGCTGGGGCTATTTTGATTCGAATCCGCGGCGGTTGAGTATCTTCGCGGCGGAGCTCACCATGTTTGCCACGGTGATGTACGGGCTGGTGATCTCGGACAACATCTTGATGATGTACATCTTCTGGGAGATCACCTCCGTGCTCTCCTTTCTGCTGGTGTCGTATTACGGGGAGCGTGCGTCCTCACGAAGGGCGGCGACGCAGGCACTGCTGGTCACCACGTTTGGCGGGTTGGCCATGCTAGTGGGCATCATCCTGTTTGGCACCCAGACGAATGTGTGGAAGTTCTCGGAGATCCCCGGTCTGACCAACCTGGCGGACATCCCGGGAATCACCGCGGCGGTGATGCTCATCCTGCTCGGCGCACTCACTAAATCGGCGCAGGCACCGTTCCACTTCTGGTTGCCCGGCGCGATGGCGGCACCGACACCGGTGTCCGCCTACCTGCACTCCGCTGCCATGGTGAAGGCCGGTGTGTATGTGGTGGGAAGGTTGGCGCCGGATTTTTCGTCGATAAGCGTGTGGCATGTGGTTGTGCTTCCGGCGGGCGTGTTCACGATGCTGCTGGGTGGCTGGATGGCGCTGAAGCAGCGCGATCTGAAGCTGATTCTGGCGTATGGCACGGTGTCGCAGCTCGGGTTTATGACTGCGGTGGTGGGCATTGGCTCGCGCGAGGCGATGCTTGCGGGGCTAGCGCTCGTGTTTGCGCACTCGCTGTTTAAGGCGGCGCTGTTCATGATCGTCGGTGCGATCGACCACACAGCCGGCACGCGCGACATCCGCGAACTCTCCGGGCTTGGGCGCAAGGAACCACTGGTTGCGGTACTGGCCACGCTCGCGGCGGCGTCAATGGCGGGCATCCCGCCGCTGTGGGGCTTCGTGGCCAAAGAAGCCGTGCTCGAGACGACGATGCACGAGGAACTGCTGGTAGGCATGCCGCGCAATGTGCTGCTCGTCGGTTTCGTCGCGGGCTCGATCCTCACCATGACCTACTCGCTGTACTTCCTGTGGGGCGCCTTCGCGCGCAAGCAGCCGCGCAACGTGGGCATTGAGCTTATCCGCGGCGTCTCCCCCGCCGTCGCCACCATGAAACCCATCAACTTCCTGCAGTGGGCACCGCCGGGCCTGCTGGTGCTGCTGACCATTGTGTTCGGTCTGGTTCCCAAACCCCTGTCGGCGATTTTCAACCAGTATCTGCACGTGCGTTTCCCGCAGGGCGAGCACCAGGATCTGGCGCTGTGGCACGGCATTACTGTCCCGCTGGCGCTAAGCGCGGTGATCATTGCTACCGGTGCGCTGATGTTCTGGCAGCGTGAGCTGCTGAACAAGATGCAGTTTGAGCGTCCGGCACTGGGCGATGCGGATGAGCTCTGGGACAATATGTTGCGGGTACTGCGACAAGCGAGCCTTCGCTTGACCGCTTCGACGCAGCGCGGTTCTTTGACCATCAACCTGGCCGTGATTTTCAGTGTGCTGTTAGTGGTGCCGCTGACGTCACTGGTGTTTGGGGATTCCGCGGATGTTCACATGAAGCTGTGGGACAACCCCTGGCAGGGCATGACGGTGCTGGTGCTGATCAGTTGTGCGGTGGCGGCGACGATCATTCGGAATCGTTTGTCCATGGTCATCCTGGTAGGTTTGACGGGCTACGGCTCCGCCGTTATCTTCGCTTTCCACGGCGCGCCGGATCTAGCGCTGACGCAGGTGCTGGTGGAAACGCTGGTGATGGTCGTGTTCATGCTGGTGTTGCGCAAGCTGCCCACCGAGGTGGACGTGCGCGATACCGACAACCGTCTGCGCGCTTGGCTGGCCGTGGGTACTGGTTTCTCCGTTGTGGTCGTGGCCATCGCGGCGATGTCCGCGCGGATCACCGAACCGATCTCCCGTTTCATGCCGGACCTAGCCTACGACATCGGCCACGGCCGCAACACCGTGAACGTGCTGCTGGTGGACTTGCGTGCCGCGGATACTCTCGGCGAGATTTCCGTTCTGGTCATCGCCGCGACTGGTGTGGCCAGCCTGATTTACCGCACCGAATCCTTCACTCGTGACTCGCGCCGCCCGACGTTGTCCACCCACCGCCCGCGTTGGCTCGCCGCGGGCGTGGAAGGCGAGAAGGCACAGAACCGCTCCATCATGGTGGATGTGGTCACCCGCCTGCTCTTCCCGGCGATGGTGTTGCTGTCTGCTTACTTCTTCTTCTCCGGCCACAACGCACCGGGCGGCGGTTTCGCCGGCGGCTTGGTCATGGGCCTTGCGCTGACGTTGCGCTACCTCGCCGGTGGTCGGGAGGAGCTCGAAGAGGCGCTGCCGGTGGATCCGTCGAAACTGCTCGGCGCGGGCCTCCTGCTCTCCGGCCTAGCAGCGGTGATCCCGATGTTCCTCGGCTACCCACCGTTGACCAGCGGGTACATCGAGCCGGTGTTGCCGCTTATCGGCGCAGTCACCATCCCGTCAGCCCTGCTTTTCGACGCTGGCGTGTACACCATCGTCGTCGGCACCACCATGCACACCTTGACTTCCCTTGGCGCACAAATCGACCGTGAGGAAGAGGAACGCAAGGAACGCGCACGCGATCGTGCCCGCGCGCTGCAGCAGAAGAATGAGGAGCGCCGACGGGCACGCGAAGCGGCCAAGTCTGCAAAGGCCGCTCAGACCCCTGTGTCCCCGATCAACTCTGAGGAGGCGAAGTAATGGAAGCGAATCTGTTCCTCCTCATCGCATCTGGCGTGCTGATTACCGCCGGCGTGTACCTGATGTTGGACCGGGCGATGACGCGCATGCTGCTTGGCGTCATGCTCATTGGTAATGGCGCGAACCTCCTCCTGCTGCAGGCTGGCGGGGAGGCTGGAGCACCGCCGATTGTGAACCGCGATTCCGCAGCCGCTGAGCAATCCGCAGACGCTTTGGCCCAGGGCATGATCCTCACCGCGATTGTGATCTCCATGGCGCTGGTGTCCTTCATCCTGGCGCTGATGTACAGGCAGTACCGCTACCGCACGGACGATGTGATTGAGCACGACGCGGAGGACCAGGCCATTGCGGCCCGCCCCGCCACCCCGGCAGCGGCACCGGATGCGGACGCGTCGGATGACCCAGAGACCGGCCGTATGAGTAGTAGTGGTGATGCCTTTGGTCCCCGCTCCTTTGAGAGCCCAGTGAAGGAGGTCGACGATGAATAGCGCGGTGAACGCTCCCACGCTTTTTGAGCAGTACGTTGACTTCCTGCTCCCCTACATGCCGTACCTGATTCCCCTGCCGGTGCTCATCCCTGCGTTGGCAGCCGGGCTGATCTTGTTGGCTGGTGGCCACCGTGGGCTGCAGCGCAACATCGCGTTCATCACCTTCTTGGTGCTGGCCGGTGTCGCCGCGTCCATGATTTTGGTGGCGGATATCTCCGGCATTCAAACACTGCAGATGGGTGGCTGGGACGCCCCCATTGGCATCACGTTTGTGGCGGACCGGCTCTCCGGCATCATGCTCTTTGTGTCCGCCATCGTGCTGTTTTGCGTGATGTGGTTTGCCATCAGCCAGGGTATCCGGGACGGCAATGAGAATGACCCGGTTGAGGTGTTCCTGCCGGTGTACATGCTGCTGTCCATGGGCGTGAACTTGTCCTTCCTGGCGGGCGACTTGTTCAACCTGTATGTGGGCTTTGAGATCTTCCTGGTTGCCTCCTACATCCTGCTCACCATGGGTGCCTCGCCCCAGCGTGTGCGCGCGGGCATCAGCTACGTGATGGTGTCCATGTCCTCGTCGATGGTCTTCCTGTTTGCCCTCGGCCTGGTGTATGCCTCCGTGGGCACGGTGAACATGGCGCAGGCGGGCATCCGGTTTGAGGACATCCCGGATGGCACCCGCACCGCGATCTTTGCCACTTTGCTCGTGGCCTTTGGCATCAATGCGGCGGTGTTCCCGCTGGATGCGTGGCTGCCGGACTCCTACCCCACCGCCGCATCCCTGGTCACCGCTGTGTTCGCGGGCTTGCTCACCAAGGTCGGTGTGTACTCCATCATCCGGGTGAAGATGACTATGTTCCCGGATGGCTCCTTAAGCACCCTCCTCATGTGGGTCGCGCTGGCCACCATGGTCATCGGTGTGATGGGCGCGCTTGCCCAAAACGACATCAAACGTCTGCTGTCCTTCACCCTGGTCAGCCACATCGGTTACATGATCTTCGGTGTCGCCTTGGGCACCCCGCACGGTTTGAGTGGCGCGATCTTCTACGCGGTCCACCACATTCTGGTGCAAACCTCCCTGTTCCTCGTGGTCAGCCTTATCGAACGTCAGATGGGCTCCTCCCAGCTGCGCCGCCTCGGTTCACTGCTGTACACCGCGCCCGTGATCGCGTTGTTGTACATGATCCCGGCTCTCAACTTGGGCGGTATCCCGCCGTTCTCTGGCTTCATCGGCAAGGTCCTGCTCATCCAGGCCGGTGCTGAAGAAGGTTCGTGGCTGTCCTGGGTACTCATCATCGGCGCTGTGGTTACCTCGCTGCTCACGCTGTACGCGATGATGATCGTGTGGTCCAAAGCCTTCGTTCGCGACCGCAAAGACGCCCCCGAAGGCAATGTCGTCTCCGTCCGCGTCAGCCCACTCGGGGACATCTCGGACACAGTCTCGCTGGAAGATAGCCAGGACGCCGGTCGCGTACCCGCCGGAATGCTTGCCTCCACCGCTACGCTCGTCGCGGCATCCGTGGCCATCACATTCCTCGCGGGCCCCATCGCTGCGATCACGGGCCGCGCCGCGGACTCCTCCTTCGACACCAACCTTTACCGCACCGCGGTCCTGGGCACGGACTGGTCGAACCCCTCCCGGACGCTCGATCAAGGATCGCTTAACGACGACTCCGATGCCCTCCCCAACCGCCGCCACCACATCGAGGAACCGAGTGCCGGCGTGACCACCGTTCCGGTACCGACGCCGGCCGAGAAGACGACCGGAGAGGAGGCCTCCCGATGAGCCCCACTCGATTCACCCCCAAACGCCGCTTTGGCCGTAACCTCGCTGACCGCTTCCGTCCGTGGTTCATCGTCTGGCTCACAGCCATGTGGATCCTGCTCATGGGCGAGCTCACCTGGGCTAACGCCTTGGCGGGTCTGCTGCTGGGCACCGCCATCACGATGCTGCTGCCCCTGCCCAAGCTGCCCACCAGTGGTATCCGGGTGGATTTACCCAAGCTGTTTGTTTTTGTCATCCGCTGGGTCGGGCAGCTCATCGTCGCTGCCATCAATGTCTCCTGGCTGGCCATTCGCCCTGCGGACCCACCCCGCAGCGCCATCTTCAAGGTTCCCATGCGCCTGGATTCAGAGCTGGCACTGTACTTTGCCACCTGCGCGTATAACCTCCAGCCCGGTGGGTGTGTGACGGATATTGATCTGGCTAATCGCACCTGGACCATTCACGTGTTGTCGGCGGGGACGCAAGATGACGTCGAAAAGGCATTGGCTGATGTGCAGAAACTGGAACGCTCAATGATCGAGATTTTTGAGAAGCGAAAGGGCCCCAAACATGGATGACGCGATTTATAACACCGTGCTCGCCTTCGCGGCGATCCTCCTCGTGGCTGGGTTTTTTGTCACCACGTGGCGCCTGATCATCGGGCCGAACTCGCTGGACCGCGTCATTGCGATGGACGGCATCGTCGCCTCCATCCAATGCGCCCTGGCCACCTACATCTGTTGGACGCTAGACACCACCGTGGTCAACGCCATGTTCGTGGTAGCCATGCTGGGCTTCATCGGCTCCCTGTCCGTCGCCCGCTTCCGTAAGAGGGACGGTGCACTGTAACCATGTGGAACCTCGCTTTTATCACCGATGTCCTGTCGCTGATTTTCATCGTCGCCGGCGCCCTCCAGGTGTTCTTCGCCTCCGTAGGCATGAACCGCTTCCGCAGCACACTGGCGCGCGTTCACGCGGTGACCAAACCACAGACCGTGGGCCTGATCATGGTCATCATTGGAGTCATCTTCCGGCTCATTGGGGATGAGCATTTCGACGTCGGCCAGCGCGGCGACGTTGGCATGCTCCTCCTGCTCGTCCTCTTCGCGCTCATGACCAACCCGGTCACCGCGCAGCGCCTTGGCCGCGTCTCCCGCCGCGAGGGACTCTACGGTGAGGAAGAGGACATTGCTATCAACGAGCACCCGGGGGACCTTCACAAATCGCTTTAATCGTAGGTCGGACTTATCCGACCTACGGGTGCCCGGCGCGCAGTTCCTCCACCGCCTGGTCCACCGCACCACGCCAATCCCCCGTGGCCTCGAACACAGCGCGTTGACGCTGGTAGGCGGCACCACCGTCGATGATTTCGTTGACGATGTTCAACTCCTCCACACACCCCAACCGCTCTGCGATCGGCTGGAGCTCCTCCACTAAGTCGCGCAGATCGTCCGTGACTAGGCGCTCATCGGTGTCGCGGCTGGTGATGATCTCAGCTTCCAACCCATAGCGAGCACCCCGCCACTTATTCTCCGCCACATGCCACGGTTGGAGGGTGGGGAGGGGGCGGCCTTGGTCCAACATGTCGTCGAAAAGCACAACGAGGCAGTGTGTGAGGGCGACGACTCCGGCGAGCTCACGTAGGTTCGTGGCGGCGTCGGAAATGCGCACTTCGATGGTGCCCCATTTGGCGGCGGGGCGGACGTCGAAATGCATGGAGCCCGTGTGTGACGTGACGCCGGAGATAGTCTGGTCGCGCATGAAATCGACCCACTCCTGCCAGCTGCCGAATTGGTACGGCATGCCCGCGGTGGGAAGCTGCTGGTAGAGCATCGTGCGGTTGGATGCGTAGCCCGTGTCCAGGCCCTCCCACGCGGGGCTCGATGCGCTGATGGCCAGCAGCTGCGGGTACTTCGTCATGATCGCGTTGATGATCGGCCACACCCGATCCTCATGCCGGATCCCCACGTGCACGTGCGTCCCCCACAGCAGCATCTGCTGCCCCCAATACTGCGTGCGGTTGATGATCTCCTTGTACGTCGGCTTATCCCCCACCGGCTGCGTACGGAAATCCGCAAACGGGTGGCCGCCGCCCGCCCACAACTGCAGGCCCATATCGTCCGCAACCTGCTGGATCTTGTCCTTCGTCTCCGCCAGATACGCCATTGCCTCGCCCGTGTTCTGGCACACCGGCGTGACCAGCTCGATGGTGTTCTTCAGAAACTCCTTCTCCAAGTGCGTGCCGGGCCAACGCTTCTCCACTTTGTCGATCACGTCCGCCGCAAACGGCACCAAATCCCTGCTCAGCGGGTCAACTAGCGCGATCTCCCACTCCACGCCCAACGTCGGACCCGCCGAACGGTTGAAGTCACGGAACGGATCCATGTGTTGGTTCAACGTCATTCCTCCTACAGGGCAACCGGGCCCGTGAGCACCAGCGTCAAAGAGCCAGGCTTCGCCGCGTTCTCAGGCACCGACGCATCATTTGGCTTAGCGACGCCCCCCACTCTCTCCGCCAGCACCCTCGCCCGCTCTTCCGCCCCCGGCGTTGCCGGGTCAAAGAACACGGTGTTCTCAGTCAGAATCGCCTGCGCCTCGGTGATATTGCCCACCTCGCCGATACGCGTGCCCTGGTCCTTCAGCGTGCCAGACACATCCGCCGCCAGATTCGGAACCGTGGAGTTGTTAAAGACGTTCACCGTCTCATTCTCCGCCGTCATCGGCTCGTTGTTATTGGTGGCGCCGTCTGCGCCGTCCGTGCCGGCCTGGTCAGCCCCTTCGGTCCCTTCAGCCGGGCTGTTCGGATCCGCCGGATCCGCCGGGTCCACTGGGTTGCCGCTATTCGGGCCACGGTTCGTATCGCCTGGGTTCCGGCCCTGGTTCTGACCTTGGTTCTGGCCCTGCTGTTCCTGCTGGTTCTGCTGCTCCTGCGCGGTCGTGTCCCCACCTTCCTTGCCAGACTGCGTCATTGCGTAAACACCCCACAGGCCAAGGAGGATGGCCACGGCAATGAGGATCATCGCCAGCCCACGCTTCGGCACACCACTCACAGCGGCCGCCCCGCCGGCGAGCGCTGCACCACTGCCGGTCGCTGCACTGCTGGATACGGTGCCAGCACCTGCACCAGCCGCACCCGCTGCACCCTCCGCACCAGCCGCAGCTGCGTCGCTTTCCGCAATGCTCGCACCCATGGCTCCGGCTGCGAGGACGCCTCCGCGGTCATCCTCTTCCGATTCTTCCAGTTCAGCCACGTAGTCGTAGGGTTCGTCGGCGTAGCCGTCCTGGTCGTAGTCGTCGTAATCCTCGTAGCCTTCAACGTCCTCGAACTCGACGTCTTCCACCCGCTCCAAACGGTGGTGGCGGCCAGCAGCGGGTTCGTCGTAGAACTCCTCGAAGGCCTCGTCGAAGGAGCCGTCCGCCGCCTCCTCATACAGATCGCGGGCGCGGTCAGCGCCCTTACCGGAGTTGTCGCGGTTGCCATTAACAGGATTCACATTAGTCACAACCGTCACCCTAATGTGGGTCGCGCGACAGGCCCCGAGCGACGCGCCGGTGGGCCAGCTTTCCCCGCCCCACAAGCTCTCAAAGTACCCATCCGAGAAATCTCACACCGGCCCGAACGCGACCTGGGCGAATACGGACCCACAACCTCGTGGGGCGTGAGAAATATCGACCCCGACCCACAAACCCCTACCCCAGGGCCCGCTGGTCGCGGATGCGTTGGAGGCGGCGGACGAGTTGGGGGCGAGCGGCGAGGGCGGAGGGGTCGTCAATAAGCGAATTGAGCTTTTGGTAGTACCTGAAGGGCGACATGCCGAGCTCAACGCGGATGGCTTCCTCGCGGGCGCCGAGGCTGCGGGGCGCGCGGGCGGCGAAGTCGAGGATGGTCAGGTCGGAGGGCTCCACGCCCCCACCTTATACTGGCCCCATGATCCGACCCATTGTGATTTACGGCGACCCGGTTTTGCACAACCCTACGGAGCCGGTGACGGAGCCGATTGAGGAGCTCAAGCAGCTGATCGCGGATATGCACGAGACGATGGACGCCGCGCACGGCGTGGGGCTGGCGGCGAATCAGATCGGTGTGAACAAGCGGCTGTTTGTGTACCACTGCCCGGATGGGGACACGATGCGTCGGGGCACGGTGATTAACCCGGTGCTGGAGACCAGCGAGATTCCGAAGACGATGCCCAGCGACGACGATGAGGAAGGTTGCCTGTCGGTCCCGGGCGAGTCCTTCCCCACGGCCCGCGCGGAGTGGGCGAAGGTCACGGGCCTGGACGAGAACGGCAACGAGGTCGAGGTCGAGGGCACGGGCTTTTTCGCGCGCTGCCTGCAACATGAGGTCGGCCACCTGGATGGCTTTGTGTACCTTGACGTGCTCACCGGCCGCTACAAGCGCGAGGCGAAGCGCGCGGTCAAGCGCAACGGCTGGGATCACGCGGGTAACACATGGTTGCCGGGGACGGATCCGGACCCGTTCGGTCACTAGTGGTGTTTCGTCAGGGCCCGGCGCAACCGGGTGATCGGGTGGTGGTGCGGCGCCGCGCGGGTTCGCATTTGACGGATGTGATCGGGCACGTGGTCTCGCTGGATCCGCTGGTGGTACGACCGCAGAAGGTGGGCGGGTTGCCCTCCGAAGCCGAAGCGATCCGTATCGACGACCCGCTGATCGTGCGCCGGATGAGCCCGCGCCGCATCCGCAATTCAGACATTCGCGCAGTTGAAACCGCCTATGCCCGCGCGTTTCCAGGCCAATCGCGCATGCTTTTCGACGACTGGCTCACCCGCGCCGGCTCCGACATCGCCGAACGCTCCAACTCCGCAACCCCAATTGGCCATTCGGGTGGTTTCCGGCAGGTGCCGCTGGACCAGATCGTGGAGTTTTACCGCGAACGGGGCCTGCCAGCGCAACTGCTGATCCCGGAGCGGATTGGTGCGCCGGCACTGCGAGCGATTGAGGGCCGGCCGGAGTGGACGATCGGGCCGGAGATTCTGGTGATGACGCGCTCGTTGTCAGACCTGCCGACGTCGACGCCGTTGGACTTCGAGTTCCACATCGACCCTCACCCCGACGCCGACTGGCTAGCCATGTATCACTTCCGCGGGCAGCCACTGCCACCGGAAGCGCTGGCGGAACTCGCCGATGAGATTGAGGGCGAGCTCGGTTTCGGCCGCCTCACCCACCACGGCGAGACCGTGGCCGTCACCCGCGGCACGATCACATCTTCCGATGATGGCCGGGTGTGGCTCGGCTACTCCGCCGTCGAGGTGGCACCGGCGTTCAGGCGCCGTGGACTGGGCACGCAGCTCGGGGCGGAGATGCTCGCCTGGGGCCAAATCCGCGGCGCTACCGATGCGTACCTCCAAGTGTTGGCCAGCAACGATGCCGGTATCGGCCTGTACACCAAGCTCGGATTTATCGAGCACCACCGGCACCGCTACGCGCGCTGTGATCTAGGCTAGTGCCCATGCGAATTGCCACGTGGAACATCAACTCGGTGCGCACGCGCGTCGACCGCGCCGTCGCATTCTTAGAGCGCAACGACATTGATGTGCTTGCCATGCAGGAAACGAAGTGCTCAGACGACAAGTTCCCCTACTCGGCGTTTGAGGCCATCGGCTACGAGGTGGCACACGTGGGCTACCACCAGTGGAATGGTGTGGCGCTCATCTCCCGCGTCGGTCTGGAGGACATCAAAGACCACTTCCCCAACCAGCCCGGCTTTGACAAGAACCCGGACAACCCCCAGAACCGGGAAGCCCGCGCAGTCGGCGCCACGTGCAACGGGGTGGAGATCTGGAGCCTCTACGTCCCCAACGGACGGGAGATTGCGGATCCCCACTATGACTACAAGTTGGAGTTTTTGTGGAGGTTGGGGGAGGTCGTCGATAAGCAAAAAATGCAGGTCTTGTGCGGCGACTTCAACATCGCACCCACCGACAAGGATGTGTGGGAGCGCGCGTTCTTTGAGGGCAAAACGCATGTGACCGAGCCCGAGCGCGCGGCGTTCCAGCGCGTCGTGGAATCCGGGTTGAAGCAGGTCAGGCACGAGGAACCGTACTCCTACTTCGATTACAAAGGCATGCGGTTCCAACGCGGCGAAGGGATGCTCATCGACTTCCAGCTCGCCTCACCCCAACTGCCCGCGCGCGCATGGGTTGACCTCGAAGAACGCGCCGGCGAGAAAGCCTCCGACCACGCGCCAGTCATCGCGGAATATGACTTGAGCGCCCTGCTTATCGACGAAGTCCGATGAGCCTCTCCACCCTCCAACTCGTCCTGATGGTGATTGACTACACCATCAAATTCGCCGTGATCGGCGTGATCCCGGAAAACCGGAAACCCTCATCCGCGAACGCGTGGCTGCTGGTCATTCTGCTCATCCCATTTCTGGGATTGCCGCTGTACTTCTTCCTCGGCTCGACGTTCCTGTCGCGGCGACGCCACCGCATCCAACGCCAAGCCAACGAGCTGCTTAACGACGTCCACGAGAACTTCCCCGACTACCCCGCCGGCGCATCCGTGTCAGATGAGGTGGCGTCCATGGCGCACCTCAACCGCACACTCACCGGCTTCCCCGCTCTGGACGGCCACGTCAAAGCTGTTTGGACGGACTACCAGGGCACCATGCGCCGCCTGGCCGAGGCCATCGACACCGCCGAAAGCCACGTCCACGTGGAGATCTACGCCATGGCCTGGGACTCCACCACCGCCCCCGTGTGGGAAGCCATGGAACGCGCCGTCGACCGTGGCGTGGCCGTGCGAGTGCTGCTCGACCACATTGGCTCCCAAAAATACCCCGGTTTCCGCGCCTTCAAAAAGCGCATGACCGCCGCCGGCATCGACTGGCACCTCATGCTGCCCCTCCAACCACTCCGCGGCACCTTCCGCCGGCCGGACCTGCGCAACCACCGCAAGCTGCTGATTATCGACGACAGCGTCGCGTTCATGGGGTCTTTCAACCTCATCGACCGCTCCTACCTCATGCCCAACCACGTGCGGAAAGCCCGCCAATGGGTGGACACGTTCGTGGAGCTCACCGGGCCCATTGTCGCCTCCCTTGAAACCATGTTCGCCGTGGACTGGTACACCGAAGCCGGCGAAATCCTCTCCATCCGCGCACCTTTTGATGATGACACCGCTGACCACGACCAAAACGTCCTCCAACTCATCCCGTCTGGCCCCGGCTACTCCACCGAACCAAACCTGAGGATGTTCAACACCCTCATCCACCACGCCCGCCACCGCCTCGTACTCTGCTCCCCCTACTTCGTCCCCGACGACTCCATGCTGGAAGCCATCACCACCGCCTGCTACCGCGGCGTCCGCGTCGACCTCCTCGTCGGCGAAAAAGCCGACCAGTTCATGGTCCACCACGCCCAATCTGCCTACTACCAGCAGCTCCTCGAAGCCGGCGTACACATCTGGCAGTTCCCCGCCCCCTATGTCCTGCACACCAAGTTCGCGATTGCGGACCCGGCGGTCTGGACCCAAGCTGAGTCTGGGGCTGGGTCTGAGTCTGAGCCTGAGCCTGGGTCTCACCGCAACGAAATCGCCATCGTTGGCTCCTCCAACATGGACATGCGCTCTTTCTCCCTCAACTACGAGAACAGCCTGTTTATCCTCGAAGGCCCCCTGATCACCCAGCTCTGCGATCTCGCCGCCTCCTATCTCTCCGTCTCCCACCAACTCACGCTCGAGGAATGGAAGAAGCGGCCCTGGACCCGTCGCTACATCGATAACGTGATGAAGTTGACGTCGGCGGTGCAGTAGGGGCGTCGATAAGCATTTTAAGCTTTTTGAGCACGCTCGAGCGCGCGACGCACATCTGCAATGAACGTTCTGGGCTGCGCGAACACCTGCGTGGAGGAGTAGCGAACAACCTGAAAACCCCTGTTCAGAATGAGTTTCTCGCGCCGGCGCTCCTGGCGGATCGCCTCCTCGGGGTCCTCGTCGTATTTGAGCTCGCCGTCAATCTCCACCGCGACGCTCCCGCGAACGAGCAGATCGATCGCGTACGGCGGCACCACCTTCGCCTGCGGCTTCAGCGGCCCGATGCCCTCCTCGATGAGCAGCGCCCGCGCGTAGCTTTCCCCCGGCGCATCCGAACAATCCACCGCCTCCCGCAAGCTCCGCCGCGCGTGCTCGATCCCCTTCCGCATGCCCACCTCGCGTAGGTGTTTCTCCAGCTCCGAGCGCTTGTGCTTGTTCGCCAGCAGCCAATCCGCCGCCACCAGCCCCGCCCGGAACCCCTCCGCGCACGCGGTCTGCAGCCACGCACTCACCGGGTCCACCATCGCCGCCCCCAAAATCTGCACCACCTCCTCCGGTGGCGGCTCCTTCCGATACACGCAGCCCGCCGGCCACTTCGTCCGCGGCGGCACACCACCCGACCGCGTCGCCAGCGTGATCCGCTGCGCCACGTCCACCGTCCACATCCCGAGCACCCGCGCCGCCGAACTCCCCACCAGATACGAGCTGTTCACCGACTGCGCCGCCGCCAACGTCATCAGTATCTGCCGCTGATATCGCCGCAGCGCCATCATGTCTTTCCGCCGCACAAAGCGCCGGCTGGCCACCTTAATCAGCTCGCCGCGCTCAATTTGCTTCTCGACGCCCCTCGGCACCCTCCTCCCCACCCCCACCAACAACGAATTCAAATAAGGCAACTCTGGGTGCATGCGTTTATTGTCGCGGGGCCGCGCAGCGGTTTTCAAGGGAAAATTGTCCACTCTTGTGGACCTTCCTCGTCGCACCCCTACCCTGTTGCCGCCTTTTGCCGCCTTTTGCCGCCTTTTGCCGCCTTTTGCCGCCTTTTGCCGCCTTTTGCTGCCTGTTGCCGTCTGTTGCTGCCTTTTCAGCTGCCGCAGCTGAAGCCTATTCACTCCCGCCCCACGCGTTTCACATAAGTTTGCCAAACTGCCCAAAAACGGCCGTTTTCAGGCCAAAAATCGCGAGTTTGGCAAACTTAGGTGCAACTGCCGTGACAGGTGGGATTTGGAGGCGCGAGGAAGCGCGTAGAAGGCCACAAAAAGACCCGCCGACCACGGCCGGCGGGTGCGAATAAACGGGGCTAAACGTCGCGTTTCTCTAGAAGCAGCAATCCGATGCCGTACAGCACCACCGCCCACACCCCGAAGAGGAGGAGGGACTGCCATAGTTCGATGGGGGCACTCACCCCCGGCTCCGGCCCGGGGTTCTGGATGTTGGAGGTGAAGTACTGCAGGTTCGCAAAGGGCGCGTAGGCCTGAATGTCCTTGCCCACTTTGGGCAGGAACCCAATCAGTGGCTCGACGGCGAACTGCCAGCCCAGGTACGCTACCAAGGCGCCGGCGGTCTGGCGCACAATCCAGCCAACACCCTGCACGAGCAGCACCGATACGAAGGTGGCCAGCGGGACCGCCCAGAGGGCGCGGCGGCTGTAGTCGTTGGAGGTCCAACCAATGGGGTTAGCAGCAATGAGGTCGCCGATGACGAAGCAAAGTACGAGGATCAGGAAGGACAGTGCGGCCGCGTAACCCCCGTAGACGATGAGTTTGGACAGGGCGACCTTCCATCGCTGGGGTGTCAGCGTCATGTTGGTGGCACTGACTTTGTAGCGGTACTCGGTGGTCACCACCATGATCGCCTGGATCATGAGCGTGAGCATGCCGAAGCTGAGGAAACCAGCGACAACCATGGCGCCGCCATAGGCCGGCATGTCTGGGGTGTCCAGGGACGCCATCAGGATGGCCCAACCGATGCTCAGGGCAATGGCGATGCCGGATGTCCACCAGAAAGAGGCGGTCGTGCGGAGTTTGGTCCACTCCGAAATGATGGTGTTAAGCACGGTGCGCGCCTCCTTGAATATCTTGAGCAGCCGGAACAGAAGAAGCCGAAGGAGCCGAAGAAGCCGAAGGAGCCGAAGGCGCGGCAGGAGCGGGCGCCCGACCCCCGGCTAGCTCAGCGGCGGCGTACTGCACAGCCCCCTCGGTGCGCCGGATGTAGGCGTCTTCGAGGGAGGCGCGACGCTCGGTGAGTTCGGTGAGCATGACGCCGGTAGAGAAGGCGAGGGCGCCGATGTCTTCGGAGGACTGGGAGGGAATCTCCAGGATGGGACGCCCCTCGGCGTCCACAGACTGGGTAAAAGCAATGCCTTCCGCAGTCAGGGCCGACCCAAACTCGGCAAGATGCGGGGTTCGCACAACTGTGGTGAGGGCGGAGTTTTCCTTGATGAAGTCGTGGACAGAACCGGCGGCAACAAGGCGGCCTTTACCAATCACGATGAGGTGGTCGGCGGTCTGCGCCATCTCGGCGAGCAGGTGGGAGGACACGAGCACGGTGCGGCCTTCCGCGGCGAAGCGGCGGAGGAGTTCGCGGACCCAGCGGATGCCTTCGGGGTCGAGGCCGTTGACGGGCTCGTCAAGAATGAGGTACTCGGGGTCACCCAGCATGGCGGCGGCGATACCCAGGCGCTGGCCCATACCCAGGGAGAATCCGCCGACTTTCTTACCCGCCACGGACGTCAGTCCGACGAGGTCCAGCACCGCATCCACACGCGAAGTGTCAATGCCGGAGGCCTGCGCCTGCCACAGCAGCGCATTGCGGGCGCTGCGGTTCGGGTGGATCGCCTTCGCGTCCAGCAGCGCACCTACCTTGTTCAGGGGGTTGGGGAGGGAGCGGTAGGGGGAGCCGTCGATAAGCGCGGTGCCCGCGGTGGGTGTGTCGAGGCCGAGAATCATGCGCATCGTTGTCGATTTTCCTGCGCCGTTCGGCCCGAGAAATCCGGTGACTACGCCCGGTTCGACGGTGAAGGTCAGGTCGTCCACAGCGCGGACCTGCCCGTACTCCTTCGTCAGGCTGTTAACTTCGATCATGGTTTTCAGCGTGCCATAGAAGCATGCTTAACGACGATTCAAATCCCCCATGCAACTCAAACTCCCTGATCTTTTCCAGTGGAACCCAACGCAGCTCCATAGATTCAGCGTTTGGTTCAAGCGGAATCGGCTCGCCGGTGGCGGTGCGGGCGAGGACAGTGGTGTAGGTCCAGCCGGGGGCTTCGCCGGCGGTGACCACAGCGGAGTCAATGAGCACGAGTGCTGGGTCAATACCGCATTCCTCCACTGTTTCGCGCAGGGCTGCTTCCTCGACCGTTTCGTGCGAGTCGCGGGCGCCGCCGGGTAAAGCCCACGTGCCACCGTCCGCGACCCAGTGCGCGCGGTGTTGGAGAAGAACGGTGTTTCCGGCGCGGAGAAAGAGTCCGGCCGCACCGTATTTGCCCCAAACCTGTTTGCCGTGTGGGCCTTCGACCCAACCGTTTCCGTCGCCTTCCATAAGCGCTACCCTACCCGCGAGTGTTGTTTAGCCCCACCTGTCACAGACGCACGGTAGTCTGAGGGAATGGCGCGCACGGAGGCGGCCGGTCAGGCCAGGGATAACGCGGGAGGACGCTCTCGCGTGCGATTGCCACGATTCAGTCCCCGGAAATCACGGCCGATGGTGAACGTCCAAGAGCATGAGGATGCGTGGCTGGATTCCCTCGAAGAAGCACCGGCGCGCACCGGCCTGCGGGGCCTGCGGGATAAGTTCTACGAGTCCCTGGGCGGCACCGGCCGCTGGATGGGCGACGCATGGAATTTCCTCAGCACGAGTCTGGGCCGGCTGCTGGCCTTGATGGTGCTGCTCAGCGTCATGCTTCTGGCCAGTGGCTATGCCATGAGCCAATCAGGCGAATCACGCGAGCACGCTTTGACAACACTGCTGACTGCCACCGAGCCCACCAGCGATTCGGCACACACCTTGTACACGAGTTTGAGCCAAGCGGATACCTTGGCCACCACGTCCTTTGTGCAGCCTGGGCTGCAAACGGCGGAGTCTCACCGGCGATATGTCACCACGATTGATAATGCTGTGATTGCGGCGGACGAAGTCGTGCGCGGCAGCGCAGTGGCCGGCGATCATTCGGAACATGCCGCGGAAGTGCAGGCGCTTGTCCGCGACATTCAGCGGATGCTGCCGCAGTACACCGGGCTGATGGAGCGCGCGCAGGCAAACCAACGCGTAGGCAATCCGCTGGGCGTGGCGTACATGACGCAGGCGTCCACTCTGATGCGTGAAACGATGCTGACCAAGGCGGAGCGCCTGCTGAACATCACCCGCGACCAAGTGGACGAGGAGATGCGACGGCTCACCCTGCCACAATTTGTTCCGCTATCCGGCCTGCTCGCAGGAATTGCCGCGCTGGTGTTCACGCAGTGGGTTTTGTGGCGCATGTTCCGGCGTCGCCTGAACCGTGGCTTCCTGGTGTCCACCGCCTTGATGTTGGCAGCAGCAATATGGGTGATCAGCGCGAACTCGGCGTCGTGGATAGCGGGAACACGAGGTTTTGAGGCGGCAAGCGACCAACTCGAGCAGCTCACCAGCGCCCGAATCACCGCGCAAGAAACGCGCACGACTGAAACGCTGACGCTGCTCACACGCCGCACCGGTGATCGCTCCGGCCCAGTAATGGGCGACACCGCCAGCGAGGTCACCCGCGCGTTGGATGTCGTCGCCCCCACCGCGGATCCGGAGCGCGTAGCCACCACCCGGCGCGCACTGACGGATTGGCGCGTCTCGCACTCACGCATGATGACATCGCTCCAGCAAGGCGATTACTCGCGCGCCGTGGACATCGCCGCATCGCCAGAGCTTGTCGACGCCTCCCCTTCCACCGCCACCTCCTTCCAAACCCTGGATAAAGGCTTGACGGATCTGATCTCCCAGTCCCGAACAGATCTGCGCGCGCACATCACGAACAGTTTGAAAGCCTCTGACAGTGTCGCGCCTGGCGTGATGGTGCTTACTATCTTGGCTTTCCTCATGGCGTGGGTGGGCGTCCGCCCTAGGATTCAGGAGTACCTGTGATGAAACAAGAGACGAGTCCGCTGGGGATGCGTGTGCGGAAGGCGGGGGTTAAAACCAGGACCCTAGTCAAAGGGGCTGCCGTACTATCAATCGTGGCGGGAACCTTAGCTGGCTGCTCTGTCACCCCTGTACAACCCCTGCAGCCGGGATACGGGGAGGAGCAGGAACCGTCGGCGTTGCAGGACCTTCCACTGCCGGCGGGCGCCGTGGTAGACCCACCGGGACACGCGCCGGAAACCGAGGTAGAGCCCTATAACTGGCCTGGATCTTTGCGCCCAGACCGGGAGTCCCCGGAGAAGCGGGTGCCGGATATTTTTAAACGTGGCCGCCTCATTGTGGGTGTGGATCAGTCCCAATATTTGCTCAGTTTCCGCGATAACGCGACGGGTGAGCTCAAAGGTTTTGAGGTGGATTTAGCCCGGGAGATCTCGAGGGACATTTTCGGGTCTCCCGATAGGGTTGATTTCCGCTTTGTGGATTCCTCGATGCGCACGGAATCTTTGGTCGCGGGGCAGGTGGACATTGTGATTAGGACGATGTCCATTACCAAGGAGCGATCGGAAGCGGTGGATTTTTCGGCGCCGTACCTGGATTCGTCGGTACGCATGCTCGTGCCAACGAGCTCTCACATTGATGGGGCAGATGACCTGACTAATGAGCGCATTTGCGTCGCCGCGGGGTCCAACATTGTGGATATTGCGCGCTCGAACTTTCCGCATCAGGAGCTGCTGCGCACGCGTACGTGGACGGATTGTCTGATGGCGTTGCAGCAGTATCAGGCGGGGCTGCTGGTTGGCGATGAGACAATTCTGGCGGGATTTGCCGCGCAGGACCCGCTAACCACGGTGGCTGGCGAGCCTTTTGCCGAGCAGCGTTACGCGGTGGGTATCCCGAAGGGGTATGACGGGCTGACTCGCCAGGTGAATTACACCCTTAACCGCATACGCACGGATGGGACGTGGGATGCAATGTTCAACCGGTGGCTTGGCAGGCACATTGCGCCACGCACCGCGCCGCAGCCCGTCTACCGGGAGGAGACCAATGACTAAGGACAAACTCACCCAGGACGACCCGGACGCAACCGACGGCACGTGGGTCCCCGACCGGGATATTGACCAGGCCACTGAGCACCTGCGCAACGAGCCAGCGCGCACAGATACGACTGAGAGCACTCCCGACGAGGCAGAGCACACCGAGGCTGTCCTATTCGATCCCTTCGCGGACGAAAAGGAGGAAGACGAAGCGTTCGACGCGGACACGCTGTATGAGGGCACCGGTGAAATAGCCAACCTCCTCAAAGACTTGGATGCGTTGAGGGATTCCCCAGAGGCAACGCAAGCGACGCAGGCGACTCCACCTGAGTTCACCGAATTCACGGAACACACCACCCAGGGCACAGTGACCGGTGCAGGCAGCACCACGAGCGCCGGAACGCTAGCGGGGTTAACGCCGCAGCAGATTGCGGAGTTGCAGGCGAGTACGTCGGAACGCTCTAGGCGCGAGGCTTTGGAGAAGTTCAAGGAGCTGCGCGGGGCACAACGCCAAGCCCGTTCGGTGGCCGACGGCATGGTGGAGTTGCCGTGGATTGCGCCGTCGGAGCCGAAGGAGGCGCTGCGGGATCCCACGGAAGCGGTGGTGAACAAGGGCATTCCGGCTCCGCAGCTGCAGCAGGGCGACGTGGTTGCTGGGCAGTATGAGATCCAGGGTGTCATCGCACATGGCGGCATGGGCTGGATTTACCTGGCGCAGGACCACTATGTGGCGGGGCGCGTCGTGGTGCTGAAGGGCCTGCAGTCGGAGAAGAGCGAAGACGAGACGAACGCGGCGGCTGCAGAGCGGGAGTTTTTGGCGGATATTACGCACCCCGGGATAGTGAAGATCTTCAACTTCATTGATGATCCGCGGGTGGCGGGTGGCTTTATTGTGATGGAGTTTGTGGGTGGGCCGTCGCTACGCGAGCGTCGTAACGCGCAGCGCAACCACCTGCTCCCGATTGACCTGGCCATCGCGTACATCCTGGAGGTTCTTCCAGCGCTGGGCTATCTGCACAGCCGCGGGGTGGTGTACAACGATCTGAAACCGGACAACATCATTGTCACCGAGGACCAGGTGAAGCTCATTGACCTAGGCGCGGTCAGCGGTATTGGGGCGTATGGCTACATCTATGGAACAAAGGGGTACCAGGCGCCGGAGGTGGCGCGGGAGGGGCCGTCCATAGCCAGTGATATTTACACGGTGGGCCGTACGCTGGCTGCGCTCATCCTGGATTTACCCAAAGTCGATGGCGTGTTTACGCATGAGCTGCCTACGCCGAGTACGTCGAAAACGTTGCGCCGCTACATCTCCCTGTATCGCCTACTCGCGCGGTGCTGCGACCCGGATCCGACGCAGCGTTTCCAGTCCGTGGATGAGCTGGAGGTGCAGCTGCTCGGCGTGTTGCGCGAGGTCATTGCTATTCGCGATGGGATTGCTCACCCGTCGCAACACTCGCTGTTTTCGCCGCAACGTACCACGTTTGGCACGAAGCACCTGGTGTTCCGGACGGATCAGCTTATTGATGGCATCGATCGCACCGTCGAAATCACCCCCTCCGAGGTGCTCTCCGCCCTGCCCACACCGCTGATTGACCGTTCCGATGTGGGCGCCGGTCTGCTCTCCGGTACCTCCTATGCGGAACCACAGGAGGCCCTGGAATCCCTGCGCCAGGCGATGCAGACTCCTGAGTATGAGCATTCCGCGGAGATCCCCTTCGGCGTTGTGCGCGCGATGTTGGACTTAGGCCTGACAGCGCAGGCACGTCACTGGCTCAGCCAATTCGATGACCGCCTGCGCAACAACTGGCGTTTCCACTGGTACCGCGCGCTCACGGAGCTCTCTCGCGGCGATTTCGTGGCAGCTCAGGAAGATTTCGCGCAGGTGCTAAGCATTGTGCCGGGTGAGGCCGCCCCGAAACTCGCGCTCGCTGCGGTGGATGAGCTCATGCTGCAAGAAAGTGGGCACCAGCAGGAAGAGCTTATCGACGACACCCTTCCCCGCCACCTCGCCTCCATCCGCACCGATCTTGGCGAGCTGCCCAATTCCTACTTCCGTCGCCTCGAGAAAGATGGGGTGCTCACCCCAGAGTGGAGCCACGTCTCCCTCAACCCGCAAACGCTGCGGATGAATGCCATGCGCCTCTATGCCTTGGTGTGGGCAGCGAATTCCACCACGGTGTCTTCTGCATTCGGTTTAGCCCGCCAGCTCATGTTTGAACGGGAAGTGGAAATGGCGGTAGCTGCCCTGGACAAGGTGCCACAGCAGTCCCGCCATCACCGAATGGCTAAACTCACCAGCATTTTGTACCTGGTGGGGGACACGTTGACGGAATCCCGTATCCGCCGCGCTGCGCGCCGACTGGAGGAGATCCCCACGAACGAGCCACGCCTGTTGCAGATCAAGATCGCAGTGCTGCGCGCGGGACTGACCTACCTCATGGACAACAACGTAGAGTCCGCGAGCTCCAAAACGCAGCTTTTCGAGTTCGCCTTCACCGTGAAAGGGCTCCGTCGCGGACTCGCCATCACCTTGCGGCAACAGGCCCGCCGCGCGCCCTTTGCCAAGCACCGGTACGCCCTGGTGGACACGGCGAACAAGGTGCGCCCTGCTACGTGGTTCTAGTTGCCTGGAGGCAGCTAAAACCACGTAGCAGGAAGAGGGATAGAAGACGAGAAGACAGCCCCCTAGTTGTAGTTGCCGAAAGGCAGCTACAACTAACCCGCGATTGCCGCGGACTTCTGTGCGATGGCCAGCTCCTCATTCGTCGGCACAACCAGCACCTTGGTTGCCGAATCATCGGTGGAAATGATGCGGGCGCCAGAACCTTCCTCGTTCTTGGCCGGGTCCAGCTTGATGCCAAAGCCTTCGAGATTGGCCAGCGCATCGGCGCGGACCTGCGCGGCGTTTTCGCCAACGCCGGCGGTGAAGGTGATTGCGTCGACTCGCCCGAGGCCAATCATGTATGCACCGATGTAGCGGCGGAGGCGGTGGACGTAGACGTCATAGGCGAGCTTGGCCTTCGCGTCACCATCAGCGATGCGGGCGTTGATCTCGCGGAAGTCGTTGACACCAGCCAGGCCCTTGAGGCCGGAGCGACGGTTGAGCAGGTCATCGATGTCATCAATGCTCATGCCGGCGGTGCGGTAAAGGTGGAAGATCACACCCGGATCAATATCGCCGGAACGGGTGCCCATGACCAGGCCCTCCAGCGGGGTCAGGCCCATCGAGGTGTCCACCGGCTTGCCACCCTGGACGGCGGAGACGGAGGCACCGTTACCGATGTGGAGGACAATCTGGTTGGTCTCCTCCTCCGACTTACCAATCAGGCCAGGCACCTGGGAGGATACGAACTCGTGGGATGTGCCGTGGAAGCCATAGCGGCGAATCTGGTGTTCGCGCGCCAAATCATCATCAATCGCGTAGTGCGCAGCACCGTCCGGCAGGTCACCGAAGAAGCCGGTATCAAACACAGCCACGTGCGGAATGTCCGGCAGGAGCGCGCGGGCCACATCAATACCGTCGATATTCGCCGGGTTGTGCAACGGAGCGAGCGGGATGAGTTCGCGGATCTGGTCAACCACCGAGTCGTCAATAAGCACTGGTTCGCCGAACGTCTGGCCGCCGTGCACGACACGGTGACCTACGGCGATGATGTGCATCTGCGTCGGGCCAACGCCGTTAGCGTCCAACATCGCGATGGCCAGCTGCAGACCACCGCGGTGGTCACGGATCGGCATGGTGGAGCCGACCTCGCGGCCTTCAATCTTGATGCGGATGTTGCCGGTTGGCTCACCGATCTGCTCCACCAGGCCGGACACGAACGGGGTGTCCGATGCGGATGCGGCGGGGTCCACAATCTGGAATTTGATCGAGGAGGAACCGGAGTTGAGAACGAGGACGTAAGACATGTTTATGCTCCTTGTGCCTGGATAGCAGTAATAGCCACCGTGTTAACAATGTCGGGGACCGTCGCACCACGCGACAGGTCATTGACGGGTTTGTTCAGACCCTGCAGGATCGGCCCCACAGCCAGCGCATCGGCCGTGCGCTGGGCGATCTTGTAGCCGGCATTGCCTGCCTCAAGGTCGGGGAAGATGAACACATTTGCTTCGCCGGCCACCGGGGAATCCGGGGCCTTCTTCTTGCCCACACCCGGGTCGCACGCCGCATCAAACTGCAGCGGGCCATCGACGGCGAGTTCTGGGTCCAGCTCGTGCGCCTTCGCCGTCGCCTCCACAGAGCGGTCCACGTCCGGGCCTGAGCCGGAGGTGCCGGTGGAGTAAGACAAGATGGCCACCTTCGGGTCGATGCCGAACTGGGCGGCGGTCTTCGCGGACACGACGGCGATCTCACCGATCTGATCTGCCGTCGGGTTCGGGTTCACCGCACAGTCACCGAAAGCCCACAGGCGACCACGCATGACCATGAGGAAGATAGAGGACACAACGGAAGCGCCCGGGACCGTCTTGATGATCTGGAAGGACGGCTTAATCGTGTGTGCCGTCGTGTTCGCCGCACCGGACACCATTCCGTCAGCCAGGCCCTTGTGCACCATCATGGTGGCGAAGTAGGAGATGTCCTTCATGGTCTCCCGTGCCTCATCCAGCGTGATGCCCTTGGATTTACGCAGCTCCGCGAAGTCCGCGGCGAACTCCTCCAGCAGCTCGGAGTTCAGGTGATCAATGATGTGGGCCTTGGACAGATTCAGGCCCAGGCTGTCTGCGCGACGCTGAATGTCCTCAGCCACGCCCAAGATGGTGATCTCCGCAACGTCTTGCGCGAGCAGTTGGTGCGCGGCCTGCAGAATGCGGTCATCCTCACCCTCCGGCAGCACGATGTGCTTGCGCTGCTCCTTCGCGCGGGTAAGCAGCCAGTGCTCAAAAACAGCAGCCGACATGACCGGCTCGGTCTCTGTCTCCAGTGCCTTTGTCAGAGTTGCCTTATCGACGTCCTCGACCACACCCGCGATCGTCGCACCGAGCTGCTCAATGCGCACCTTTGCCCGTTCTGCCGCGGCGGGGCAGCCCGCCACAACGAGGAGAGGCAGGCCAAGCGCCGATGCCACGTCAGCGTCAAAGTTGTAATCGCCGGAACCCTGCACCAGCGTGTCGCCCGCCACTAGGTCCGCCGCAACAATCGCCGCGACATCTGCCTCCTGCTCCGCAAGCTGGACAAGGTTCAGGTTGGTCTCCGCCGCGAGTCCCGCAACATCGATGCCGTCAAAATTTCGGCCGACCGTGGTAATCAGGACAGACCTGTTAGCCATGCGTTCCCTTTCAATAAAACAACACAATGCTTATGAGCGCTTATCAACGTTCCCTAGTCTAACTATGTCTCCACCAACACGTTGCCGGTTTACTGTGGGCTTTCTCACTCATCTCACCACAATGGGACCCACATCCCCCCTACCAAACGCACTGCTAGGCCTATTTGTCATGCCCGCTATCATGTCGGATAGATATTTAGGTATTCAGCAATAAAGCAATTGAGCATTTCTAAGGATGTAGCGAAACCAATGACCACGAAGTCCCCTGATTCTCTCCGCGTCGCCGTCGTCGGTTCCGGCCCAGCCGGCATCTACGCCTCTGACCTTTTGGTGAAGTCAGACCTGGCTAAAAACGGCACCCCGGTACGCGTGGACCTGTTTGAGCGCATGCCTGCCCCCTTTGGCCTCATCCGCTACGGCGTGGCGCCGGATCACCCGCGCATCAAGGGCATCATCAAATCCCTGCACAACGTGATGGATAAGCCGGAGATTCGCCTGCTGGGCAACGTGGATGTGGGCAAGGACATCACCGTGGAAGAGCTGCAGGAATACTACGACGCGGTCATCTTCGCCACCGGCGCTGTCGCCGACCGCGACCTGAACGTGCCGGGCGCGGACCTCGATGGCCACTACGGTGCTGGCGAGTTCGTCGGATTCTACGACGGCAACCCCAACTTTGAGCGCAACTGGGACCTCACCGCAGAGAAGGTCGCCATCGTCGGCGTGGGCAACGTGGCCCTGGACATCGCCCGCGTGCTAGCCAAGACCGCGGATGAGCTCAAGGTCACGGAGATCCCCGACAACGTCTACGACAACCTGAATGCCTCAGCCGCCAAGGAAATCCACATCTTCGGCCGCCGCGGCCCCGCCCAGGCGAAGTTCACACCGCTGGAACTCAAAGAACTCGACCACTCCGACACCATCGAAGTCATCGTGGACCCGGAGGACATTGATTATGACGAGGCGTCGGAGCAGGCTCGTCGTGAAGCAAAGAGCGTCGACCTCGTCTGCCAGACCCTCGAAAACTACGCGATGCGCGACCCGAAAGGCGCCCCACACAAGCTCTTCATCCACTTCTTCGAGTCCCCCGTGGAGATTCTTGGCGACGAAAACGGCAAGGTCACCGGTTTTGTCACCGAACGCACCGAACTCGACGGCAAGGGCGGCGTGACGTTGACCGGCAAGACCACCACCTGGGATGTTCAGGCCGTCTACCGTGCCGTGGGCTACCGCTCCGACGCCGTCGAAGGCGTGCCTTTTGACGACCTGCATGCCGTCATCCCCAACGACGAAGGCCACGTGCTCACCGAATTCGGCGGCGACATCATCCCCGGCCTATATGCCACCGGCTGGATCAAACGCGGCCCCATCGGCCTGATTGGCAACACCAAGTCCGACGCCAAGGACACCACCACCATGTTGCTGGATGACTTCACCGCTGGCCGCCTCACCCCCACGAGCCACCGCGATGACCAGGCTATCCTCGACCTGCTCGCCGCCAAGGGCATCAAACCGACAACCTGGGACGGCTGGCACAACCTCGACGCCGCCGAGCGCGCCCTTGGTGAGGCCGAAGGCCGCGAGCGCAAGAAGATCGTTGAGTGGGAGGACATGGTCAACGCATCCCACCCGGAGTAGAGCGCCTTACCTCTCCATGACGTCGTTACGCACGATCGTCTGATCACGGCCGGGACCAACGCCGATGTAGCTGATCGGCGCACCAGACAGTTCCTCAAGGCGAAGGACGTAGTCCTGGGCCTGCTGCGGCAGGTCCTCGAAGGTGCGGCAGCCGGTGATGTCCTCGTCCCACGCCGGCATGGTTTCGTAGATCGGCACGGCGTGGTGGAATTCGGTCTGGGTCAGCGGCATTTCGTCGTGGCGGACACCGTCAACATCGTAGGCAACGCAGATGGGAATCTCCCCGATGCCGGTGAGCACATCAAGCTTGGTCAGGAAGTAGTCAGTGAAGCCGTTGACGCGGGTAGCGTAACGAGCAATCACGGAGTCATACCAGCCACAGCGACGCTTACGGCCGGTGTTCACACCGACCTCACCGCCGGTTTCCTGCAGGTAGTCGCCCCATTTATCAAAGAGTTCCGTGGGGAACGGGCCAGCACCCACGCGAGTGGTGTACGCCTTGATAATGCCCAGGGACGCCGTGATCTTCGTCGGCCCAATACCGGTGCCCACACAGGCACCACCAGCGGTCGGGTTGGAAGACGTGACAAATGGGTAGGTGCCGTGGTCGACGTCCAGCATCGTCGCCTGGCCGCCTTCCATGAGCACGTGCTTGCCTTCGTCGAGAGCCTTGTTCAGCTCAAATTCCGCATCAATCACCATCGGCTTCACGCGGTCGGCGTAGCCCAGGAAGTATTCCACCACCTCATCCGGGTCGATGGCCTTGCGGTTATACATCTTCACCAGCATCTGGTTTTTCACGTCCAGAGCGGATTCGATCTTCTGGCGGAGGATGGATTCGTCGAAAAGATCTTGGACGCGGATACCTACGCGGGCGACCTTGTCCGCATACGTCGGGCCAATGCCGCGGCCGGTGGTGCCGATCGCGCGCTTGCCCAGGAAGCGCTCCTGCACGCGGTCGAGCGTCTGGTGATACGGCGACACAAGGTGCGCATTCGAGCTGATCTTCAGCCGGCTCGCGTTCGCGCCACGGGCCTCCAGCCCATCAATCTCCTCGAACAGCGCCTCCAGGTTCACCACCACGCCATTGCCCAGCACCGGGGTGGCATTCTCGCTGAGCACACCAGCGGGGAGAAGCTTCAGCTCGTATTTCTCGCCCCCCACAACAACCGTGTGACCAGCGTTGTTCCCGCCATTTGGCTTCACCACGTAGTCAACCCGGCCACCAAGAATGTCCGTGGCCTTACCTTTTCCCTCATCGCCCCACTGGGCACCGACGATGATGATGGCCGCCATAGAAACGCTCCCTCATTTACGCTGTGTGTCACAGCTGTCATATGCGTGCTCATTGCGGGATCACGCCCGCAAAAGTCCAGCGTCAGTATACCGCCACCCTGCTGACGGCTTCACAGTGAGCGCCAGAAAGACCTTCCCCCAGCAAGGCTTCCTGGGACACGGGCCTCAATGAACACAGCACTCATCCGCCGATGTAGCGTGACCGCCATGAGGCTTGTTCATTGCGCGTGCGCCACCGGCACCACCATCGACGGTGCCGAAAACCATCAGCTTCCGGCCATTCCCACGCGAAAAGATCTTCGCTTCCTCGATGACATCGCACGCGAGGCCCTGCCCGTCGACCCAACCCCATCGCTGCAGGAGATCGCGGCGTCACCGTCAGTGTCGCATCTTGGCGAGCCCACATTCGCACCCCAACAGCCCAACGAACGCCTACGCATCATCGTGTCCGGCACAGACGCTGCCCTGAGCGCAATCCTCACACGCATGATGCGCGGGGATTATCTATGGGCCGAGATCGCCTATCTCCCCACCGACCCTTCTTCCCCCGCCGCCGTGCTCTGGGGCATCCCCACCGACGCGCAATCGCTCGCACTTACAGGGCCGGTCCGCCCCATCCCCTGCATCCGCAACGACGCTGGTCTTGTCGTCGCCGGATCAGCCACACTCACGCACACAGACGGTAAGCCGTTCTTCGGGGAGGTCGTCGTTGACAATGACGTCCTCATCCGCAGCGACGGCCACACCCGCCTCTACGGCGCACGCCTCGTGCCCACCACCCACGCACCAGGGCTCGCTGCAGCTGTCATCCGCAAACCGCGCTTTCGCAAGCACATGCTTATCGACGCCACCCACACCCCCTCCGGCCGCGCCCTCCAATCCGGCGGCCACGCCATCCAGGTCACCGTGGATGATGTCCCCGCTAAGCGGCCCGTTGAACGCGTCACGTTCTACCGGCACCTGCGCGATATCCAAGTTGTCCGCGGAGATGGGTAAAAGGGCACGGCGCGTTGAAATCCTTCACCGGCACCGGAACTAGTCCGGGCCGGAGTCACTCTCCTCCTCATCATTCGAGCTACCCGCGCTCAACTCTGGCGGGTACGCCGGCGTCTCCGACGTCGGCTTCAACATCGCAACCGCGGACTCCCGGGACCACCCACAGATCTGCAATAGATCAACAATGAGTGACCGCGACTGAGCCAAGATCACCGCGCCGGATAAAGTAGCCTGGCCGGGCTCACCAGTCACGTTCACACCGGAGTGCAGCCCCTTAACCGGCGAGTACGGGCCACGCGGTGGCTGGCAATCCAAGTCGAGGACCTCCAGCCCTGTCTCCGCCGCCAATGACCGCAAACGATTCGTCACCGAAGGCATGCGCTCAGCCAGGCTGGCCTTCGACGTGATCTCAAAAAGCTCCGATAAATCAAGCACAACCGCAGAAAGCTGATCCAAGATCCACAACTGCTTTGGGGAGACAGTGCCCTGGTCCTCCACCAGCACAAGCGCACGACGAGCAAGAACACGGGTACTCCGGACAGCATTGTCCGTAGGCGGCACCGTACGAGAGAGAGACTGGATATACCCGCGCGACCCCCAGAAAAACGGCGACAGCTGGGTAGATTCCCTGCCAGATTTCGTTGCGGTGGAGATCGCATCAATATCAGACTGCGTACCGCGAATCGCCTCCAGCGCCAAGGACAGTTCGGAGGGGTCTTGGTGGGAGATGCCGGTGGAGACGTCGTCAAGCACAGAGCTCAAAATTGAGAGAACCTTGGAAATTTCCTGGCGCGCTGCCGCGAACGGCGCTGAAGGCACAAGCGCAACAACCGCAAGACCGACCGCCGACCCGATAAACGCGTCCACCGCGCGATCGAAGCCCGTCACAGCAGCGTCGGGCGGCATGATCGTAGAAATCAAAATCGAACCAATAGCCACCTGATTGGCCACCAAAATGGATTTGGAGAAGAACGACGCAAACAGCATCGACCCACACACCGCCAACGCAATCTGCCACCCTCCCGGGCCAAGAGGCGCAAACACGAGGTCGCCGACCAACACACCCAGGATGCACCCCAGCGACATATCCAACGCGCGTTTGATCCGCTCACCGCCCGACAAACCGACGATGATGACCACACTGATCGGCGCGAAGAACGGCTGCCCGTGGCCCACCCACTCAAACGCAATGAAATACGCAAGGCCCGCCGCAACCCCGACCTGGAGCGCCGGCAAGAACCGCTGAGCCACACGCTTCAAACGCGCTTCAAGCGAATCCTCCACAGCGGCCATGCGCTCACGCGTAGTCATGCGCACGCGTTTGGTTTGTTTATCCATCAGCACCACATCGGTTCTTCGCAATACAAAAGGCCAGGCCCCAAACAGGCCTGACCTTGACGGTAAACGCTATTTACCGGGAGACAGACTTGCCCACAGATTTCAGATCCTCACACGCCTGGACAACGCGCTCGGACATGGACTGCTCAGCCTTCTTCAGGTAGGAGCGCGGATCGTAGGCCTTCTTGTTGCCCACCTCGCCGTCGATCTTCAGCACGCCGTCGTAGTTCTCAAACATGTGGGAAGCAACCGGGCGGGTGAACGCGTACTGAGTGTCAGTGTCAACGTTCATCTTCACCACACCGTAAGTCAGGGACTCAGCGATCTTCTCCGGCTCAGACCCAGAGCCGCCGTGGAACACGAAGTCAAACGGACGCTCACCAGCGGTCAGACCAAGCTTCTCCGCTGCTGCCTTCTGGCCCATGTCCAGAACCTCCGGGCGCAGCTTCACATTGCCCGGCTTGTACACACCGTGCACGTTGCCGAAGGTTGCTGCCAGCAGGTAGCGGCCCTTCTCACCCGTACCAATTGCGTCGATGGTCTTCTCAAAATCCTCGCGCGTGGTGTAAAGGTTTGCGCCAGCCTTCGCCTCAACGCCGTCCTCTTCACCACCGACAACACCAATCTCAACCTCAAGAATGATGTTCGCCTTACGAGCCTTCTCCAACAGCTCCTGCGCAATCTCCAAATTCTCATCGATCGGGATAGCGGAACCATCCCACATGTGCGACTGGAACAGTGGCAGCTCACCACGGTCCACGCGCTCCTGCGAAATCGCGATCAGCGGGCGCACATAATCATCCAGAACTTCCTTCTGGCAGTGGTCCGTGTGCAGCGCCACGTTGATGTCATACTGCGCCGCAACCTTGTGGGCAAACGCCGCGAGAGCCTCCGCGCCCACAACCTTGTTCTTCACCGACAGACCGGAACCAAATTCAGCGCCACCAGTGGAAAACTGGATGATGCCGTCCGAGCCCGCCTCAGCGAAACCACGCAGCGCAGCGTTAATGGTCTCCGAGGAAGTGCAGTTGATGGCTGGGAAAGCAAAGCCTTCCTTCTTGGCCGTGTCCAGCATTTGGTTATAAACCTCAGGGGTTGCAATAGGCATGGAGAGTCCTCTCACTCGAATGCGGTTACGTTATCCAGTATGCCCGCTTTGCGCGACCCGCGCTGCCGCCTCGAGCAACATCCAGCCAGAAAGTTGCACAGAAAGATCGCGTTCCGGAATTTCGGGGCCTTTGCTTATCGACGCCTCCCCGCCCCCATAAATCCTCGGCAACCTCGCCCCCTCGGCCCAGCGCACCGGGAAAACAGGCAATCCGTCCACTTCAAGGCGGTTATTCCACATCGCGGCGGCTGATGCCAAGACCAGCCGTGCTGCCTCTTTCTTTGCTGCCCGTCCAGCCGCCGTCCTATCCGGGAGACGCACAGCCACGTCAGCAAGATAGCGCGCAAGAATCCCCTGAAACAGAGCGCCATCCCCACCCTTATTGGGTGCGCAGTCCCGCTGGTTATCAATCACTCCGACAGGCGTAGCCATGTTTTTAGCCACCGCCCGAACCAAGTCCTGAATCCGCGCAATGTAAAACATCTGCGTATCCCCAGCGTCCTCAGATTTTTCCGCTTCTTGGTTTTCCAGCGCAATGGCAATTTCCAGCGCCGCGCCCAAAACGGTGCCCTGGTTGTAGGAGTAGGTAATGCCTGTCGTCTGTGGCCCGTCCGCGTGAAGACGGATCCCGTCCTGCACGAGCCCGTTATCCGCCATGACGTTGTCAAAGATCCAGCCCATGACCTCGCGAGCTTTATCCAGACGCCCGCTCCTCGCCATCATGATCGCCGCCGGGCCATTCGCCGGGACGTTGAAAAAGTTGTCGTCCGTCCGCCATGGAAGAACCCCGATGACGTTATCCAGACCTGCAAGAATGTTGAATTCGAGTTCCTCCAGCACGCGGAATCGTGTCACCGGTCGACGCCAAAACCGCGCCACCTTGGATATTCCCGGCAGCCGCCACAGGCCTGCCGTTTTCACTGCTGGATCTTCAACACTTGCTTGATCGTCGTGTCCGATCCGCGCCAATGCCAACGCCAGCCATGCTTTGTCGTCGTAGTAACGGTTGCGCGTCAAATCCCCACGGTTACGAATCCGTATTCCCCGTACCGTGCGCACGATGGTGGCACGCCGAGCCTTCGTCGACTGACGACGCTCCGCATCCACCAAACAATCCAAATAATGCGCCTGCCACCAGTAGTGCCAAGTCACAAACGCCTTTTCGCGCGGTGTTGCCGGCCAGGCCACGACTGCCAAGTTTGTTCGCGGCAGTCGCCACAACGGCGAGGCATGACGTTCAGCCACTGCCGCTTCCGCGAGGTCAGCGCGGTACGCCCACATTTCCGCAGGGTCGGAAACGGATGATTTCGTGCGTACCACTTGGCCTCCTTCCCTTGGCATTGTTTTGTTGTGCTCTTATTAGCTCTTTATCTATGTTTTACCCCCTTTTGTTACGGGGAGCCAACCGCATTTTCACCGTTTCCCCTGCGCTTTCCGCGTTCCCATTCCTCCAGCAACCTGGGAAGAAAACAGCGAAGCAACAAACCCCACTCCCCTCCTAACGAAAGGCACAGATACAAGAGCACATCCCTAAGAGCACCGATACAAGAGCACATATATAGCTGAAATGATATGCGGACAAATCTGTCCATCGGTCCATCAAGAAGGTCACAACCTGCATAAACGCGAGACTTTCAACCGGACACATACTGCGTCCGCTTCTCTAGCCTTCATTAAGGCCGGTCAGCGCCCCACCGGCCCTCAAACGGACACCTATGTCCGCATCGCTTTTCACGCATACATCCACGCCCTCATTGCACGCATCGCGTTGCACGCATCGCATCACACGCATCGCATCACACGCATCGCATCACACGCATCGCATTACACCAACGCAGAGATCGCCCACACTGCGCGAAGCCTCGCGAAAGCCGCGCGAAAGCCTCGCGTGAGCCTGGTGTGGTGGTGAGTGGGTGGGGCCTACCAGGCGTCATCAAGATTGGCGTGCTGGCGCACCCAGGTGTGCATCGCAATACCTGCGGCGACCCCCGCATTGATGGAACGGGTGGAGCCAAACTGGGCAATCGAGCAGGTCATCAGCGCGGATTCTTGCGCCTCGGGGGTCACGCCGGGGCCTTCTTGGCCGAAAAGGAGCACGCAATTTCGTGGGATATCAGCGGTTTCGAGTGGGACTGAGCCGGGGGTGTTGTCAATCGCGATCACGGCGAGGTCTCGTTCGGCAGCCCAAGCCATCAAATCAGCAACGGTGTCATGGTGAATGATGTGCTGGTAACGGTCCGTCACCATCGCACCGCGACGATTCCAACGACGGCGCCCCACGATATGCACTGCCTCCGCCAAAAATGCGTTCGCGGTGCGGACGACGGTGCCGATGTTCATGTCGTTCTCAAAGTTCTCAATCGCGACGTGAAACGGGTGGCGACGCTGGTCTAGATCAGCCCGGATAGCCTCCATTGACCAGTAACGGTACTGGTCAACAACGTTGCGGGTGTCGCCGTGCTCCAAGAACTGAGGGTCGAAACGCGAGTCCGTGGGCCACTCACCCTCCCACGGCCCAACACCATGGCGGCCCTCATTCCACTCCGTTGGCCCCTTGTCCGTTGGATTAGGCGAGGCCAAGATCGTTCAAACCAAGCAGATAGCGGTACTCCAAACCTGCATCCAGGAGCACTTTGTCAGCGCCAGTCGCACGATCCACGACCGTGGCCACAGCAACGACCTCTGCACCCTCCGCACGACAGGCCTCAACAGCGGTGAGCGGTGAATTACCGGTGGTTGTGGTGTCCTCCACAACCAGAACACGCTTGCCCTGAATCGATGGTCCCTCAATTCGGCGCTGCATCCCGTGCTTCTTCGCCTCCTTACGCACTACGAAGCTGTCGATCGGGCGACCATCTGCGTGCATCACGGCGGTGGCCACTGGGTCCGCACCCAAGGTCAGTCCACCGACTGCATCAAAGTCCAGATCAGAGGTCATTTCACGCACGAGGGAACCAATGAGGCGGCTCGCCTCATGGTGCAGCGTGGCACGGCGAAGATCAACGTAGTAATCGGCTTCTTTACCGGAGCTCAAAGTCACTCGGCCATGAACGACAGCGAGCTCCCCAACGAGCTCTGCGAGGCGGGCCTTGGCGGCGGCGTCAATAGATGTGGCACTCATGCCTCCAAGGTTAGCCACCCCGGGTGAGCCATTACGGGTTAGTCCCCGAAAATAGACGGCGGATCAAGTTTGCGGGCAACCCGGGTCCCGTCGTTTGGCTGGGGCTCTTCTTGGCCGGTTCCGATGGCGTTGACCTCGTCAGACCCCACTTCATGGTCCGCGACGTCTCCCTTCACACTGCCGGTCATCCGAGTTGGCATTTCCAGGGGCTCCTCGGGGCGTGCGATGGGGGGATGGGAGGGGTGGGAAGGGGTGGGGTGAGAGGGGTCGTCGATAAGCATGGGCTTGCCCATCTCACGCGACGTGCCCTCAAGTTGCAGGCGTGGCCACGTTTCGGGTGGGAGCGTGCGCGCGGCGTCCGCGAGGAGGGCGAGTGGCGCGAATACTGTGTCCCAATCCGTGGCCTCGATGCATTCTGCGAGGACCCACTCCGATTCGAAACAGACGGCACCGATCTGAGGCGGCAGCTGCTCAAGCGCCGTGTGAACGCGGATCTCCAGCATGCGTTCTGCTGGACCTTCCTCCGAAGCGAAGACGGCGAAGCCTTCAATGTGGGCAACCTCGACGAGGTCATCGGAGAGCTGCTGCGTCAACGGGAGGCGGCGCATATCCACAACAACGTCGCTGGTCATGCCTGTTCCCATACCAATGACGGTTGTACCTGCGATGTCCGCAATCCGGGTTTCGTGGCCGAACTTCGTGCCTGTGAGGACGTCTTTGATGGGAGCGCCGCTGGCCGCTGCGCCGCGGGTCCATTCGTCCTGCAGGAACTCATCTTCGGCTGTGTAGGTAAAACCGTTGGTGGTGGCCCAGTCCCGGCGGGCACGACGCGAAAGCTTGTGGAACTTATTGGGTTTACGGGTGGCCTTAGGCGCAGGCTTAGCGGGTTTGGTTGTGGCAGGCGCCTTGTCCGCTTTGTCCTGGGAATCCGCGCGCCACAAAACGGTCGCCCCGACCAGGGCGAGCGCGGAAAGCGTTAGCAATAGAAAACCCATCGGTTAGCACTGTAACGGGCGGGATGGACATTCCCGGGTAGGCGCGGGCGTGTGGTTGGGGTTGGAGCCGAGCCTGATTGAGGTGGCGGTGTGTGGAATTTTACATTGTCTCGGTAACTATCTGACAGCAGAAATCCGTGGCCTGCGGGTTTATTTCTGTCCCGAATGGCCGATGTAACTTTCTACACAGCCCGAGAGGTGGGACCGAAATGGCAGGAGCCAATGAAGCTCGTAGGCCAGGGCCAGGTCACAGGGCCTTTAGATCTCGCGCGATACTGGGTTGGTCACGTCCGCGGCCCACTGGGACCAGCCACCGATGTAGTGAGTGAGCATCGGCAACCCTGCATGCACTGCGGCGGCGAGCAATTTCGCGGAGTGGTTGCCGGAACCGGAATAGACAACGGCTGAAGCAGGATCGGTGGTGTGAGTAACACCGAGCTGGGCGAAACGTTCCAGAATTTCATCCGAGTCTTTGACCATGTCATCACCGTCAAAAAGGTCCTGGACTGGCAGGTTCCGCGCCCCCGGGATGTGGCCAGCTTTCTTGTCTAAGCGTTCTTTGATGCCGCGGTAGCGGTTGGGCTGGCGTGCGTCGATAAGCAGGCTCTTGTAATCGTGCACATCGTCGATCGTGGGGGCCTGGCCGCGCCGCGCGACAAGCTCCGAATGGACGTTGACGGGGCCCGGGCCAGCAACTGTGTCGTACCCAAGGGCTTCCCACGCGGCGAACCCACCGTCGAGGATGCGCACGTTTTCAACGCCCGCCCAGCGCAGAGTCCACCACACGCGGGCAGCGAAAACGCCATGGCCAACGTCATACACAATGACGGGGCGGTCCTCCGCGATGCCCCAGAAGCGGAACGTCTCACTCAACCGAGTCAGCGACGGCAGCGGATTGCGGCCGACCTGCGCAGTGGGTGTGCCCACGAGGTGCAGCGACATGTCACAAAACTGGGCGGTGGGGATGTGCGCAGCGTGAAACGTGGACCGTGCCTGGCCCGCGCGCGCATCCCACAGCGCGGCCAACAGCGTGAGCTTTTCGCCGGTGCGGATCAGTTCGCGCAGCTCTTCGGAGGAAACGTAGACGCTCATGGCGCCCACACTACCTACGCAAGCGAGATGATGCCCTGCGTTTCAAGGCCTTCAAGCCATTCGCGGATCCCATCCTTCGGGGCATCGGGGCCGAGGGAGGCGCCGAGCATCCCGCCGGGGCCGAGCTCCACGCGGCAGCCGAAAGCCAAGAGGGTCTCCGCAATATCATTCGGGCCGGGCCGCTGCACCAAGATCCGGACAGTTTCTGCACCACCCTTCACCACCACCTGGTTGATGTGCAGGCGGCCGCCGACGTGGACACATTCGACGATGTCACCCACATTGATGCTCGTATCCAAAAACGGCACCGAGGCCACCACGAAGTGGCCGCCACCAAGATCGTGGGCGGCCAACTCCTCGTTCTCCACGCCGGGCAGCAGGGTGCGGGCGTAGATGGTGGTCAGTGGTTGATGCATGGGGATGAGTCTAAGCCAGTTCACCATAAAGCCGAGAACACTCTGGGCACACAGGCAAATTGGCATGATCCCTCGATGGAACAAAACTCACGCCACAAAGTGATCTCACTGCCTTGCCATCAATTGTTTTGAAAGCAAGATGCTCGTGATGAGCGTAATGGCTCTCCTGGCCTGGCTCTGGGTAGGACAGCTCTCCCCTATCTATGAGCTGCTCTAGCTCAGCGACGCGTTGGGTCCAAGCACCAGGTTCACCGATGTTCGCAAAAACGAGACCAGTTGTATCCCAGCCTTGAACGGGTGGAGCGATCGAACATAGAACACGAACAATGAGGTCCCACAGGTGGGCATGTCCTGCAAATTGAGGTGCTGGATGGACTTCCACGACGATGTCATCCGAATCAACGCCGTCACCACGATGCTGCTCGACCGTTAGCTCTACTTCCGCCAGTTTCTGGCCGACGATGGGCAACACCACCTCGAAACTCCCACTCCCCCCTTGGTGGATTGCTTTGAGGAGAACGAATACTTCCTTTTGAATATACAAAAACCAGTCGGTTTTCAGGCGAGCAGCTGTCTCTAACTTGAGCAATCGGACATCTTTTTCCGTCGGAAGCCAGCTTTCACAACCATCCGTAATATTTTGTCGTTCTACCTGCTTGTAGAAATCATGAAAATCTTCATGGTTCCCTTTAGCCAGACCGGCGGCTACGAGCCAGCACACACCCGTATCTTGATCTACCCATACGGCGCCACGCCACTGTGAAGTCTTGATCTCCAGCAAAACCTTTTCCGTGGCGGAGGCAATGCGCATTTCAAATTGATCTTCGGCTTCATTCTCACTGAAGCATTCACTAGCGCGTCGAATGATGGGATGCGGTAACTCGCTCAGGGGATGCAAAGCATCAAGACGTCCCTCCTCCAATGCTCGCTTCGGAGCTGGATCCTCCCATGCGGAATTCAAGTCCTCTCCGAGAACTCTCAAGGTGGGCCGAGCCCGTCGGTTGTGCATACCTTTATGATGCCAAACAGCCCGCACCGATCTAAATGCGGGCTGTTGAAGGAAAACCCTTCAGTTAGAGGAGGTCTGCCAGGGACTCATTCGAAACCGTAGTGGTTTCGCGGTGGTGCGCGAAACGCTCAGCGAGCTCGAGCTGAGCGGCATGGCGCTTCTCATTGAAGGCCACGAGGTCACTGACGAGAATACGGCGGTGGGTGCCAACCTTGCGGAAGGGAATCTCACCACGATCGAGGAGTTTGCATAGGTGCGTGCGACTCATCTTGAGGCGCTCTGCCGCCTCATTCGGGGTGAGCTCCTCATCCTTGTGCAGCAGGTAAATAGTTTCACCGCTGCGCACATAGTCTGCGATCTCCCGGATGAACCCCTTGGCCTGCGGCGACAGGCTGGAGGCGACCTCTTCGAGCTTCTCCACATCGGCAGGAGTGAATTCTGTCGGATCGAGTGTCTTCATTGAGGCAACCATCCTTTCTGCCACAAACCCATCAAGCAACTGGCTTAACTAACTTAACTGTCATAACTGCCACGCGTCAAGTTAATCCCCAGCGCTACCTTCGATCACCAGGGTGTCTCCACCCGGCGCGGCGTCGACATGCACGGTGTCGCCGTCGCGGATCTCGCCGGCCAGGACCTTCTTAGCTAGCTTGTCGCCAATTTCCTTCTGGATCAGGCGACGCAACGGACGGGCACCATAAGCCGGGTCGTAACCACGGTCCGCGAGCCACTGTTTCGCAGCATCGGTGACATCCAGCACCAAGCGACGCTCCGCCAAGCGACGAGCAAGCCCGCCCAGCTGAATATCCACGATGCCCACCAGCTGCTCCTGGGTCAGCGGGTCGAAGACCACCACGTCATCGAGACGGTTGATGAACTCGGGTTTGAACGCCCGCTTCACCGCCTCCATGATCTCCTCATGCGTGCCACCCGCGCCGAGGTTCGACGTCAGGATGATCACGGTGTTGCGGAAGTCCACGGTCCGCCCCTGCCCATCTGTCAGGCGACCTTCGTCGAGGACCTGCAGCAGGACGTCGAAGACGTCGGGGTGGGCTTTCTCGACTTCGTCGAAAAGCACGAGGCTGTACGGGCGCCTACGAACGGCCTCCGTGAGCTGACCGCCCGCGTCGTAGCCGACGTATCCCGGAGGCGCACCGACCAGGCGCGCGACGGAATGTTTCTCGCCGTACTCCGACATATCAATCCGCACCATCGCGGACTCATCATCGAAGAGGAACTCCGCCAGCGACTTCGCCAGCTCCGTCTTACCCACACCCGTCGGGCCGAGGAAGAGGAACGAACCAATCGGTCGATTCGGATCCGCAATGCCCGCGCGCGAACGCCGCACCGCATCCGACACAGCCTCCACCGCCGCACGCTGACCAACCACACGGCCAGCCAGAACATCCTCCATACGCAGGAGTTTCTCGGTCTCGCCCTCCATCATCTTGCCCGCAGGGATGCCAGTCCAGCTCGACACAACATCAGCGATCACATCAGGAGTCACCTCCTCACTCAGCATCGTTTTCACGCTTGTCGACGCCTCCGCTTCCCTCAACTCCCCCTCCAGCTCCGGAATCCGCCCGTAGCGCAACTCCGAAACCTTCGCGAAATCACCATCACGCTCGGCAATCTCGGACTGGTTACGCAGATCCTCCAGCTCCTCCTTCAGGCGCTGGACCTTATCAATCTCGCCCTTCTCATTCTCCCAACGAGCCTTCAACTCGCCGAGCTTCTCACGCTGATCCGCCAGCTCTTGGCGCAGCATAGCCAGACGGTCCTGGGAAGCAGCGTCCGACTCCTTCGACAGCGCGATCTCCTCGATCTCAAGCCGGCGCACGATGCGCTCCAGCTCGTCGATCTCCTGCGGCGAAGAATCAATCTCCATCCGCAGACGCGAACCAGCCTCGTCGACGAGGTCAATCGCCTTGTCCGGCAGGAAACGGTTGGTGATGTAGCGGTCCGACAGCGTTGCTGCCGCCACCAATGCCGAGTCCTGGATGCGGACACCGTGGTGGACCTCGTAGCGCTCCTTCAGGCCACGGAGGATACCGATAGTGTCTTCCACCGTCGGCTCACCCACGTACACCTGCTGGAAACGACGCTCCAAAGCCGCATCCTTCTCGATGTACTTGCGGTACTCATCCAGCGTCGTCGCACCGACCAGGCGAAGCTCACCACGGGCAAGCAGCGGCTTGATCATGTTGCCCGCGTCCATCGAACCTTCACCGGAAGCGCCAGCACCGACGATCGTGTGCAGCTCATCAATGAACGTGATGATCTCGCCGTCAGCCCGCTTAATCTCATCGAGCACAGCCTTCAGCCGCTCCTCAAATTCGCCGCGGTACTTCGCACCAGCGACCATGGAGCCCAGATCAAGGCTGATCAGTGTCTTACCCTTGAGAGATTCAGGCACGTCACCAGCCACGATACGGCGAGCAAGCCCCTCCACGATGGCGGTCTTACCCACACCGGGTTCACCGATCAGAACCGGGTTGTTCTTCGTGCGGCGCGACAGCACCTGAACAACACGCCGAATCTCACTGTCACGGCCAATAACCGGGTCGATCTTTCCTTCCCGGGCTCGCGCCGTCAGATCCGTGGAGTACTTCTCCAGCGCCTGGAATTGATCCTCAGGGTCCTGCGAGGTCACCTTCTGGTGCCCGCGCACCGACGGGAAAGCTGCCTTAATCGTGTCGTAGGTAGCACCACGCTTCTTCAGCAGCTCAGCAGCTTCTTCCGAACCGCGCGCGATGGCAGCCAGAAGCACCTCGGTGGAAACGTATTCATCACCGAGTTCGCCCGCTAACTCCTGCGCCGCGTTGAGCGCGTTAAGACTATCCCGGTTAAACGTAGGGTTGGCCATGTTCTGACCTTCAGCCTTGGGGTAACCATCGACGATCTCAGCGGCCTCTTGTGCTACCGTCTCCGAATCAACTCCGGTCGCCTTCAGTACCGGTGCCGCGATGCCATCTTCCTGCGTCAAGATTGCATGCAGCAGGTGCGCCGGACGAATGTCCGGGTTCCCCTTTGCGGAGGCTGACTGGAGCGCATCCTGCAGCGCCTGTTGCGTTTTCGTAGTGGGATTAAATGAGCTCATTGAAGTGCTCCTTTCATGTTTTCTGTAGTTCTAAATTAATTGGTCACTCAGT
Source organism: Corynebacterium sp. MSK044 (assembly GCF_030232825.1). NCBI lineage: Bacteria > Bacillati > Actinomycetota > Actinomycetes > Mycobacteriales > Corynebacteriaceae > Corynebacterium > Corynebacterium sp. MSK044. The sequence goes on from NZ_JASPJJ010000003.1 coordinate 174,704, forward strand.
ACAACGCCTTAAAACTTGAGTCTGTTCCACTCAACCTAAAAATTCTTTTCCCACGCACATATATGGGTGAATTGGGATGAGGACAAATTTGTCCGCTTTTCGACGCTCACCTCCGCCACCAGCAACATTTCCCTCATTCGATGCGGACGCTGTCGATTCGGGGTAGTTGGTACCGTGAGTCCGCGTAGTTGGTACCGGTGTTCCACGTACCCGGTACTGCAAGGGGTTTTCTTTCATAGTTGATGTTGGCGACACCGCAATCCGGTGGTGTCGCGTCAACATCTACTTGGAAGGA
>NZ_JASPJJ010000040.1:0-3008 GCF_030232825.1 Corynebacterium sp. MSK044
CCCATGTTGAACGTTTCAGCAAGAGATCCGTGAGGAATTGTTGCTGCAACATGAGATCCACCTAGTGATGGGCAGCGATCTTCAACTCCAACACTGTTGGTGGTGGGGGCAGGGGTGTCGAAAAGCCGGAAGATATAGGTCACACCTGCAGCGATATCACGCACCCGGTAGTGGCCGTCTGCATACGACAACAGCCATGGCCTGCCATCAGCACGGACTTCTGATCCATCCTCCGGTGCGGGTGGGAAGGTCAGCAATGCTCCGTCTGGGGATGCCATGAGTACTTCGTGTTCGCAGATTTCAATGCGCACATCCATCGTCGATACCCACCGTGGACCCAACGCGCGACCAAGCTCATGGTTGGTGTTGGCATTACGGTCAACGGTGATAGGCAAAATACCATCGATGAAGATGTCGGTTTCAAAATCGACCATGTTGCCGGTAGCCATGTCGACTGGTTCAGCTGCAAAGCAGATCTGTTTGCCGCGGGTGACTGTTTTGTAGTAGGACTTGGCAAGCTTTTCATTAGCAATTGCCTTAACCCCGGAGGCTGATTTAAGCGCGGCTTTATTAGCACCTGCTTTCACAGCTGACATTGCTTTATTGCCTGCTTTAGAGGTTTTGTTGGCAATGTTGGCGACTTTGCCGCCGAGTTTTCCGGCTTTGGCTGCCTTCGCGAAAACACCAAGTGGTCCTGCCGTAGCCAGATCAAAGAGAGCTTCGGCCCAACTACAGCCACCAGAGGCAGCAAGCAGCATTTTCAAACCGACTCCCACACCCACCAAAATGGCGCCAAGGACAGGGCACACAAACATAAGGATGCCGCCGATGATTTGAAGCGCGTCAGCAATCAAACTAATGATATCGGCGTGTTCACGCATAAAGGCAGCAAAGTCATCCCATGCTTGCTTAAGCCAGTGTGGGTTTTCTTCGAAACGTTCTTTAGCTTCTTGAGCAATCGCCGCAACTTGGGTGCGCACTTCCCCACCCAGGGAGTCCTTAATACCATTAGCTGCTTGAATATCAGCTTCCCACAGACCTTTAGCCGTTTCATACTTAGCCATCGCTGCAGCAACCTCCGGAGCTGCAGCACCAGCAGTACCAGCTGCTGCTGCTTCAGCCGCGTTGACTTCAGCAACAGCAAGCTGAACCGCCTGATGATGAATACGTGCATCAGCACGCACCGTGCTCATCTGTTTCCTAAACCCCTCAAGAGCACGAGCGTAATGAGCAATAGCATCTGCCACACCAACATGCGCATTACCGGTAGTAGTCAGATTCTTCGGAAAATCACCATTGACCAATTCACGGAACCGGTCACCTTCCGTGCCAACAAAACCACCATCGTTAATGGAACGCATGCTACTTGCAGCAGAAAGCGCTGCTTCACCGAAATCACGCCACCGAGTAGCAGCAGCATGCAAGGTTCCTGGGTTTCCGCCGAGACGAAAATGAGCTGGATCGAAAGTGGCAAACGGGGCCAACGGCAACAAAGGCATGGGTGGAGGTGACCTTTCACAAAGCTTCAAACCCACCTAGTGCAGGTGGCGTGAGACACGTAGAAAACCTAAATTAAGAGGGTTCCCCCACACACGGGGAAACCACAATAGAAAGCAGCGGACTAACTACTGACCAGCAATCGACTGAGAAACACGCGAACGCGTCTCCGAGACCGCAGAAGTATTTTCATCCAAAGCAGAACGCACCTGACCCAAAATGGACTTCAGGTTTTGTGCAGCAGAAGACCATTTACCGTGCACACCACGGTAGGCCTCCTGCTCAGAACCTTCCCACCCAGCGGCAAGTTTCTGCATGTCGGACTCCATCTCCGACAAGGTATTTTCAATGCTGTTCATCACATTGTTGAGATCATCAGCAGCAGCTTGTGCGTGCTCATTGTTATATGCATAGACCGACATTGAAGGCCTCCTTAAATCATGGGGTATCAGGGCGAGGAATATTAGAGGATTGGGCCATTATTGAAATCCATGCCAGCAAAACGCTGCTGCAGCATAGACGTCTGCTCTTCTTCACCAGCCTGGTAATCCTTACCGGCCTGCTCTACACGACCAGTCAACTCCTCAAGCGCGGAGTTAATATGCTCCATATTTTCATGCCAAGCATTAGTCATATTCTCCCAAGCAGCCACAGAGCTGCCCTTCCACGAACTCTTCAACGGCTCAATAGCACTGATGAACTGACCCGCCTGGGTCGTCAACTGGGAATGATTAGCTTGAAGCGACGAAACATGGGTTGAAACTGCTGAATGCTCAACAGACATATTCTGCGAGGACATACACACACTTCCTTTCATACAAAAATTGGGTTTTCAGCTGCCGGAAACTTACCGCGCAACTACCGCGGCGCTGCCCGTGGCAACATTGCTGACCTCTTCATGTGTTGACCGTTCACTTTCAGCGATATAAAAGATGTGATAACTACTTCATCTCATCGAGCGCTTTTTGAATTTCATCGCGCATCATGGTGTTACCCTTATCCACCTCATCAAGAACATGGGCAACATCCTTTAAAATGTTGTTCACCTCATGAGCAGCCTTACGCCACTCCTGTGAAGCAGTGTCATACAAATCCGACTCCGAGCCTTCCCAATCCGGGCGCAAAGCGAGAACATCGCTGTGAATATCCCAGATTGTGCTACGGATGTCCTCCATCACCGTGCGAATATCTCTCGACGACGCATGAGCCGTAGATGTTCTAAACGAAAAAACATCAGACATAATCTTCCTACCCCTCGCCCGCACCAGATAGCTGATTTGCCATGTCTTGCAAAGCATTGGCAGTCTCACTATCAAAAGTGCCAACAGCCTCAGAAATCGTGGCAGACGCCTCAGCAAGAATCGTCACATTCTCCAACAACGTCTTCCGCGACTGCTTCCACTGCTCATAAAAATCCGTCACCGCAGCAGTGATCTGCTCACCATGAACCGAATCAACACCCTCAGAACCAACAGCAGCCGGCTCAACCTCAGAAACCAACTGCTCAATCG
>NZ_JASPJJ010000041.1:0-2989 GCF_030232825.1 Corynebacterium sp. MSK044
CACGGGTTAACCTCGCGACATGCCGCTGACTCGCAGGCTCATTCTTCAAAAGGCACGCCATCACACACATCGAGGTGCTCTGACGGATTGTAGGCACACAGTTTCAGGAACTATTTCACTCCCCTTCCGGGGTACTTTTCACCATTCCCTCACGGTACTTATCCACTATCGGTCACACTGAGTATTTAGGCTTACCGGGTGGTCCCGGCAGATTCACAGCAGATTCCACGAGCCCGCTGCTACTCGGGGACACAATCAAGCACACACCACTATGTCTTCACGTACGGGACTCTCACCCACTCCGGTAGACCATCCCAGGCCACTTCCGCTAACACAATCATGCGCACCGGTGTCTGGCAGAACACCACAACCGCACCCCACAACACCGCACACGCAACCCCTGCCAGGTATCACACGCACACGGTTTAGCCTCATCCACGTTCGCTCGCCGCTACTAGCAGAATCATTATTATTTTCCTCTCCTGTCGGTACTGAGATGTTTCACTTCCCGACGTCACCTCCCAACCGGCTATGAATTCACCAGCAGGTGACCACACACAACTGTGGCCAGGTTTCCCCATTCGGACACCCTCGGATCAACGCTTTGTTGACAACTCCCCGAGGCATAACGCAGTCTCACACGTCCTTCATCGGCTCAGCATGCCAAGGCATCCACCATGCGCCCTTCAGTAACAAACACAACAACACACACCCCCACCACACAACGGCAGCAAAGGCATGTGCCCGGATACACAACACATACTCACACAAAAAATATTCTTCAAAGAAGAAAGATGCTCGCGTCCACTATACAGTTCTCACACACCACACCCACCACCACCAACCACACAAACAGTGATCAGCAAACAGTGAGTCACAAACAGGAACAACCACCCACACACATTCCATGCGCAGGCACCATGTGCTGCCCCAGACACCCAACAGTGCACCAACAATTCATAAACGTTTGGAATTACAGCTTGTATCAACCATCCACCCGACTAGCACCTAGCCAGCCAGGTATGTGTCCACCTGGATATTTCACAAAACAGTGGCAGCACCACGCTCGGGTACTCAACCACTAACACCCACAACTGTGGGCAAAATAAAAGCTCCTTAGAAAGGAGGTGATCCAGCCGCACCTTCCGGTACGGCTACCTTGTTACGACTTCGTCCCAATCGCCGATCCCACCTTCGACAGCTCCCTAACAAGTTTAGGCCACTGGCTTCGGGTGTTACCAACTTTCATGACGTGACGGGCGGTGTGTACAAGGCCCGGGAACGTATTCACCGCAGCGTTGCTGATCTGCGATTACTAGCGACTCCGACTTCATGGGGTCGAGTTGCAGACCCCAATCCGAACTAAGGCCGGCTTTCAGCGATTCGCATCCCCTCACAGAGTAGCTGCGCGTTGTACCGACCATTGTAGCATGTGTGAAGCCCTGGACATAAGGGGCATGATGATTTGACGTCATCCCCACCTTCCTCCGAGTTAACCCCGGCAGTCTCTCATGAGTCCCCAACCAAATGCTGGCAACATAAGACAAGGGTTGCGCTCGTTGCGGGACTTAACCCAACATCTCACGACACGAGCTGACGACAACCATGCACCACCTGTACACCAGCCACAAGGGAAAGACCATCTCTGGCCCAATCCGGTGTATGTCAAGCCCAGGTAAGGTTCTTCGCGTTGCATCGAATTAATCCACATGCTCCGCCGCTTGTGCGGGCCCCCGTCAATTCCTTTGAGTTTTAGCCTTGCGGCCGTACTCCCCAGGCGGGGCGCTTAATGCGTTAGCTACGGCACGAACCCCGTGGAAGGGACTCACACCTAGCGCCCACCGTTTACGGCATGGACTACCAGGGTATCTAATCCTGTTCGCTACCCATGCTTTCGCTCCTCAGCGTCAGTTACTGCCCAGAGACCTGCCTTCGCCATCGGTGTTCCTCCTGATATCTGCGCATTCCACCGCTACACCAGGAATTCCAGTCTCCCCTACAGCACTCAAGTTATGCCCGTATCGCCTGCAACCCCGCAGTTAAGCTGCGGTATTACACAAACGACGCGACAAACCACCTACGAGCTCTTTACGCCCAGTAATTCCGGACAACGCTCGCACCCTACGTATTACCGCGGCTGCTGGCACGTAGTTAGCCGGTGCTTCTTATCCAGGTACCGTCACTTTCGCTTCGTCCCTGACGAAAGGAGTTTACAACCCGAAGGCCGTCATCCCCCACGCGGCGTCGCTGCATCAGGCTTGCGCCCATTGTGCAATATTCCCCACTGCTGCCTCCCGTAGGAGTCTGGGCCGTATCTCAGTCCCAATGTGGCCGTACACCCTCTCAGGCCGGCTACCCGTCGACGCCTTGGTAGGCCATTACCCCACCAACAAGCTGATAGGCCGCGAGCTCATCCCACACCGAAAAAACTTTCCACCACCGACACTAAACGATGGTCCTATCCGGTATTAGACCCAGTTTCCCAGGCTTATCCCGAAGTGCAGGGCAGATCACCCACGTGTTACTCACCCGTTCGCCACTCGAGTACCAGTGCAAGCACTGGCCTTTCCGTTCGACTTGCATGTGTTAAGCACGCCGCCAGCGTTCATCCTGAGCCAGGATCAAACTCTCCACAAAAAACACCCACAAACGTGAGCATCAATCAGTAAAAGATTACCGAGCCGTGAAAAGCCCAAAACCTAACCAAAACAAACCACACCAACACCACACAAAAGATGCTGGCCTGGCACATCCAAAAATTACTCGACAAACCAAAAAGGTTCATCCAACGTTGCTGCCCCAATCGACGAGGAAAAAAGACAACAACAAAAACATCTAATCAGCCATGCGACCAACCAGACGACACCATTCCATCAATGGTTCAAACAGCATCGACCAGCACACACCCCAAAACGGAGTAAACAGTCACAAACCAACCAAACAAAAAATCATTGGCACACTATCGAGTTCTCACACAACACACGCACAC
>NZ_JASPJJ010000042.1:0-2080 GCF_030232825.1 Corynebacterium sp. MSK044
CCCCTTGCAGTACCGGGTACGTGGAACACCGGTACCAACTACGCGGACTCACGGTACCAACTACCCCGAATCGACAAAGGTAATGAAAGAAGAACTCCCCGATTACCAAGCCCAAATTCTCTTCATTCTCGGCCAAGCAAAACTCTTCGGCCCCGATGCACCGGTGGCAATGAACGAACTACAGCATTATCTCAATCGCTCCTGGAACACGGTCCGTGAGCAGGTCGTAGAACTAGAAGATCTCCACTATGTCACTGCGGTGAAGAAACGTCCCCTTGAGATGAAACTAACGCCGAAGGGACTCGAGCTCCTCGGGTTGGTCTAGCCCGTGCACCAAAACAAACGAAGCCCCGAGACATAACCGGAACTATGTCTCGAGACTTCACATGGCGCCCCAGAGAGGAATCGAACCTCCGACACCGGCTTTAGGAGAGCCGTGCTCTATCCACTGAGCTACTAGGGCAACGGATAACTACGTTACCGCACCACTTCTGCTGCGTGAAAGAAGCCATCGGCAAAAGCGGTACGGTCGCCCAGGGCAGGATTAGAGTCGCGCCAGCACCTGGTCGAGTGTGGCGTTGGCGGCGTCGATAGATTCCTGTGAGTCGTCTTTGATCACGACATTGACGTACGCGCCGTTCTTCTCAGCGGCTACGTTATAAATGGTGGCTTCAATTCCATCATCAAAAACAGAGTGCGAGATGATTGCACGTCCCTTGTTCGCGTCGCCTTCGAATGGGATTTCCTTGTCAGTGATGTGCTGCATGTAACCGTGCATCGTCACGGTGTACTCGTCACAGGACCCATCAGATTTCTCCATATCCGTCATCCGGTAATCGGCGATACTCGTGTCCTGCGCGATAAGCGTGAAGCTGTCGATGTCTAGGTCCGCCATCGTGAAATTATCCACAGTCATCCTGTCAGCGTGGTGTGCGCGCGCGGGGTCGATGACGGTCTCCGCGCATTCAGCCGGTTCAACTTGCACGTTGTCTACTGCGTTTTCGGCTTCTGCATCCCGAGACACTTGTATGAATTCTTCGATTTGGTCCGGCGTGCGAACGATGACGGGTTGGCCTTTGTAGGTGATTCCGTCGACAAGCGTGCGGTAGTCAATGTCCTTGGGAGCTTCGGAAGTCGCGGTGCCATCTTGGCTCTCTGCTGCAGGTGGTGCTACCTGGTTAGCGTTTTCATTCGCCCCACACCCAGCCACGGCCATGAGGCCGACTGCGGCAAGCGCGACACCGAGTGCTTTGATTGTGCGTGGTCGTGTCATGGTCATGCGCCCCAGCATAAGTGCGGATGGTGCAGCACGCTGGCCAAGCGGGAGAATCCAATTTCTAGGGAATTCCAAGAACTGCGGTTTCCCGTGTCTAAGCTATCCGCATGACTGGATACGTGGTTCCCACCAAAAAGGTTCGGGTAGCGGACTTGAAGCAGAGGAAGGCTGATGGGGAAAAGTGGGCGATGGTCACTGCCTACGACTTTTCGACGGCGCGCGTGTTCGCGGAGGCGGGCATCGAATGCATGCTCGTGGGAGATTCCGCGGCGAATGTCGTGTTTGGATATGAGACGACGAACCAGGTCTCCATCGACGAGATGACGTACCTCGCCGCCGCCGTTGTTCGTGGCGCGGGTAATGCGCTAGTGATTGTTGATCTGCCGTTTGGGAGCTACGAGGCTTCCGACGAGCAATGCGTACGCAGCGCCACCGAGATGATTCACCGTAGTGGGGCGCACATGGTCAAGCTCGAAGGTGGATTGCGCATCGCCCCGCGGATCAAGGCCCTGAAGGATGCGGGCCTGGCGGTATGCGCGCACGTGGGCTTCACACCGCAGTCGGTGGATAACCTCAGTGGCTTCAAAGTGCAGGGCCGCGATGACACCGCTGACCAGCTCCGCGCCGATATGGAGGCCGTGGTCAACGCCGGCGCGGACATGGTCGTCTTTGAGATGGTCCCCGCTCCCCTCGCCGCAGAACTCACGGCAAGCAGCCCGGTGCCCACCTGTTCAGAAGACTGAAATGGTAGCGGTGTGGTGAGTATCTGGTAGCGCCTGAGTGAGTATCCGGTAGCGGTGTCTC
>NZ_JASPJJ010000043.1:0-1876 GCF_030232825.1 Corynebacterium sp. MSK044
AACCGCCTAACCACAACCCCAAACTTCATACCGAGCCGAAAGCACAAACCGCTACACCACTACACGGGACTTGACCCGAGCGAATCCGCCAGCTAGAAAAAGAAGTCTCTAAGCTGCGCGAAGAACGCGACATCCTGCGCAAGGCCGCGAAATATTTTGCCGAAGAGACACGCTGGTAATCCGCTTCCAGTTTGTCTATGACCACCGAACCGAGTACTCGGTCAAGCGGATGTGCCACGTGTTAAAGCTCAATCGCTCCTCGTTCTACAAATGGGTCAACATCCGCGATAAACGAAGGTTAAAGATATGTTCTGACGCCCTTATTGGTGCAAGAATCAAGACCATCTTCGATGATGAGCACGGGCTCTATGGTGCTAAACGCATCGCTGCAAGCCTCAACGACGATACGGGCTTTCCCCCGATCAATCACAAGAAGGTCGCACGCATCATGCAATCCATGGGGCTTAAAGGCTTTAGTAAACGGCGTCGATGTATCACCACCAGGCGTAAGCCTGGCCACCGCGTCATGCCAGATTTAGTAGGACGCAAATTCACAGCTGTGAAGTGTCCCAGGTTTTGTTCCGTTTGAGTAGATGGGAAAATCTGGAATATGCCGAGGAAATTTGACCAGGATGCAAAGGACCGTGTGGTCCGTCTCGTGGAAGATCGCATCTTGGCAGAAAATATGTCGATGCAAGCCGCGTGCCAGGCAGTAGCTCCAAAGCTGGGGGTTTCATGGCATACGGCCCGTCAATGGACTCAACAGGCCCGTCGTGCGGGAAACATCCCAGAACCTGTGCCTGAAGATTTGGCCGCGGAAAACGCGAGGCTGCGTCGTGAAAATCAAGAGCTACGCGACACTAATGAGCTGCTGAAGGCCGCTTCAGCTTTTTTCGCGTCGGAACTCGACCCAAAACGTCGGAAATGATCCGGTTCATCGATGAATTCCGGGTTCGTTTCTCTGTCGAGTTCATCTGTAAGACGTTGAAGAATAACCGGGCTGGTGGGTTTATCACCTCGCGTGGCTATCGCCAGTCCAAGGCCCGTGGGTTAAGTGCTCGTCGCCTTCGTGATGCTGTGCTGGTTGAACGCATTAGAACTGTTCATCGGGATAATTACGGTGTCTACGGTGTACGGAAAATGTGGCATGCTCTCCGCCGTGACGGAATTGATATCGGTCGTGAACAAACTGCCCGTTTAATGCGCTTGGCCGGTGTTTCTGGCAAAGGCAAAGGCAGATCACCTCTCACAACCCGTAAGCCTAACGTGCCTGATCTGCGCCCAGACTTGGTCGAGCGTGAGTTCAAAGCCCAGGGTCCGAACAAACTGTGGGTGGCTGACATTACGTATGTGCGCACGAAGAAAGGCTTTGTGTATGCCGCGTTTGTCACCGACGTTTATTCCCGGCGGATCGTTGGGTGGGCGTTATCAGACTCCATGCGCACCGAAGCGTTGCCGCTGCAAGCTCTTAATCAGGCGATCGTGTGTGCTGAGGAAACAACAGGTCTCATTCACCATTCGGATCATGGCTCGCAGTACGTCAGCGTTGTCTACAACGAGCGCCTTGCCCAGCACGGGATTGCCGCTTCCACCGGAACTGTCGGGGATTCTTATGACAATGCTCTGGCTGAAAACGTTAACGGCTCCTACAAGAACGAGCTGATCCATACTCGCAGGTGGGATGATGTTGTCGAGGTAGAAATCGCGACGTTCGAGTGGGTGTCATGGTGGAACGAGATGAGGCTTCACCAAAGCTTGGGATACCGAACCCCAGTCGAAGTGGAAACCGATTTTTGGAAGGGTCAAGTCCCGTGTAGTGGTGTAGCGGTTTGTGCTTTCGGCTCGGTATGAAGTTTGGGGTTGTGGTTAGGCGGTT
>NZ_JASPJJ010000044.1:0-1701 GCF_030232825.1 Corynebacterium sp. MSK044
CCCATTACGTTGTTAGCAGTTCCACCCCAGGGCACCGAAGATTCATAGGCCGTCCACCCGATTGGGCGGGTTATGTTTACTTCCGTTCCCTCCGTTCGCAAGAACAGTGGAACTAGTCGCTGGCTTCGGTATGGCTTATTCCTGTCCCTGTCTGAAAATGATCCGGGGGGTGATGTCGCCGAAGACAGTGACATACTCAAACTGCTAATAGGAACTTGACCCAGCCCAGGTGGTATGAGGTCTCACAGTAATGTGGATGCCAGTGCAAGTATGTCCGACCAACCCCAGCGATGAAGCATAAATAATCCAACTTCTCATTCATCGCTAGGAGGCACACACCCATGGCCTATGACTTCGTCATTGGCGTGGACGTCGGCAAATACTTCCACCACGCCTGCGTCCTCGATTCCCAAGGCAGACAAGTCCTGTCCGAACGCATCAACCAGCATGAAGGCTCACTACGCAAGCTCTTCGGCAAATTTCTCGCCGATGACGCTTCGGTTCTTGTCATTGTCGATCAACCCAACAACATCGGCCGGTTAACCGTCGCAGTCGCCCAAGATATGGGGGCCGACGTTCGCTATCTACCGGGGCTTGCGATGCGGCAGCTCTCTCGCATCCACGTCGGCAACTCCAAGACCGATGTGCGCGACGCCTACGTCATCGCCCATGCCGGTCTTAAACTTCCGGATGCCTTGCGCAGCGTCGACCGCGTTGAGGAAGTCTTTATCCAGCTGAAAGTGCTCAACGGTATTGACGAAGATCTCGCCCGGGCCTACACACGCCTGATTAACCAGATGCGATCCGCGCTCGTGGGAACCTATCCTGCATTCGAACATGTTCTGCGCGGACAGGTGATTCATCGCAAGTGGATCCTCCACCTACTTGCCAAATACGGTGGCCCCACCAAGATTCGACGCGTCGGTAGAGCACGTCTGGCAGCCTTTGCGCGCAGTCACAGGGCGCGCAATCCTGAGCCTGTCATCGATGCCATGCTTGCTGCCATCCACGGGCAGACCGTGTCCATTGCCGGGGCAGAATACGCCGAACTTGGCGTAGCAATGTCCGCCAAAGATGCATTGGCCAAACTCGAGCATCGTAAAGAAATCGAGGCGCAGGTGCTCAAGCTCATCCAGGACATTCCTCACACCGAGATTCTTTTATCCATGCCCGGCATCGGTCCGCGTAGCGCCGCGCAGATCCTCATGACCGTTGGCGATATGTCCGACTTCCCCGATGCAGCGCACCTAGCGTCCTATGCAGGCCTATCACCGCGGACGAATCAGTCGGGAACGTCCATCATGTCGAATTCGCCCAACCGGGCTGGCAACAAAAAATTAAAGAACGCCCTATGGCAATCGTCTTTTGCATCGATCAGATTCCACGAGCGTTCCCGACAATTCTATGAACGAAAACGCAAAGAAGGCAAAAGACACAACGCCGCAGTTGTCGCACTCGCACGCCGACGCCTAAACGTTCTCTTCGCCATGATGCGTAGCGGCGAGCTCTACCGAGACATCTCCACAGTCCAAGAGGCCACAGCAGCTTAGAACCAACAGCCCCCATCCAAGCCGATTGAGCAGCAAGCCCAATCGGCTCCTCGAGATGCCCGAAAACAACATTCACACGGCGAAGCAGAAGCCCTTCATACCCCCAACAACCTCACCCACGGAGTTGACAACCTATATAGGAACACCCCCC
>NZ_JASPJJ010000045.1:0-1686 GCF_030232825.1 Corynebacterium sp. MSK044
GTTACTGGCGGTGGCCGCCCCTGTATTTCCCAGGGTCCACCATCAGCAAGCGTTACACCACACTAAGGGACGCAACCGGAGATTTGCTCTGATGAAGTGCTGATGTTGTCTCCTGATGGAGCTTTATTGACGTTCCCACCGGCACCTGTAGATGGTTCGGAAGTTCGTGCGGACGGCCGACCGTGGTTGTTGTCCTATGCCGATGGTGCTTATCGGGTGCGCGATATCGCGGCAGGTTTGACGTATAGCTTCCGGCTCTTTGGGCTTGACGACGGTAGCGGGGCCGATGCTGACCGTTCCGGCGAAGAATGCGGGGTCAAGGATGAGTCGCCGTCATTGGGCGGGGTGTATGTGGCGGCGACGGTTCCTACTGGTTCTTTAGCCGAGACTGTGGGGCTAGGTATTGAGGTGGGGCTGTCATCCGTTGTGCACCACACCGGTGCCACGATTGATTGCACATGGGATGTTTCCACTGGTCATATGGTGCGGATGCGTCGCAGTGATGACACGGTGATTGAGCTTGAGTGGGATCAGGCAGTTGGCCGGATAGCGCACGCGTATGTGTCGAACCCGACGACGCATCCTGATGAGGCCCCGTTGCGGTTGATTTCTTATGCCTATGACGCCTACGGGCAGTTGGTGCGCGTGATCAATTCGCATGATGGCGCACTGCGGTATCACTATGACCAACGTGGGCGTATCTCTGCGTGGACGGATCGCAATGGGGTGTCGTACTACTACCGTTTCGATGATGAGGGTCGTGTGCGCAGCCAGGTGGGCACCGGTGGGATGTTTCCAAATATTGTCTACTGGGGTGCTGATGAGGGGGAGGACGCGCCTGAAGGTGGGCAGGTGTGTGTTGCGTTGGAAACGGCTGGTGAGTTTGGGGGTGATCCTATAGCGCTGGGTGATGAGGTTATAGAGGAATATTTTGCCCGCCTTGAGCAGCTGCCGTTGTATCAAGTTCTCGTGGAAGGTGGTTTGCGTGGTGCGGGTCTTGTCGGTCGGGGCCGTGTAGCTGCGCGTGATGATCAGTCGTGGGCAGTGCCGACTGAGTGGCTTCACGATGAGGTGCTAGGAGATATTCGTCCGACGGTGTATCGCTCGAGCGCGGCGGGTGATGTGTGGCGTGTGATCACACCTGAAGGTGGCGTCGAGGATACAACGTATAATGAGTATCACCAGAAAACTTCAGTTACTAATTCTGCGGGCGCAACAACAACGTATATCTATAACGAGGATGGGCTTGTCGTTGAGACTGTGTTCCCCGATGGGTTGCGGAGTTTCGTTGAGCCCGGGGCGTGGGCCACGCCGGCGCGCATTGTTGGCGTGGATGGCTTGGCCACTGAGTGCGAGGTAGATGTATTTGGCCTGGTGAAAGAAGTCGTGGCCCCTGATGGGGCTGTAACGAGCTTTGCCTATGATATGCGTTCAAGTGGTGTTGTCCCAGCAGCGACGACGCATCCTGATGGCAGCGTTACTAGGGTTGAGTGCGATAATGCCGGCCGCGTGATCGCTTCAACGGATCCGGCGGGACGGCGTGTGAGCCGGCTGTATGACGTGCGGGGTCTGTTGGTTGAAGCCTTGGATCCGGTGGGTGCGTCTACGTGAGAGTGTCTGATGGTTTGTGTGTGGGTTCCCAACCTGCATGAGGAGACGGACCAGAATGACTACTGTGGCACGACG
>NZ_JASPJJ010000046.1:0-1626 GCF_030232825.1 Corynebacterium sp. MSK044
GTGTCTTCTTTGCGTACGGCTGCCATCATGTTCTTCACTGCGGTGTAGGACACTGCCTGGCGTCGGCCTTCAAGGTCGACGAGTCGCCTACAGGCTTCTTCCAAGATGGGCTTGTTGTCGTGTTTTCCCATGGAAAGCACGTTGCGGCATGAGAAGAACGCTTGTGCTTTGATTGGGCGCGCATCCATCAGCTCAGCGATGACCCGGCGGGTGTGCGGCCCTACCCTGGCAGCTTCGCGTAGGAAGTATTCACAGGTCCAAAGCCCATGGGTGTTGGCCATCTGCGGCGGGATATGGTCAGTGTCGGTGACGAAGGCACCGCGTTGGTGCGCAATCGTATGTACTGCTTGTCGCTCGCCGGCATCGAAAACCGTGAGCGTGTTGCCGGTGATACGTACATCAACAGTGCGGCCGACAAGTGTGTAGGGCACGGAGTAATGCACGCTGGCGACGGTGATATGGAAGTCGGGAGCGACTTTGGCCCGCCTCCATTCCGTGCGCTGCCACCGCTGTTTTGGCAGTTCAGTGAGCAAATCAGCCTCAAAGTCTTCAAACAGCTGCCGCCGACTGATGGTGTTGCCACGAAACGGGGTGTGCGCATTAATCGCGTCAACTCGTTTGAGTATGCGACTGTTGAGCTCATCAAGGCTGACGCACTGATGATCGTCAAGAGCATGGATGACCTTTTGGGTAACGATCTTGACTGCTGCCTCAACATTGGCCTTGTCTTTCGGCCGTCTTGCACGCGCTGGCAGCGCAGCGGTGTTGTAGTGCTCCAGAAACTCCTCGTACGTGGTGTTGACACGACGATTGCGATCGGCAGCACTTATCGCGTTCGACGCCGTCGAGGCGTTATCTGGGACGATGACCTCTGCCACCCCGCCGAAGTACTCAAACGCCTGCATATGCGCATCCAGCCACGCTTGTTGGCGTTCATTGATACACGCACAAGCAAACAGCATCCCGGAATACGGCAGCGAAGCGACAAACACACTGAGCTTGCTTGGACGTCCCCCGGTGGGGTCGAACAAACGCATCTTCGTTCCTGCCCAGTCCACCTGCATAGTGTGAGCTGGTGCGTGCACGATCCGAGCAGTTACCCCGGTGGCATCTACGTGCTGTGCTACAAGCTGGCGAAACCGCTCGTAGCTGTAGTACCGCTGCCCCGGCAGCGCTGGCGTTGAGGTGTACTTGCCCCACAGGACCTGCAGCGTGGTCTTATGTCTTCCGGTCCGTGCTTTCACCACGGAATCGAAATCAATCGGGACGAACACACCCTGACCTGTGGATCTTCCGTCATGAAACAGCACAGCTATGGCTTGATCATTGAGCCCAGTAATCTGGGCCGCGGTCGTGATCTGCTCTGCTTGCAGCACCTTACGAACTTTTTGCACCGTGGAATGCGAGCATCCCATCGTCGCTGTGATCTGGCGAACGGACCAGCCTTTGAGCACGAGGTCCATCACCGCCCTGTAGTCAGTCACAATCGGACTCCTTTGGCAATGCCGCGTGCCCTGAAGTCACGCGGTCACCAAAGAGTTTCCCCGAAAACTGCAGTGTTACTCGATACTCACCATCGCGTTACCCGATAGTCACCACGGTGTTACTAAATGCACGCGCGCAACA
>NZ_JASPJJ010000047.1:0-1539 GCF_030232825.1 Corynebacterium sp. MSK044
TTCAAGTCCTGAGTGCATGGTTATTGTTTTTCTTGTGGTTGTGGTGTTGGGTCGAGCATGAATGTGGCGCCGGCATCACGGTAGAGGTCTAGTAGGTAGTCGTGTTTGTGGCCTCTTCGTGTGGCGAATGTTAGTTCGACGCAGTACCGCGCACCACGAGGTCGTGATACTTGTTCGTGGTAGCCCCGTAGATCGTCTTGCAACATGTGTAGCGCAAAGCTTGTTTGTTTGTAGGGTTCTTCACCTAGTGATGATGCATCATGGAGGTTTTGCAGTTGTGTGCGGATATCGTCACAGACTGTTTCCCAGTTTGTCACGGTGAACTGTTTTATATCGTCGGGAATATTGACTTTGTTCATGTCTAGATATTCGAAAGTGCAGATTCCGAATTCAACCTCACTGAAGTCACATCCTGATAGTTGGGTGCCATCGATGGTTTCTTCTACTGTGAATTCTTTCCATTTACCTGTCACTGTGGTGTTGGTTATCAGGGGGTATCGGTCATTGCCGCCTTTTGGTCCGGTTAAGCGCATGTTGAGAGCTTGGCATCGGTCATAGCGTGTGCCGTAAGCGAAGAGCTCTGGGAATGTGCATGACCGAAATACGCAATCAGTGACAGTCGCAACGATTAGCGGCATAGCGAACCCGGAAGCGAACTTGCAGCGTTCAAACTCACAGTCTGAAATGGTGCCGTGCGCCCACTCCGGCGAGGTAAATGTTGCTTGTTTGGCGTAGCAATGCCGCATGGTTAATTCGCGGGCGATAAATGGGTTGATGTTGGCGTAGCTGAAGTCAATATTGTCTAGTACCTGACCAGGCGGTAGAAACTCATCAGAGGAAAGACCGTGTTCGCTAAAGGTGCCTTCCCAGTGAAAGCCGCGGAAATCTTCACGTCCGTCAACGAACCCAAACGGTGATGGTGCCAGCAATAACTCCGGGTCACATGGCCCACCCCAACGCTCTACTAGCTGCTTACGCGTCATCTTCACTGTCATTGAACCCTCCTCACATGAAGCCTACTGGCACCGCTACTTGGGTAATACGCTTCGTAGGCAATGATATGGTCTGAACGAGTCATCCCTTCCTGCAAACCGTACCTCCTCACATGGGCATCGGTTTGACCCACCGTGGTGAGATCCAACCACCGCGTGGATCCGTCACTTAGCGTGACTTCGAAATCGGCACCGAATTTGCCTTGCGTGTTGGGGACAACCCCCTTAATCTTGTTCGTCTTCAAACTATCAGACAGTTTCAGGTGCAGCTCGGTGCCGAGATGCATTCGTTCAGCCCAGTAGTTGCCATCGTCTATATGCGTACGTTGGTTCGAGCTGTAGTCGATTTGGCCACTGTTCCATCTTCCGGCAACATCGTCGAAACGTGCAGCGATCTTCTCCTTGAGAACATCGACCTCGGCCTTCACATTGATTGCGAGTTCGGAGCTCGAACTTGACTGATGTGATGCGAGACCGAGCACGTCTACCCAGTGTGCTGGGTGACTGACATATCCCTGTGTTGTTGCAATATTGGGGTAAGCCCCCA
>NZ_JASPJJ010000048.1:0-1435 GCF_030232825.1 Corynebacterium sp. MSK044
GAGCGTGTCAAGTTATTTGTGTGTGGGGCTGTTTTTACAGGTATTTGTCGAAGCGGTCGGGGTAGGCCACAGCCATTTGGTTGATGGCTTGTTTCCAGCCGGAAACCCGGGCCCCTTCGACGAGTCGGCCAGCGGTAGCGGAGGCTCGTTTGCCTTCCTTGGCCCGCCGAGCAGCTCGTTTATCTTCAATATTGCAGATCATCAGCCACAGCGTCTTCAGCGCTGAGTCATCATTAGTGAACTGAACCCTATTACGAGTGGCTTTACGCAGCTCATTGTTGAAGGATTCAATTGAATTCGTCGTGTAGATCACCTTCCTTGCTGCCGGCGGGAACTGCAGAAACGGCGTGAACCTCTCCCACGCATCCCGCCACACCTTCACCGACCGTGGGTACTTCTGCCCCAGCTCAGAGACCTCAAACTCATCCAATGCGGCAGCGGCGCTCTGCTCATCCGGGGCGGTATAGACCTTCTTCAACGCCGCTGAGACAGCCTTACGATCACCGTAGGCAACCCACCGGTTAGCAGCCCTGATCAGGTGCACAATACACGTCTGGACCATGGATCCAGGCCAGGTTGCCTCTACTGCTTCTGGTAGGCCTTTGAGCCCGTCACAACAGACGATAAAGACGTCTTTGACCCCACGGTTAGAAAGATTGGCGCACACCTGCGCCCAAAAAGACGCGCCTTCTTCTTTGGCAAGCCACAATCCCAAAATGTGTTTGATGCCGTCAAGGTCCACGCCGATAGCCATGTAGGCGGACTTGTTGACCACCCGACCACCGTCGCGGACTTTAATGCGCAATGCATCGAGAAACACCACGGGATAGAACTCGTCTAACTGGCGGTTTTGCCAGACCATGACCTCGTCGAGGACGGCATCGGTGACTGCGGAAATCGTCTCATGGGAAATATCAATCCGCATCGCAGTTGCCATATGGTGCTGGATGTCACGGATTGTCATCCCACCGGCATACAAGCTGACGATCATGTCATCAACGTCAGTCAAACGCCTAGAGCCTTTAGGGACCATGGTCGGCATGAATGTGCCAGCCCGATCTCTAGGGATATCAACAGTAACCGGCCCATAATTAGAATCCACGGTCTTCGGGTAGCTGCCATTGCGGTAGTTATCAGTGCCAGCTAAGGCTTTACCGCCCCTGTCGCCTGCCTGATATCCCAGGTGGGCGTCCATTTCCGCATTTAGTCCCCTGGTAATCGAGGCTTGCAACATGCCCCGAACTAGGTCATTGGCATCCGTTGTAGACGTGCCTAGTTCATCAATCAGCTTCGCGATATCAGGGTTAGCAAGCAGCTTCTTTTCAATCGCATCAATCTTGGCCTTATCAGCCGGGTCTCGTCGTGCCACAGTAGTCATTCTGGTCCGTCTCCTCATGCAGGTTGGGAACCCACACACAAACCATCAGACACTCTC
>NZ_JASPJJ010000049.1:0-1422 GCF_030232825.1 Corynebacterium sp. MSK044
TCAAGTCCCGTGTAGTGGTGTAGCGGTTTGTGCTTTCGGCTCGGTATGAAGTTTGGGGTTGTGGTTAGGCGGTTAGTTGGTGGTAGTCGCCATGATCACCTCCTGGGTGGTGCATGAGGTGTTTGGTGTGTTCGAGTGCGGTCAGTGACATGTAGCGCTTTTGTTGGATCCAATCGTCGTGTTGTTCGGCTAGGACTGCACCGACAAGCCGAATGATGGATTCGCGGTTTGGAAAGATCCCAACGACGTCGGTGCGCCGGCGGATTTCCCGGTTGAGCCGTTCTGTGGGGTTGTTGGACCACACTTTCGTCCAGACTGGTTTCGGTGCTGCGGTAAACGCCAGCACTTCATCGAGTGATTCCTCCAGATAGGCCGCAACCTGCGGGAATTTTGGTTCCAGTAGGTCGACGACTTCGCGGGCTTGAGCCCAGGTGGATGCGGCATCGGGTTGTTGGAAGATTGTCTGGAACATCGCAGAGACCATAGGCCATTGTGTTTTCGGGACCTTCTCGTAGAGGTTCTTCGCGAAGTGGGTGCGACACCGCTGCCAGGAGGCATCGGGAAGCACTTCGGAAATGGCGTGCTGGATGCCTTCGTGGGCGTCACTGGTGACAAGGAAGACACCACGAAGTCCGCGCGCTTTTAAGTCTTGGAAGAAGCCTTTCCACGATGCGTTGGATTCTGCGGTGGCAACGTGCATGCCGAGCATTTCGCGGTATCCGTCGGCGTTGACCCCGGTGGCCAAAAGTACGGAGCATTTGACTACCCGGCCGCCTTCACGGACTTTGATCGTGAGCGCATCACACGACAAGTAGGCGTACCCGCCGGGGTCGAGTGGGCGGTTTCTAAAATCGTCGACCATTTCGTCGAGTTCTTCTGACATGCGTGAGACCTGCGATTTCGACAGGTTGTTAATGCCAAGGGTTGCCACTAGATCATTCATCCTGCGGGTAGAGACCCCTTTGAGGTAGCAGGTGGCGATCACGGTCGATAGGGCCCGTTCTGCTCGTGAGCGTCGCTCTAACAGCCAGTCTGGGAAGAACGCGCCGTGGCGCAGCTTCGGTACTGCTACGTCGATCGTGCCGACACGGGTGTCAAGGTCGCGGTGGCGATACCCGTTGCGGTGGTTGACCCGTTCGGTGGATGCAACCCCGTATTCGGCGCCGCAGACGGTGTCAGCCTGGGCGGAGAGGATCTGATTGATAAACCCTTGCAGCATTTGGCGCATCAAATCTGGAGATGCTTGGGCGAGCAGATCGTCCAAATAGGTTGTCGGGTCGATAGAATGCGGTGCAGCGGTCATCGTCATGTTCCTTTCGGTGAGATGTGGTAGTTGAGTCGAAAGGTTACTGGCGGTGGCCGCCCCTGTATTTCCCAGGGTCCACCATCAGCAAGCGTTACACCACACTAAGGGACGCAACC
>NZ_JASPJJ010000004.1:0-9862 GCF_030232825.1 Corynebacterium sp. MSK044
AACTGCAGTGTTACTCGATACTCACCATCGCGTTACCCGATAGTCACCACGGTGTTACTAAATGCACGCGCGCAACAGTTGTGCACGGTTCCCAGGAGTTGAGGGCTGCCGGACCACGGCACGGCCACTAACGAACGCTTATTGAAAACGGTTACCGCCAAATGAGGGTGGCCCATCAAGGCGATGTGAAAACGGTTCCCATTTGCACTAGTGTGACGCAAAGTTATTTAGGGAGAAGTGAAAAGGGGTCCCTTCCGTGTTACACTTGAAAGCATTGGTGGTTACGGCATGCGCGTTTCTTGCGATGGCGCTCGGTGTCGGCCCGGCACACGCAGCGGACGTGGTGCTGGACCGTGGTCACGTTGACGTTTTCCATGTTGCTGCCGAGGGCAGCCAGCTGAACCTGGCCCTGCGCGAGGATGTCACCGGCCAACACGTTGTGCGTGACCCGGCGAGTGTTCTGCTTGAAGTGGGGGAGCACACCTACACGGATGACACTGCCCAGGTGCCGGAGATCGGTACTGGTGGCTACTACCTGCCCCAGACGCAGGAGAACGACCGTCTGTGGCCGGGGTGGGACACCAACGACGTGAGGCAGGGCGGTTTTGGTGCCGTGGACGTCACCGTGACGGATATTGCTGGTCCTGGTGAGGTGTGGTTGTTCCAGCAGAAGGGCTTCGGCGGTGTCGGGCCGGTCCTTGCAAACGGGGAGCTGACTATCCAGCCGGGCAGTGTGATCCACCAGGCGGAGCCGTCCCATGTGCATGCGAGCTGGTTGTTCACTCAGCCAGGCACATACACCATGAAGGTCAAGGCCACCGCGGGCGGAACGGAGTCCAACGAGGCGACGTACACGTGGCAGGTTGGTGGTGCATCAGATTCGGCCGAGACGAAAGCTGAACAGCCTCAGCCGGTGGCGGCGCCTAAACAGGAGTCATCAGCGAAACAGCAACAAGCCCCCCAGCAACAAGGGGCACAGCCACAACCGGCTGGTCAGAAGTGTTCCCCGGGACTCCTGCCGCGGGTGAAGGACGATAGGACGTCGCCGGCCGAGTGGAAGGACCCGGCGAGTTTGAGCTTCGGCCTGGGCAATGAGGCGAAGGCGCGACTGCCGCAGGCGGTGGGTTCGGTGCCGGCAGGGGACGTGTGGATGATCGGTTCCGTCCAGCAGGCGGGGGTTCCGTGGCTGGGTGCGAATACGCAGCATCCGTCGTTGTTGCAGCACACCACCGGTGATGTGACGTGGACGATCACTGGCTTCAATGGGCCGGGACCGATGACAGTGTTTACCCAGGGTGGTCTGGGCCAGGTTGTGGGTGAGGAGTGGTTCCGCGCTGATAATGGCAAGGCGCAGGGCACGCACACGATTCCGGCGAATACGCATGTGCATCCGTCGTGGGTCTTCGGTAAGCCGGGCACGTACAAGGTGACTATCGCGCAGTCCGCTAAGACGAAGAGCGGGCAGACGGTGTCCGGGTCGGCCACGCTGACGTTTGTTGTGGGCGGCCAAGGCAATGCGAATAGTGGTCATTTTGATTTTGGTTCGCTTTTCAGTGAAGAGGGCAACTGTGGCGCTAGCTCCGCCGACGGAGCCATGAACGGTGCAGCAGGTGCTAGCGGTGGTGGAACCCTGGCTGACACGGGCATGTCCATCATGACGCTGCCGTTCGCTGTCTTGGGCCTGGGCGTTGTGGTGTTCGGTGCGGGCATGGTGCGGATTTCCCGGAAGCTCTTCGGATGAACAAGGTGAAGGTGCCCCGCGCGTTGGTTGCGCTGGGGTTGGTTGGTGCGCTCGCGGGCTGCGCGGTGGACGGCACCGCCGCGGAGGCGGACGGTGGCAAGGCGAAGGTGGTGGCAACGACGTCCATACTCGCGGACATCGTGGCCAACGTCGCCGGCGATGCAGCGGAGGTGACGGGGTTGATCCCGCCGGGGGCGGATGCGCACACGTATGAGTTGGGGCTGCGCGCCGTGCGCGATATTGCGTACGCGGACGTGGTGTTTACCAATGGGCTGTTGCTGGAGCCACAGCGGCTTATTCGCACGGTGGACACAACCACGCCGGATGGCTCACGGGTTGTGTCCGTGGCGGAGCAGGCGGAACGGCATGGTTTTCAGCCGCGGTTGCTCGTGGAGAACGCTGGCCTGGACGCGCCGTGGCTGGGTCTGCGCGTGGCGGTGCCGGAGGAAGATAAACCGGCGATGCCTAAGACGGCGGTGGCTGACATCGCGGTGAAAGATGTGACGGGCCCGGGAACGATGGCGGCGTACATCGTAGGCACGTTTGGCAGGCCGGAGCTGCTGTTCAACTCCGCGGACGGGCTGGATGGCAAGGATCAAACGACACTGCCCATCGATGCCCACACGCATGTCAGCTGGGCCTTCTCCCAGCCGGGCGTGTACACGGTCACCGTCGGGGCCACCGCACGCCCAGACATCAATGCGGACCCGACTCCGTTGGAGGACCAGACGTTCACCATCGCCGTTGGTGTGAACCCGCATGACGTGCTGCCAGGGGCAGACGTGCTTACCAGCGGGCACGTGGATATTACCGCTGAGTTTGGGGCGGATTATCGGGGGGAGATTGGGTTGGTGGGGGATGCGTCGATAAGCGATGAGCGCACGGTGATCGCTGTGCCGAGCGCGACGCTGCAAGAAGTGCCGGCGGAGCGCGAGTACCGCTTCCTGGGCACCCCGGGCGAAGAGACGTATCTGCTTCCGCAGGCCGTGCTGGGCAAGCATGTGCACGGTGAATTCGATCCGCATTTCTGGCACGACGTGGAGGCCGTGAAGGCCGTGGTGAAGGTCGTGCGGGATGAGCTGAGCGCGGCGGATCCGAGTCACAGCGCGCAGTACAACACGAATGCGGAGAGCTATCTCGCGGAGCTCGACATGCTTAACGACGATGTCAAGACCACCCTGGCGCACATCCCGCAGGATCGCCGCAATCTGGTGACTACCCATGACGGCTACGGCTACCTGGCGGATGCCTACGGGCTGAACCTGGCCGGCTACATCACACCTAATCCGTCGGTGGAGCCGAGTCCGCGCGACATCATTGCGCTGACACGAACCTTGGAAAACCTGCAAGTCCCGGCGGTGTTCTTGGAGCCAGCAGCGAACAGTGCTCCGAGTGATCTCGTGGAGATTGCTGGGCGTCTCGGCGTGGCCGTGTGCACGATCCGCGGCGATGCGTTGGACCCGCCGGGGGCCGGAAACGCGCATTCCTACATCGAGTTCATGCGGGCGAATGCCCATTCACTTGCCTCCTGCCTAGGGGTGCCGGAGGCTTCCGGCACCCCTACCCCGAAGCCCGAAACGAAAGAAGAACTATGAAATTACGCACGACCATCGCTACCCACCTCACCGTTGCAGCGCTCAGCGGGGTGATGCTTACGGGTGCTCCCGCAGCGCTAGCCCAGGGGTCTGCCCAGGACCCGGCTCTCCAGCAAGTCGTGGAGGACAGCGAACAGGTTGCCCCGCTGGGGGAGAAGGCTGTGATCTCCGCTGGACACGCGGATCTTGGTCCGCTGTATGTGGACGGACAGATGCAGCTGATGGTCCGGGATGACTCCAAGGTGCCACCGGTGTGGCGACACTTAGAAGACGTAGTTTTCAAGGTGGCGGATGCAGCCCAGCAAACACTGCCGGAGGGCAACGAGTTTGATTTCACCGGGGCGAAGGGCGGGGACACCGTGTGGGTGGTCCCGCAGAATGAGGTCCAGGGCGTGCCGTGGTTGGGCTGGAATACGCAGTCGCCAAAGGTGGTGGACACTACCGACCACGGTGTGAACCTGGAATTCGGTGGGCATGAGGGCGAAGGAGATTTCTCCTTGTTCTTGCAGTCCGGAGGCTTTTCCCAGCCGCAGCAGCTGTGGAACTCCCGCTTGCCGGGCAACCAGCCGATGTGGGTGGAGCTGAACACGCACACGCACGCCAACTGGGTGTTTACAAAGCCGGGCGTGCACCTGATTGGTGTTCGCGTTGTGGTGAAAGACAAGGACGGGGTGGAGCACGTCAACGAGCAGGTGCTGCGCTTCGCCGTTGGTGATGGCACGGACCCGCAGCAGGCAGCGAACGCCACCTTTGAAGGGCCGTGGCGGAGTGGGGAAGGGGAGGAACAAGGGGACGCGGATAAGCAAAATGGCTCGGTGCTGTGGGTCCTTGGCGGGCTTGTGCTTGCGGTGGTCATCGTGGGCCTCGTGGGCGTGGCGATGATGCGGCGCGCTCGAGCCACGCGGGATGAGGCGCTCACGGAGATCGGCGGGGATGCCTGATGCACCATTACCTGGAAGAACCAGTTTTGCTTGCGGAAGGATTGAGCGTCGACTACGGCGCCGCGAGCGTGTTCGCGGATGTGAGCGTGACTGTGGACGCGGGAGAGTTTGTTGGTGTGCTCGGGCCGAATGGTGCGGGTAAGACGACCTTCATGCGGGCACTGTTGGGTCTGGTCAAGGCACATTCTGGCGAGGTTGAGGTTGCCGGGAAATACGGGAAAAAGCTCCGGGATGCGGTCGGTTATGTACCGCAACGTCACGCCGTGGCCTGGGATTTTCCCATTGACATCTACGCGATGGTGCTCAGCGGTCGCCTGAGCCTGCGCCCATGGTGGCGCCCCGCCAGCCGCGCGGACCATCTCGCTACAGTGCGCGCCATCAAACAGGTCGGCCTGTGGGATCTGCGCGAACGCCCCGTGGGACGGCTCTCCGGTGGTCAGCGTCAGCGCGTTCTTGTTGCTCGTGCGCTCGCGCGTGAACCGAAGCTTTTGCTTCTCGACGAACCCTTCACCGGCCTCGACATCCCCACCACCGAACAGCTGTTGGACCTCTTCCGCGAGCTGGTGGAGGCCGGCGTGGCCGTGGTGATGTCCACGCACAACATCGCCGAGGCGGTGTACTCCTGCGACCGGCTGATCTTGTTCAATCGCGGCATTGTGGCTGATGGCAGCCCGGAGGACCTCGCGGACCCCCAGCCGTGGTCGGAAACTTTTGGTGTGGACCCGAACTCGCGGTGGCTGGCCGGGATTCATGCGGTTCAAGGAGGCGTTCGTGCCTGAGATTAGTTTTGTTCAGTTCCTCATCGACCTGACCAACCCGCAGCTTGGCTTCCTGCCACGCGCCTTGATCGTCGCGGTGATCGCCGCTGTTGTGTGCGCGGTGGTGGGCTGCTACGTGGTGTTGCGTGGCATGGCTTTCATTGGTGATGCGGTGGCGCACGCCGTGTTCCCCGGTATTGCTGTGGCCTTTGCTCTGCAGGTGTCCGTGCTGCTTGGTGGGGCGGTTGCCGGCATGACGGTGGCGGTGTTGATCGCGGTGTTTTCCCAGCGTGAACGGGTGAAAGAAGATACCGCGATTGGTATCTTCTACGCGGCCGCGTTTGCTGTGGGGTTGGTGGTGATCTCCCGCGTGGAGGGCTACACCGCTTCGCTCACCTCTTTCCTCTTTGGCTCCTTGACTGGTGTGTCGGAGCAGGACATGTGGGTGTCCGCCGTTGCCGGCATTCTCATCGTGGCGCTCATGCTGGGCTTGCGTCCTTGGTTCACGGCGGTGAGCCTGGATCGGGAGACCGCCCGCGCCATGAACCTCCCCGTTTTTGTGCTGGATCTCCTGCTGTACCTGGCGGTGACCACAGCAGTGGTGATTTCTGTGCGCACGATCGGCAACATCCTCGTGGTTGCCCTCTTGGTCACCCCGGCAGCAACAGCCCGGATGTTCACGGACAAGCTCGGCGTCATGATGCTGCTTGCCGCCGGCACCGGTGTCGCCGGTTCCATCCTCGGCGTGTGGCTGTCTTGGGCCTATGACACCCCCACCGGCGCCACCGTGGTGCTCTGCCTCACCACTTTCTTTGTGCTCAGCTGGCTCTTTTCACCCCAGCAAGGGTTAGCCACTGAACGTTTCCGCCGCCGTACACGACACGATCTAAGGAAGAACCTTGCTCACTCACCCAACTGATGCTTCTGCTCTTCGTCGCGGTTCAGCTGCCGTGGCTGCTGCGCTCGTGGTCGCGGGCAGTGTCTTGAGCGGCGCCACCGGAATCGCCACCGCCGCTTCGGGCGCACACCGCCCCGGCGACGCGGGTTTCGGCATCGACCTGCCCGCGGGCACCACCATGACAACTACGGAGGGCACCGAAGTGACCCACCCCTGCGCAGGCCGCAAGCTGCTGTACCACTCGCACGTGGATGCGCTCTACGGCACCCGCGACGCACAAGGGGCATTGTCCGTGATGGCGGTGGACGGCCAAGCCGTCGTACCCATGGATGACGTGTGCTTCCGCCTCGCCCCCGACGCGGATCCGGACGGCAACGAGGTCAGCCGTATCACCGTCCCCGACTCTGAGGCGCTGTCCTTCCTGGGTGAACCCGGCGATATTGTGTGGACCGCTCCCCAGTCCGTCAGCTTCTTCGACCAGTGGCGCCCGATCTGGGCGGGCCTTGGCGCCTTCGACCCGAACCACGAGTTGGACGGCCAGATCCCCACCAATTTCGTCGACGACCTCATGTTCTTCGACCTCAAAGACTTCTCCGGGCCCGGCGACATGAACGTCTTCTTTGCCGGCGCGGGCGGCGCTGGGGACGTGGAGCACGCCTTCAGCAGTGCCGATGAAACCAAGCACAGCATCGACTACGAAGTGGGCGCACATGGTCACTTCACCTGGACCTTCACCAAGCCCGGCATCTACGCCACCACGTGGCAAGGTCGTGCCGAGCTTATCGACGGCACCCAGGAACTCACCGACCCCGTCACCATGTACTGGCTCGTCGGCACCGATGCGCAAGCGGGCCTGCCCGAGGGAACCACGACGGAGTTGCGGCCCATCACCAACCCGCTCGCCCCGGTGGACACGCCGATGCCAGCACCAGAACCGTCGCCAAAACCGTCGCCAGACCCCGCGCCGAGCACCCCGCCCCGCTTGCCCAACGCCGCGGAAAAGTGCCACGCGGCCAAGGCGCTCGCAGGTAAGCCGGACACGATCATCACCCACGGCCACCTCGACATTGCTCTCGCTGGCGGCGGGGAGAAGCCAATCACGTTTGAGCTTCTCGACGGCTCCGACCCCTCCAACACCATCTCCCGCCCCAGTGGCACATTCGCACTGACCGTCCCGGACGCGGCGAAGGTGGAGCCATCCGACAAGATCCGCGCGACCTTGCCTGGCAATCCGCAAACCTTGTGGTCCCTGCCTCAGTCACAGAAGTCCGGCATGCCATGGCCAGGCTTTTCCACGGACCACCTCGCCCCCGACACTCTCGCGCCGGGCAGCGCCGTCACCGTTTCTATCAGTGATTTCACTGGCCCCGGCCGGATGCTGGCGTGGCATGAATCCCTCGGTGGTCTCAAAATCGCGTTTGATTCCCACGACCGCAGCCACGTGATGAAGTACCCAGCACGCTCCCACGATCACATGGCCTTCGGTTTTGATCGGCCGGGCTACTACACGGTGCAGTTCAACGTCAGCGGCAAAACCGCGGCGGGGGAGAGCATCGACCATTCCATCGACGTGCCCTTCCTTGTCGGCGACAAAACCATTGCTGCCACCCAAGCGCACAAGGCTGCCGGCTATGCAGACCTTGGTGATGCGGATGAACTGTGCGCCGGTTTCCCCTCTGCCCCCTCAGTTGCCAGTCCATGGACCCCGCAGAGCATCGGCCAGATAGGCACCGCTGTGAAGCAGCTCGGCAAAGCCCTCGACGGCACTCTGAAGGCAGCCACCCCCAGCCAGAACGGCACCAAGAGCAAAACCAATAACAGCGTTAGCAACAGCGCCAAGAAACCCGCCGCCAAACCCGCGCCGGGTCAGCCCGCTGGCACTGCGCCCCAGAACCAGGCAGCCGCACCAGCTCCCGCTCCGGCTCCGGCTCCCGCCCACGTTGTCCAGCCCGCGCAAGTAGGTGGCACTGGGGGCGGCACGGATGCGGTTGAGGGTGCCGCGGACGCGGCTCAACCGGTTGAGGTGGGGGAAGAAGGGGCGCCGATTAGATCGTCGATAAGCGGAATGGACGTGCCTGACAGCGACCGTATGGATGGTGCTGGTGGTTTAGCATCGCTTACGGCGGGCGGATTTTGGTCTGGGCTCGCGCTCGGTGTCGGCGTCATGGCCTTGATTGGCGGCATCGTGCTTTTTGATGCGGCACGACGACTGATCAAGGATTTGGAGAAAGCCAAGGGGAAGCGTTAAAGTACTCAACCGAAGTTTGAACGGGTTTAACCCGAGCTCAAGTTTCACCGAAGACCGTCGGTCATCTGCCTTCTAAGGCAGGTCGAAGGATCCCACCCAGGGATCGGCCCACGCAGGAGAAACGTGGCACCTCTCGCGCAACATGCGCACTGCCTCGTGCTTCTGCACGGGGCTTTTTGTCACTTCGCTCCAAAAGGGACGCAAAGTGTTCGAAAGCTCCGGGCGGACAAGACATGAAGTAATGGGAAGGAGGCGTGTGTTATGGCAAACCAGAAGAATGTTGCGGAGCTCAAGGCTCTCAAGGAGAAGTTTGAGGCATCTTCCGCTGTGTTCCTCACCGAGTACCGTGGTCTGACCGTTGGTCAGCTGCAGCAGCTGCGCGGTGATCTGGGCTTTGATGTTGAACTGCACGTCGCCAAGAACACCCTCGTGAAGATCGCTGCTAATGAGCAGGGCATCGAGGGTCTCGATGATCTTCTCACCGGCCCGACCGCCGTTGCCTTCATCCAGGGCGACGCATCGGTTGACGCTGCGAAGGTGATGAAGAAGTTCGCCAAGGAGAACGACAAGTTCATCCTCAAGGGCGGCTACATGGACGGTAACCCTCTCGACGCGGCCCAGCTGGACGCTGTCGCAGAGATGGACAACCGCGAGACCACTCTGGCCAAGCTTGCTGGCGCATTCCAGGGTTCTCTGGCAAAGGCTGCAGGCCTGTTCCAGGCTCCGGCCTCCAAGACGGCACGACTCGTTGCCGCACTGCAGGACAAGCAGGGCGACGCCGCCTAAGGCAAGCCCACCACAAACACACTTACAAGTCGGCCACACAGCCGCATAAAGAAAGGAAGCCACAATGGCTAAGCTCACCAAGGACGAGCTCATTGAGCAGTTCAAGGAAATGACCCTCATCGAGCTCTCCGAGTTCCTGAAGGAATTCGAAGAGGTCTTCGACGTCACCGCTGCTGCTCCGGTTGCAGTTGCTGCTGCTCCGGGCGCTGCTGGCGGCGACGCTGCAGCTGCTGAGGAGAAGGACGAGTTCGACGTCGTTCTCGAGGACGCTGGCGACAAGAAGATCGGCGTGATTAAGGCTGTCCGCGAGATCGTCTCCGGCCTGGGTCTGAAGGACGCCAAGGAGATGGTTGAGGGCGCACCGAAGGCCATCCTCGAGGGCGCTAACAAGGACGACGCTGAGGCTGCAAAGGCCAAGCTGGAAGAGGCTGGCGCAAAGGTCTCCCTCAAGTAAGCGCGTCTACGCATCATGCCCCCGCCGTTTGGTGGGGGCATTTTTGCTTTCTGGTGAGGCGGACTGTGATGCGGTTGGTTTCGGAGTTGCCGCGGTGGTGGTGCCGCTGTCGCTGCCACTGTCGCTGCCGCTGTCGCTGCACGATTTTTGAAAATCGTGCACAACCCCCATTAAAAGACCAGGATTGCTACATACTTTTGAAAATCGTGCAGAACCAGATTGCCCCGAGGGCCGCCCACGACGAACTCCGGGGAGTTGATCGCGGTGGTGTCGCCGTCTGGGGATAAGAAATGCACCCCTAAACGTTCGCGTACTCGTCACCTACGCAGGTGGTGCTCGCACACACAAATAAGGCGCCCTAGGGGGTAGACCGATCCCCGCTCATGCGGGGAGCACATGTTTTCCCGCCCTGATTCTTTCGGTACTGAGGGCTCATCCCCG
>NZ_JASPJJ010000004.1:9962-162468 GCF_030232825.1 Corynebacterium sp. MSK044
CTCACGCGGGGAGCACACGAAACGGCCATCAGTCGGCACACCCTCCTTGGGCTCATCCCCGCTCACGCGGGGAGCACACGAAACGGCCATCAGTCGGCACACCCTCCTTGGGCTCATCCCCGCTCACGCGGGGAGCACTAAACACCGAAAGCGGAAACGCTACCGGAGAGGAAAGCGCCAAAAGTAGAACCCCGGTTCTGGTTACACCAACTAGCCAGAACCGGGGGACTACCCCCCTAATCCTAAATCAAGAGGAGACCCAAGGCTCATCCCCGCTCACGCGGGGAGCACTGTTGTGTTGGGCGTTTATTTGGGCATGGTGTGGGCTCATCCCCGCTCACGCGGGGAGCACTTTTTGTGCATGTCCTCGACTTTTCGGTCCGTGGGCTCATCCCCGCTCACGCGGGGAGCACCGGGATGATTATCAGAGTAAGGACTTTTTGCGGGGCTCATCCCCGCTCACGCGGGGAGCACTTCAACAGGCCCAGCATCTCGCTAATGGCGCGGGGCTCATCCCCGCTCACGCGGGGAGCACCTTACATACATAAACTTACATGAGTTATTTAACGGCTCATCCCCGCTCACGCGGGGAGCACAGGGCGGAGCGGGGACCAGTAGAAATGAGGCCGGGCTCATCCCCGCTCACGCGGGGAGCACTTTGGGTATTGGGTTGCCTGATGAGGCGAAGCGGGCTCATCCCCGCTCACGCGGGGAGCACGCGTCTTGTTTCTTAGACGCGGCGGGCGTGGGGGGCTCATCCCCGCTCACGCGGGGAGCACCAACTTCTCCTGCTTATTCATGCGTCTACCTCCGGCTCATCCCCGCTCACGCGGGGAGCACTTTGGCAAGCCGAGGCAGTTGGCGGCGATCAAGGGCTCATCCCCGCTCACGCGGGGAGCACACGCGGCGGGCCACGATCACGTCCCGGTCAGGCGGCTCATCCCCGCTCACGCGGGGAGCAAGATACGTCGCAGGTCACTAGCATGGGCAGCATGGGCTCATCCCCGCTCACGCGGGGAGCACATCCAAGACGCGTTGCAGGCAGGTGGGGAACTGGGCTCATCCCCGCTCACGCGGGGAGCACGGTGTGCCGTCTGGTGGCCTGTGGGAGGAGCTGGGCTCATCCCCGCTCACGCGGGGAGCACTCCCGCAGGTTGAGCTTAAGCGGAAAGCCGATGGGCTCATCCCCGCTCACGCGGGGAGCACTTCATAGACGATGCTTTCGATGAGGGCCTGTTGGGCTCATCCCCGCTCACGCGGGGAGCACTGTCGAAGTATTGGCCGGTGCCCAACCCGTGGGGGCTCATCCCCGCTCACGCGGGGAGCACATGTCTACATCGGGTGAGGATTTGCAAGACTTGGGCTCATCCCCGCTCACGCGGGGAGCACCTAGCCCCATCCCGGGCGTATGCATCGTGGAGAGGCTCATCCCCGCTCACGCGGGGAGCACCGCAGGATCGCCTGGCCTGGGTCCTGGTTGAACGGCTCATCCCCGCTCACGCGGGGAGCACGTGCTTATTCCTGCTTGGCTGGTGTTGGTGGCGGGCTCATCCCCGCTCACGCGGGGAGCACTGGCAGACAAGGTCGGCATGAGCAATACGCAGGGGCTCATCCCCGCTCACGCGGGGAGCACCCACAGGGGGAAGCAGCCGTACTGATTGACCACGGCTCATCCCCGCTCACGCGGGGAGCACTTGAGGTCAAAGGCTTCGGCGATCTTAATGACGGGCTCATCCCCGCTCACGCGGGGAGCACCCAGTTGGCGGCGGTGTCGTAGCCGTCGGTGCGGGCTCATCCCCGCTCACGCGGGGAGCACCTCAAGCGGGAGTGTGTACAGCTCCAGCTCATGGGGCTCATCCCCGCTCACGCGGGGAGCACAAGGCATCCATGAGTGCCTTCACTTCGTCGATGGGCTCATCCCCGCTCACGCGGGGAGCACCCGGCGCTCGAGGTGGCCACCGCCGAGACCGTGGGCTCATCCCCGCTCACGCGGGGAGCACGACGTCAACGAAAAACAGCCCTGAAACAAGGAGGGCTCATCCCCGCTCACGCGGGGAGCACGTGTGGTGTCGTGGGGTCGTCATCTCGCGAAAGGGCTCATCCCCGCTCACGCGGGGAGCACGGGATGATGCGCTGAGCCGATGCGGTCGGCCGGGGCTCATCCCCGCTCACGCGGGGAGCACTAGGTGCCGGCTGACGAGTGAGCGTGCTTCTGGGGCTCATCCCCGCTCACGCGGGGAGCACGAGTCTAAGGACATGGTGGTCGAGGACCTCGAGGGCTCATCCCCGCTCACGCGGGGAGCACCTCTCCGGCAGCTCATGGAGAAGGCCCGCGCCGGGCTCATCCCCGCTCACGCGGGGAGCACGGAGGATCTGTGAAGCTGCCTTCTGGAGCGTCCGGCTCATCCCCGCTCACGCGGGGAGCACGGGGAGTGTAAGCGTGAGTGCTGCTAGTTGGTGGGCTCATCCCCGCTCACGCGGGGAGCACCTTATCAGTGGCCACGCTAGTGCCGCGCTTGTGGGCTCATCCCCGCTCACGCGGGGAGCACTGAATACTAGGTTCCAGCAGGAGCAGCTGAAGGGGCTCATCCCCGCTCACGCGGGGAGCACGTGATTTCTTTGGCCCGGTCGAGTGCGAGTGGGGGCTCATCCCCGCTCACGCGGGGAGCACAGTGAACCCCCTTGCCGGTCGCGGTCAAGGGGGGGCTCATCCCCGCTCACGCGGGGAGCACGAAACCGTCCCGGTGTGGTGGCATGATGCTTGGGGCTCATCCCCGCTCACGCGGGGAGCACTGAGCGAGCACTCTGGCCTTGTGACGGCTGCTGGGCTCATCCCCGCTCACGCGGGGAGCACCCTCTGCTTGATCACGGACGTATCCGTGTGAAGGGCTCATCCCCGCTCACGCGGGGAGCACCCTGGAGCTAGTTCAGTTTGAACCCTCTAGGGGGGCTCATCCCCGCTCACGCGGGGAGCACAGGCCGGGGTGGGTGGACTCCCACACCTTGTTGGGCTCATCCCCGCTCACGCGGGGAGCACCCTCCCCGAACTGCGGGGGAGGTGGCTGCACACAGCAAAGAGGGACAACTTGTAGCCCAAGATGATGTTACCCCGCTAACGCGGGGAGGGGAGCCAATCGCATAAGAACAATGGCTCATCCCCGAAAACTGGGGATGAGCCCAACGGTAGGTGAATGGTGCGTGTTTTTACCAAAACGCTGTAGTTCATTACGTTGAACTAGTTATTATGAGATTTAAAAGATTGAACTGTGGGTGACGGTGTGTTATGTTCGTTGGCGAAGGTACTTATTCCATGTCCTGTTAAGTGAGGAGTAAAACATGGAAGGGCGACATGAGGGCTCTCTCTTCGAACGGTCTGTTCGAGGTCTTTTTGGCTCCTTGGATTTCAGTGCGCAGGCACAGGCTTTGTGGGCAAAGTCGGGGGATGAGAGTGGAAGTCTTAGCCTTCCACAGCACCTCATGGATGCGGCTGGGGTTGCTGCGGTGGTGTATGACAGCTGGATAGCGAAGCCTTTGAAGCACAGGCTGTCTGAAGGTTTGGGGCTCACCGATGAGCAGGTGCGGGGATTGTATGTGTGGCTTGCGGGAGGCCACGACGTCGGCAAGGCCTGCCTCACATTCCAGACCCAGCTGGAGAGGAAAGGAGGGTATGAGCACCTTGTCTCCGCGCTGGCTGATGCAGGCATCCCACTCCGTATGAGCGGCTTGGAAAAGGGGCGGAACAAGATGCCGCACGGCATTTGCTCTGGGGTCCTGATTACAAACTGGCTAATGGATCAGGGCTTTGATCGTTCTACTGCGGAGTGGCTCGCATCTGCGGCGGATGCTCACCACGGTGTGCCATCTTCGGTTGGTGAACGGGATCATATTGAGACGATCTTGAGTATCTACTCCCGTGAATGGCAAGAGCTGCAGTCTGAGCTGTTGGATTCGATGGCTGACGCTGCAGGGGTTCGGCCGGCGCTGGAAGAACTGAAAGTCGGCGCAAAGCCAGATGCTGCAGTGATGCAGTTGCTAACTGGGCTCGTCGTCATTGCTGATTGGATCGCTTCTAACCCTGATGCTTTTCCCATGGTGGTTGCGGGGAGTCAAGAGGATCGCATCTGTGCTGGGATGCAATCGACCGATTTGACTGGCCCGTGGAAGGGGAAGGTGGTTGAGGGAGACGTCGATAAGCAATATCAAAGTTCCTTCGGCTGGCCAGAGTTTTATCGTGCGAGAAGCGTTCAGGCGGCGATGGTCGAGGCCGCGAAGGAAATTACGGAGCCATCACTGATCATTCTTGAGGCTGAAACTGGCGTGGGTAAGACGGAGGCTGCCCTAGCTGCGGCGCACGTTATTGCGAATGCTACTGATGCTCAGGGAATTTACTTCGCTGCGCCGACGATGGCCACAGCTAATGGTTTGCTGGAGAGGACGATCGAGTGGGCTAAAAACACCACCGATTCGGGCGCGGTATCGTCCCTCTACTTGGCGCATTCCAAGAATCAATTGGCGCAGCCTTATCAAGAGCTGCGATTCCGGGGGATTGGGGAGGACGGTGCAGCTGGCGAAAATGTTGTTGCCAGTTCATGGATGAGCGGGCGGCGCCGAGGGCTGCTCTCAAACGTGGTTGTGGGAACTGTTGACCAGGTGCTCATGATGGCGCTGAGGCAGAGGTATTCGATGCTGCGCCACGTCGCACTGGCGGGGAAAATCATTATTTTCGACGAGGTCCATGCGTACGACACCTATACCTCCGATTATCTTGAAACCACTCTCGAATGGCTGGCGGAGTACGGGGTAACAGTCATTATGATGTCTGCGACGCTGCCACCTGAGCGTCGAAACGCACTGGTCAAAGCTTTTTCGGGCCGGGATATTGCGGAGCCTTCGAATGCGTATCCGCTCATCACTGTGGCCTCCGAATCTGGGCAGCGCAGCGTTGCGCCGGAACCTAGCCCCACGAACCTTGAAGCAACGATCGAAGTCATAGATGATTCGCTCGATGCGCTTCAGCAGCGAATTGGAGATGTGCTTGCGGGTGGCGGTGTGGCGCTGGTCATCTGCAACACCATCGCGCGTGCTCAAGAAACATACAGTGCTTTCAAGAAGACGTACCCCGACGAAGTTGAGCTGCATCACGCGGGATTCATGGCCTGGGAGCGTTCAGAGAAGGAAGACCGCTTGCGTGGAGAGCTCGGCCCGGATGCTCACCGTGGGGTGGGCCGGCCAGACCGAAAGATAGTGGTTGCCACCCAGGTGGCAGAGCAGAGTCTTGATATCGACGCTGATGTTTTGGTCACGGATATTGCCCCGATGGACCTGATTATTCAGCGCATTGGGCGCTTGCACAGGCATGATCGCCCCGAGACTGACCGCCCGCAACAGGTGCGAGAACCAAAGGTGTTTGTGCGAGGTATTGAGTCCCAGACGCCTTCCCCAGTTCTCAACTCGGGCGCCGAAGCGATCTACGGGGCGAAGGTTCTGCTTTCAACGCTTCTTCATCTGCCCACAACGTTTAAACGCCCAGATGACGTAGCCGAGCTCGTGCGCCAGGTCTATGACGCTGAGCAAGACGTCCCCCCAGCATGGATGGAGGAATGGGAGAAAGCGCTTGTCGACGAGGAAGCGCGGGTGCAGAGAGCACATGGCCGTTCGAAGAGCTTCCGTATCGCATCGCCTCACATGTGTACGGAATTGAGTGATCTATTTGGTGATCTGCAACAGGCCGTCGTTTCGCTCGGGGAGGAAGAAGTGGGGGCAGCGCAAGTGCGCGATGCGGAGCCGGCGGTTGAGGTCATACCCATCTCCGGTGATGCGGAAGAGTACGTGCCACTGGGCACAGACTGGATGATTGCTGGTGATCCTGAACTCACTTACCGCCAGGCGTTCCACCTCGCTTCAAGTACTGTGCGGCTTCCAACGCGAATGACTCGGTACGACTCGGATTTTGAGGACGTAGTTGGGGCGCTGGAACAACAAACACCGGTGGCCTGGAACAAGCACTACCTGCTCAAAGGGCAGTTGGCTCTTCCATTGAATGAAGAGGGGGAGGCGGTCCTGGGGAGGTTCACAGTGAGGTACACCTCGGAGCTCGGAATCGAAATTCTGAGCGATCAACTTGGGTCGGATGTCACGCACGATTCCTAATATCTGAAGTGACAAGACCCGCTAGTACAAGAAGGAAGGAGAAGATGGAGTGAAACAAACGGACAACCATCCGTCGTTCAACTTGCTTGATCAGCCGTGGATAGTCTGCGTGACCTCGACAGGCACCGAGAAGCTAAGCATTCGCCAGATTTTCGACGGCACGACGACCCCCATCCAAGTTCTCGGGGATTCCCCGACTCAGGATTATGCGGTGCTCCGCGTCCTGCTGGCAATCTTCTGGCGGGCCCATCGCGGCAGCCCGGAAGATTCTCCGAGCTGGGAGAAATGGTTCATTGCTAAACGGCAGGAACTCATCGAACAAAACCGAGATGACCGGGTGTTGGAGTATTTGGACGAGTACCAGCACCGTTTTGACCTGTTCGATAGTGCGGCACCGTTTATGCAGGTGGCGGACCTCGATACAACTAAGGCAACGCGACAGTCAGTCTCGCGAATTCTGCCGGATGCTGAGCATGACTATTTCACGATGCGTACGCATAAGGGGCGTGAAAGCCTCGCTTTTGATGAAGCGGCGCGATGGCTCATTCACACCCAGGCGTATGACTACTCGGGGATTAAGTCCGGTGCTATCGGCGACCCCCGTGTCAAAGGCGGAAGGGGCTACCCCATCGGCACCGGCTGGGCAGGCATGACTGGTGGGACTGTCATCCGGGGGCGCTCGCTTCTGGAAACTCTGCTGCTAAACACCACTCCGCAGGTCCTTTCTGATGAGGCAGTCGTTGACCTCCCAGTGTGGGAGCGCGAAGCCGATACAGCCGCACAACGCAACGATCGTGCTGGCAAGCTGGCCAGCCCACCGGCTCCTCAACCGCAAGGCGCTGCTGATTTGGCCACGTGGCAGTCCAGAAGAATTCGGTTGTTTGCCGAAGGTGACCGCGTCACTGCGGTGCTGGTGAGTAATGGTGACCAGATCCCAGATGCTGGAAAGAACGTCTTCGGAGATCCCATGACGCCGTACCGCTTCAGCAAGAACCAGACCAAGAAAGGTCAGTTGGCCTTTTACGCCAAGCCATACGACGCGCAGCGCACGATGTGGCGTTCACTCGATGCACTGCTTGTCTCTGAGTCCGATGCCGGGTTTACCGGCGGTGAGCATGCTCCGAAACGCCCAGAAAATCTTGTGAATTTCTCCAATATCGCGCGGTCTCAGAGGACGCAGGAAATCGCGGATGTCAGCATCGTATCGATGGAGTATGGCGCGCAAAGCTCGTCTGTTGGAACAGTAGTTACAGGAACAATTGGGTTGCCGCTTTCACTGCTGCAGGACGACAAAACTTCCCGAGTACATAGGCAGTACGTGCGCGATGCGGCTGATGTCACCCGCAATGCAGCTATTTCATTGGGCTGGTTTGTCGGGCAGCTCGCTGTCGCTGCCGGGGGAGAGTATGTCTTCGATGCGGATGCAGCTGATCGCTTGTACACCGTCTTGGAACCACTCTTTATCAACTGGCTGCGCGGCCTGGACCTCGAAAACATTGAGGAAGAAGCAGTCACGTGGCAGAGGCAGATCCGGCAGCAGCTCTTGCAGATTGCTGATGAAGCAGTGCGCGGAGCTGGGCAGAAAGCTCTGATCGGTCGCGTCGTCGATAGCGGTGAAGACGGTGGTGGCCGGGTGATTAGCGCCGGTTCCCTGTACCGACAGCTGCAGTACAGAATCACCCAAGATCTTCCCCTCCTACGAGAACACGAGAGAGAAGAAAGAGAACTGCGACAGAAAGGCAACCAGTCATGAGTGCACCAAACCTCAGGTTCAGTGTGGCAAACACGGTGAACCGATTGCAGACAAACTACCTTGATCGCCCCGAGTCAACCGAGGGCAGTGAAGCACGCCGAGTACTCGCAGAATTGCGCAAGAGCGCAGCCCGCGAATTCGGTACTGATCCGCTTGCTCTCGAGCGGGTTCTCAGCACCCTTACCCCGCCGCTCAGTGAAGGGGAACTCGGACGTGGAGATGCGCCGTCGCCCTCCGAGTCTGCTGCGTACTACGCGCTCACGCTTTTCGCCACGCATATGCAAAGTGCCACGACGCCTGCACACACTGAAGAGCGCACCTTCGCAATGGCCTGTGGTCGACTGCAAACCATCAGCGAATCAGGCTCTCTCAAGGCTCGGTTCGACGCTATGCAGACTGCTCGCGAAGAGTCCTCGCGGCTGATTCACCTACGGTCGCTGGTCTCTCTCCTAAAGGGAGAAAAACTCGCGTTTGATTACGGCGCACTCGCCGCTGATCTGCGCAGTCTCCAGAATCCGGCTCGCCGCGATGGCGTTCTCCTACGTTGGGGGCGCGATTATGCGGTTGGAATGCTCCGCCCATCACAACAAGACTCACCCCTCACGGAATCTGACTCCTCGGATCACCTGGTCCCCACCAACTAGAAAGGCAACACACCATGTCCCTCATCATTGATATCCACGCACTCCAGACCATCCCGCCGTCCCTGATCAACCGCGATGACACCGGTGCGCCGAAGACTGCAGTCTTCGGCGGTGTCCCGCGTCAGCGTGTTTCCTCTCAGTCGTGGAAGCGGGCGATTCGCCGCTACTTCGAGAACCAATTTGATAGCGAGCAGATCGGTGACCGTTCGAAGCGCCTGCCGGAAAAGATTGCTCGTCTGCTTGAGGAACAGGGCGTCGAGCAAGCCGACGCTATTGCGCGAACTGAGAAGCTGTTCAAGGCAGCGGGTATCAAAACCGAAGTAGACAAGAAGCTGAAAAAGGTCGACGAAGATACTCCGCAACACAACCCGTACCCTCGCACCACCTACCTGATGTTCCTCAGCCAGCAGCAGATCAATCGGGCCGTCGAGGAGCTTCTCGCGCGCGGTGACGACAAGCTGACGAAGAACGAAGCCAAGGCCATTCTGGATACCAACCACTCAGTGGACATGGCGATGTTTGGCCGCATGGTTGCTGACGACGCGGCGTACAACGTCGATGCTGCCGTTCAGGTCGCCCACGCCATCGGTATTCACAACTCCACCCCCGACTTTGACTACTTCACTGCGGTCGACGACCTGGCTGAAGAAGGGGAAGAGACGGGTGCAGGAATGATCGGCACTGTCCAGATGATGTCGTCTACTCTCTACCGGTACGCCACCGTCAACCTGAAGGGGCTGGAAGAGAACCTGGGTTCTGCCGAGGTGGCGCGTCAGGCTGCCGCGCAGTTCATCGAGGCCTTCATTGCTTCGATGCCCACTGGCAAGATCAACACCTTTGCTAACCAGACGTTGCCTGAGCTGGTGTACGTGGCTATTCGTGACACGCGACCGGTGTCCTTGGTTAACGCGTTTGAGACTCCGGTCCTTGAAGAGACTCGCGGGGGTTACGAGGCGGGTGCTAAGGATGAAGCAAAGTCTCGTCGTTCTGTCGCGGCAGTACGTCTCGCACAGGAAGCACGCGATGTGCAGGAGGTCTACGGGTTCAAGCCACAGGCAGCCTTCGTGCTTGGTCTCGGTGACCTTGCAGAGCCTTTCGAGGGTTTCGCTGAGAAGACCACGCTGGCAGAACTGACTGATCGTGTTGCTGATGAGCTGAAGAGCCTTGCGGGTGATAGCTAGTGTCTCACTCACTGTTGCTCCTGTTAAAGGGGCCGATGCAGTCCTGGGGCGATGAGTCTCGGTTCAAAACCCGAGCTACTGCAACCACCCCCACGAAGTCTGGGATCGTAGGAATCATTGCTGCTGCTCAAGGTCGTCGTCGTACGGATGAGATTGAAGATCTTGCGGCTCTGAAGATGGCAGTCCGCGTTGATCAATCAGGCAGTCTTTTGCGTGACTATCAGACAGCGCAACCATGGCAGACAAGGCCGAATGATTCAGCACAGCTTGTTACGCGGTATTTTCTTTCCGACGCAGCGTTCCTGGTCGCTGTGGAGTCGGAGGACCGAGCTCTACTGGAGAACATCGCGGACGCACTGAAGTCGCCAGCATTTCCACTGTTCATGGGGCGTCGTTCTTGCCCGGTGCATCCTGGGCTCGTTGTTGGAATCCTTGACGCTGCTGGGGAGCAGGCACTTCGGAACCATGAAACCTGGTACGCCACTGCCCAACACAAGAAGCAGTCGCCCAAGGACATCTCGTTGGCTCTTTACCGGGATGCATTGCCTGCCGAGGAAGGTGGCGTGCCCCGCCAGGATGTTCCTTTATCCTTTGATCCACAACACCGCCGTTATGGATGGCGTGACGTTATCCGGTGCGATGACGTAGAGATCCACAACCCTGAGGGGAAGGAACGCACTTCGCCCCG
The DNA here is from genome assembly GCF_030232825.1 of Corynebacterium sp. MSK044. NCBI lineage: Bacteria > Bacillati > Actinomycetota > Actinomycetes > Mycobacteriales > Corynebacteriaceae > Corynebacterium > Corynebacterium sp. MSK044. The sequence continues at coordinate 20,379 of NZ_JASPJJ010000004.1, forward strand.
GGACATCTACTTTGAAACGGTGGTGCAGGCATGAGTACGCTGACCCGAATTTCAATCAACCCAGCACGACGAAATGGGCGGAAACTCCTCACAAATCCCCAGGCCATGCATGCGGCAGTCCGGGCGTCGTTTCCGCCAGATATTTCAGAAGACGAGGCACGGGTGCTGTGGCGGGTAGATCCGCAAGACCACGAAACCGTGTTGTACATCGTCGGGCCAGAGAAACCTACGGGTGCTCTCATCGTGGAACAGGCGGGTTGGGAGAGCCGCCCAGCGCAAAGCGCCGACTATGACCGTTTCTTGAACTCCCTGATGAAGGGGCAGCGCTGGCATTTCGAGATCGTGGGGAATCCCACATACTCCGAGCCGAATGGGAAGCGTGGCAAAGTCAAGGCGCACGTCTCCGTCCAGCATCAACTGGATTGGCTGTATAAGCAGGCTGCTCGACATGGTTTTGCGCTTGCCCCGCGCATTGAGGATGAGTGCTCCGATGAAGAGCGTGCGCGTTGGTCTGTCAGCGATGCGCCGATGGTGATGGAGCGCTGGACGGATGTGTTCGGTAAGGGCAAGGAGTCTCGTGGTTCCCGTAACCAGGTGCGCATTGCGAAAGCACGTTTTTCCGGCACGCTTGAGGTGACTGATGCAGCGGCGCTGCGGAAGGCGATGACTCAAGGCATCGGTCGTGCCCGTGCGTATGGCTGTGGTCTTCTGACTTTGGCGCCGGTGAAGTGATTTGGCGACACCGCAGGAACTGCCGGTCACTCGTCATGCCTTGGCGCAGATGAGTGACCGCATCTCTTTCCTTTATGTTGAGCGTGCGACGGTCAACCGGGATGGTAATGCACTAACTATCACCGACCAGCGAGGAGTAGCGCACGTTCCTGCTACTCAGCTGGCGGTGATCCTGCTCGGGCCGGGAACTCGGATCACCTACGCAGCGATGGCTCTGCTCGGAGATGCAGGCACGTCAACAGTCTGGGTAGGTGAGCGGGGTGTCCGCTATTACGCCAGTGGTCGACCACCTGCTAAATCCTCTCGAATGGCGGAACTTCAGGCTGAAGTTGTGTCGCACCAGCGGAAGAGGCTGGATTGTGCGAAGCGGATGTACAATCTGCGGTTCCCCGGAGAGGATCTCACCGGACTGTCAATGGCAAAGCTCAGGGGCAGGGAAGGTGCTCGGATGAAAAAGGTCTATGCGGCTGAAGCGGCTCGAACTGGGGTGTACTGGGACCGAAGAAGCTATGACCCGAATGACTTTGATTCCTCCACTCCTATTAACCAGGCACTCACCGCAGCCAGTGCCGCGCTTTATGGCATTGCGCATGCAGTCGTAGCCGGCATGGGGTTCATCCCGGCCCTCGGCGTTATCCACACTGGGACTGATCGGTCATTCGTCTATGACATTGCTGATCTATATAAAGCAGAAATCGCAATACCTGCGGCGTTTGATGCTGTTGCCAGTGGAGAAGGGTTGCCCTCGGTTGCGGTGAGGAGGCTGGTGAGGGATGCGGTCGTCGAAAAGCGACTCATGCAGCGCATGGTTCGCGACCTAAAATTCGTGATGGATGTGCCTGAAGAAGAGCTCTTCAGCGACGCTGAGCTGCTGCTATGGAGCGAGCTCGAGGTCATTGCATCGGGTGTGAACTGGGATGAGCACGAGAGTCTCACGTGATTGTTCTAGTAATAACGGCGTGCCCTGCAGGTTTACGCGGGGACCTAACTAAGTGGCTTACGGAGCTCGCGCCGGGCACATTCGTCGGCGCGCCATCGGCACGCGTGCGAGATTTGCTGTGGGACAGGACAACCGAGCTGGTCCGTGATGGACGTGCGCTCATGGTGTATTCGGCGAACAATGAGCAAGGCATGGAGTTTCGGACTCATCGCCATGATTGGGTGCCGACGGATTTCGATGGTCTCACGCTGATGGTGAGGCCGGCTGCTCCGAGCAAGGCTGTGCGAAGAACTGGGTGGAGCAGAGCCCGGCGTCAGCGACGGCGTGGGTGAAAGAGTTCGCTGCACGATTTTTGAAAATCGTGCACAACCCCCATTAAAAGACCAGGATTGCTACATACTTTTGAAAATCGTGCAGAACCGGATTGCCCCGAGAGCCGCCCACGACGAACTCCGGGGAGTTGCCGCGGTGGCTCCTTAACACTCCCCAGGGCCAAGCCCGTAAACTCGCTGGCATGCTTCCAAAGTCCCGTATTCTTTCTGCTCTCCTCGTTGGCCTGGGTTTGGCGTTGGTGGCGGCAGGGTTGGCAGCACCGGCCTTCTTGAATGGTGATGCGCGGTTCCCGCTGGACTTGGAGAAGACGACGTGGACGTTGAAGGACCCGCAGGCGAAGGTGGGGGAGGACACCACCGCGGTGACGCGGCAGTTGCACATGACAGTGCAGAACCCAGCGACGGATGAGGTGGTGGCGCTGCGTGTTGGGGATACGCTGCGCCGGGAAGACAAGGGCGATGACCTGGAGAATCTGATTTCGGCGGCGACGTGGTCGCTGGAGATGGACCGCAGGACGGGGGAGTTTGTGTCGCCAGCGAAGTTGAGCACCGTGATGGTGATGCCGGAGGAGACTGTGCCGGTTGAGGGGGTGTGGCTGAAGTTCCCGTCGAATGTGCAGCAGCAGGACTATGAGGTGTTTGAGCCGACGCTGCGCAAAGCGGTTCCGGCGACCTTTACAGGGGAGAGCGAGATTGGTGGACGGAAGGTCTACACCTTTACACAAGAGGTGACGCCGGTGAATGTGGCCACGTTGTACGCGAATATGACAAACACGATCATGGCGCCGCCGGAGCAGGGTGGGGGCCAGGCGTTCTTACACCATGAAGCATCGCGGACGTTTACGGTGGACCAGGTCACGGGCTTGGTAGTGGGTATGACGGAGAAGGTGTCTGATTATTACGCTGACCGCGAAGGGAACCGGGTGCAGGATGTCGTGTCCTATGACGCGGCGATGGATGAGGCGCAGCAGGTGGGGTTGGCGGAGCAGCTGACTGGAGTGACGCAGGCGATCTCCCAAACCGTGACGTGGGTGGTCATTGGTCTTGGTGGGGTGCTGGTTCTTCTGGGATTGGTGGGGGCATTCCGGCCGGGTGGTGGCCGCCCAGGGGGCGACCACCAGAAGCTAGGCCTGGAACTCGACCAGAAACTGGATGCGTAACACGCCGAGGGGTTGCGGCGCTTTCGGGATTGGGTGGTAAGGTTCCACGCGAAAGTGACGGCATAGTAGCGGGCCGATAAATCGGTCCAGCTGAGCGCTTTACAAACAGCTGTTGGGGGTATAAGCTGTCTCCTTGCGCTGGAAGCCGTCACCGGTGCCCAAAAGTAAACCTTGGTAAAGCGATTGAAAAAGTCGGTTTGACAAGGTGGTTTTGTGCTTTTTAGGGGACGGGGATTCCACTATGAAAGAAATGCTAATTATCCAGCGGGAATGCTTGCATATAGCGCCGTATGTAAGACCCGCGTGAGGTGCTGGAAGGACCCATCTTGGCAGTCTCCCGCCAGACCAAATCGGTGGCCACTATTCCCGGAGCTCCGGAGCGTTACTCGTTCGCTAAGATTGACGAGCCTATTGCTTTGCCCGGACTCCTTGATGTTCAACTTGAATCTTTCGCCTGGCTTGTCGGCACGTCGGAATGGCGTGAGCGCCAGGCTGCCGAACGCGGGGATGATGCCCGCATTACGTCGGGGCTCGAGGACATCCTCGAGGAGATCTCCCCGATCCAGGATTACTCCGGCAACATGAGCTTGTCTCTGTCTGAGCCGCGCTTCGAAGACGTGAAGTACACGATCGACGAGTGCAAGGACAAGGACATTAACTACTCCGCACCGCTGTATGTGACGGCGGAGTTCATTAACAATGACACCCAGGAGATTAAGTCTCAGACTGTCTTCATCGGTGATTTCCCGCTGATGACGGACAAGGGCACGTTCATTGTTAACGGCACGGAGCGCGTTATCGTTTCCCAGCTGGTGCGTTCCCCGGGTGTGTACTTCGATGAGACCATCGATAAGTCCACCGAGCGTCCGCTGCACGCTGTGAAGGTGATTCCTTCGCGTGGTGCGTGGTTGGAGTTTGACGTCGATAAGCGTGACACGGTGGGTGTGCGCATTGACCGTAAGCGCCGTCAGCCGGTGACCGTGCTGTTGAAGGCACTGGGCTGGACTGAGGCGCAGATCAAGGAGCGTTTCGGCTTCTCCGAGATCATGATGTCCACGCTGGAGAACGACGGTGTGGCTAACACCGACGAGGCTCTGCTGGAGATCTACCGCAAGCAGCGTCCGGGTGAGCAGCCGACGCGTGATTTGGCGCAGGCTCTGCTGGAGAACGCGTTCTTCCAGCCGAAGCGCTATGACCTGGCGCGCGTGGGCCGCTACAAGGTCAACCGCAAGCTTGGTCTGGGCGGTGACCATGATGGTGAACTGACGCTGACGGAAGAGGACATTGCTACCACGCTTGAATACCTCGTGCGTCTGCACGCTGGTGAGCGTGAGATGACCTCCCCGGAGGGCGTGGTTATCCCGATCAACACCGATGACATTGACCACTTTGGTAACCGTCGTCTGCGTACCGTGGGTGAGCTGGTGCAGAACCAGGTGCGTGTTGGTCTGTCCCGTATGGAGCGCGTGGTCCGTGAGCGCATGACCACCCAGGATGCGGAGTCCATCACTCCGACCTCCCTGATTAACGTGCGTCCGGTGTCCGCAGCGATCCGCGAGTTCTTCGGTACTTCGCAGCTGTCCCAGTTCATGGACCAGAACAACTCTCTGTCGGGTCTGACCCACAAGCGTCGTCTGTCGGCTCTTGGCCCGGGTGGTTTGAGTCGTGAGCGCGCCGGCATTGAGGTGCGAGATGTGCACCCGTCCCACTACGGCCGTATGTGCCCGATTGAGACTCCGGAAGGCCCGAACATTGGTCTGATCGGTGCGCTGTCTTCTTACGCTCGTGTGAACCCGTTCGGTTTCATTGAGACGCCGTACCAGAAGGTCGTTGACGGCAAGGTCACGGACCAGATTGATTACCTCACCGCTGATGAGGAAGACCGTTACGCCATCGCTGAGGCAGCTACTGCCCGCGATAAGGACGGCACCATCACGGAAGAGCGCATTGAGGTCCGTCTGAAGGACGGCGACATCGGTGTTGTTGGCGCAAAGAGCGTTGATTACATTGACATTTCCCCGCGTCAGATGGTGTCTGTGGCAACGGCGATGATTCCGTTCCTCGAGCACGATGATGCTAACCGTGCCCTCATGGGTGCGAACATGCAGAAGCAGGCTGTGCCGCTGCTGCGTTCGGAGGCTGCATACGTGGCCACCGGTACGGAGATGCGTGCGGCGTATGACGCGGGCGACATCGTCATCGCTAAGAACGGCGGTGTGGTCCAGGACGTCTCCGGCGACGTGATCACCATCTACGAAGACGATGGGCATCAGGAGTCCTACCTGCTGCGCACCTTTGAGCGCACGAACCAGGGCACCTGCTACAACCAGACCCCGATCGTGTCTGCAGGCGACCGTGTTGAGGCTGGCCAGGTCATCGCTGATGGCCCGGGCACCAAGAACGGTGAGATGGCTCTGGGTACTAACCTGCTCGTGGCATTCATGCCGTGGGAAGGCCACAACTACGAGGACGCCATCATCCTGAACCAGCGTGTGGTGGAGCAGGACATCCTGACTTCCGTGCACATTGAGGAGCACGAGATTGATGCTCGTGACACCAAGCTGGGTGCAGAAGAGATCACGCGTGAAATCCCGAACGTCTCCGAGGACGTGCTGAAGGATCTGGACGAGCGTGGCATCATCCGCATCGGTGCAGATGTCCGTGACGGTGACATCCTCGTGGGTAAGGTCACCCCGAAGGGTGAGACCGAGCTGACGCCGGAAGAGCGCCTGCTGCGCGCCATCTTCGGTGAGAAGGCGCGTGAGGTGCGCGATACTTCCCTGAAGGTTCCGCACGGTGAGACCGGTAAGGTCATCGCGGTTCGTCGCTTCTCCCGTGAGGACGATGATGATCTGAGCCCGGGCGTGAACGAGATGATTCGTGTCTACGTTGCTCAGAAGCGCAAGATCCAGGACGGCGATAAGATGGCCGGCCGCCACGGCAACAAGGGTGTTGTAGGCAAGATCCTGCCGCAGGAAGATATGCCGTTCATGGCTGACGGCACCCCGGTGGACATCATTTTGAACACCCACGGTGTGCCACGTCGTATGAACATCGGTCAGGTCCTTGAGGTCCACTTGGGTTGGCTGGCTAAGGCTGGTTGGACGGTGAATCCGGATGACCCGGCTAACGCGAAGCTGCTGGAGACCCTGCCGGAGCACCTCTACGACGTGCCGGCTGAGTCCCTGACCGCGACCCCGGTGTTCGACGGTGCGACGAATGATGAGATCGCTGGCCTGCTGGCTAACACCAAGCCGAACCGTGATGGTGACGTGATGGTGGATGCGGACGGCAAGACTGTGCTTTTCGACGGCCGCTCGGGCGAACCGTTCAAGTACCCGATTTCGGTCGGCTACATGTACATGCTCAAGCTGCACCACCTCGTGGACGAGAAGATTCACGCACGTTCGACTGGTCCGTACTCCATGATTACGCAGCAGCCGCTGGGCGGTAAGGCCCAGTTCGGTGGCCAGCGTTTCGGCGAGATGGAGGTGTGGGCAATGCAGGCATACGGTGCGGCTTACACCCTGCAGGAGCTTCTGACCATCAAGTCTGATGACGTGGTGGGTCGTGTGAAGGTCTACGAGGCCATCGTGAAGGGCGACAACATCCCGGATCCGGGTATTCCGGAGTCCTTCAAGGTCTTGCTCAAGGAGCTTCAGTCGCTGTGCTTGAACGTGGAGGTTCTGTCCACGGATGGCACGCCGATGGAGCTGTCCGGCGACGATGACGAGTATGACCAGGCCGGATCCTCTCTGGGTATCAACCTGTCCCGTGATGAGGGGTCTGCGGCTGATACGGCGTAGGGGAGACGTCGATAAGCAATTGCTTATCGACGCAAACCTGCAAGCAAATAGAACTCATTAAAAACTACTGAAAAGGAACTTTTACGTGTTTGACGTAAACCTCTTCGATGAGCTCCGCATCGGCCTGGCCACTGCTGATGACATTCGCCGTTGGTCCCACGGCGAGGTGAAGAAACCGGAGACCATTAACTACCGCACCCTGAAGCCGGAGAAGGATGGCCTCTTCTGTGAGCGCATCTTCGGCCCGACCCGTGACTGGGAGTGCTCCTGCGGTAAGTACAAGCGTGTCCGCTACAAGGGCATCATCTGTGAACGCTGTGGCGTTGAGGTGACCAAGTCCAAGGTGCGACGTGAGCGCATGGGCCACATTGAGCTGGCTGCTCCGGTGACGCACATCTGGTACTTCAAGGGTGTGCCGTCCCGTCTGGGCTACCTGCTGGATCTGGCTCCGAAGGATCTTGAGCGCATCATTTACTTCGCCGCCAACATCATCACCTCTGTCGACGAGGAGGCACGTCACAATGACATGTCCACCCTCGAGGCTGAGATGATCCTGGAGAAGAAGGAAATCGAGCAGGACACTGAGGCTGATATTGCTGACCGTGCCCAGAAGCTCGAGGAAGACCTCGCTGCGCTGGAGGCGGAGGGCGCTAACGCGTCTGCCCGCAAGAAGGTGCAGAACGCTGCTGATAAAGAAATGCAGCACATGCGCGAGGCTGGCGAGCGCGAGATCGAGCACCTGGACGAGATCTGGAACACCTTCATCAAGCTTGCTCCGAAGCAGATGATTATTGATGAGAACCTGTATGAGGAACTCGTTGACCGCTACGAGGATTACTTCACCGGCGGCATGGGTGCAGAGGCGATCCAGACCCTCATCCGCAACTTCGACCTGGATGCTGAGTCTGAGGAGCTGCGCACCATCATTGCTGAAGGCAAGGGCCAGAAGAAGGTCCGTGCTCTCAAGCGCCTGAAGGTTGTCGCTGCTTTCCAGCGTTCCGGCAATGACCCGGCGGGCATGATCCTGGACGCTATCCCGGTGATCCCGCCGGAGCTGCGCCCGATGGTTCAGCTCGACGGTGGCCGTTTTGCTACCTCCGACCTGAACGACCTGTACCGTCGCGTGATCAACCGCAACAACCGTTTGAAGCGCATGATCGATCTGGGTGCACCAGAGATCATCGTGAACAACGAGAAGCGCATGCTGCAGGAATCCGTTGACGCCCTGTTCGACAACGGCCGCCGCGGTCGCCCGGTCACTGGTCCGGGTAACCGTCCGCTGAAGTCCCTGTCTGACCTGCTGAAGGGTAAGCAGGGTCGCTTCCGCCAGAACCTGCTGGGTAAGCGCGTGGACTACTCCGGTCGTTCCGTGATTATCGTTGGTCCGCAGCTGAAGATGCACGAGTGTGGTCTGCCGAAGCTGATGGCTCTCGAGCTGTTCAAGCCGTTCGTGATGAAGCGCCTGGTGGACAATGACTACGCGCAGAACATCAAGTCTGCGAAGCGCATGGTGGAGCGTCAGCGCCCCGAGGTGTGGGACGTCCTCGAAGAGGCGATTGCAGAGCACCCGGTGCTGCTGAACCGTGCACCGACGCTGCACCGCCTTGGTATTCAGGCCTTCGAGCCGGTGCTGGTTGAGGGTAAGGCTATCCAGCTGCACCCGCTGGCATGTGAGGCGTTCAACGCTGACTTCGATGGTGACCAGATGGCTGTTCACCTGCCGCTGTCCGCTGAAGCCCAGGCAGAGGCCCGCATCCTCATGCTGTCCTCCAACAACATCCTGTCCCCAGCATCAGGTAAGCCACTGGCTATGCCGCGCCTGGACATGGTGACCGGCCTGTACTTCCTCACCATGGAGAAGGGCGAACACGAGATCGGCGGCGAGGGCGCTTACGCTCCTGCTGATGAGAACGGTCCGGCACGCGGCACCTACACCGACCACCGTGAGGCCATCATGGCCTACGACCGTGGCGTTCTTGGCCTGCAGGCGCCGATCAAGGTGCGCATCAGCCACCTGCGTCCGACGGTGGAGATCGAGGCTGAGCAGTTCCCCGATGGTTGGGAGAAGGGCCAGACTTGGACCGCTGAGACCACCCTGGGCCGCATCATGTTCAACGAGATGCTGCCGTTCAACTTCCCGTACCAGGAAGGCGCCATGGTGCGTAAGGGTGGCGGCGCTGGCAAGGTGCTGCTCGGCGACATCATCCAGGCGATGGTGGAGAAGTACCCGATGATCACCGTCGCTCAGACGATGGACAAGCTGAAGGACGCTGGCTTCTACTGGGCTACCCGTTCCGGCATCACCATTGCTATGTCTGACGTTCTGGTTCTTCCGAACAAGGATGAGATCCTGGAAGAGTACGAGCGCGAGGCTGCGACCATTGAGCGCAAGTTCTGGGAGAAGGGTGCTCTGACGGAGGAGAACCGTTACGACCGTCTGGTTGAGCTGTGGCAGGACGCCACCAACAAGGTGGGTCAGGCTGTGGAGGACCTCTACCCGGACGACAACCCGATCCCGATGATCGTGAAGTCCGGTGCTGCCGGCAACATGCGCCAGATCTGGACCCTGGCCGGCATGAAGGGCATGGTTGTGAACTCCCGGGGTGAGTACATCACCCGCCCGATCAAGACCTCCTTCCGCGAGGGCCTGTCCGTGATGGAGTACTTCAACAACTCCCACGGTTCCCGTAAGGGCCTGGCTGATACGGCTCTGCGTACCGCTGATTCCGGTTACCTCACCCGTCGTCTCGTCGACGTGGCACAGGATGTCATCGTCCGCGAAGACGACTGTGGCACCCACCAGGGCGTCAAGGTTCCAGTCGCCGTGGAAAGCGCTGGCAACGAAAAGAAGTACACCCGTCACGATCTCATCGAGACCTCCGTGTCCGGCCGCGTGCTGGCCTCCGATGCAACTGACGCTAACGGCAACGTCGTCGTCGCTGCAGGTGAGGATCTCTCCGAGGAGCGTATCGACGCGCTCGTGGAAGCCGGCATCACCGAGGTCAAGGTCCGCTCCGTGCTGACCTGCCAGACCCCGACCGGTGTCTGCGCGAAGTGCTACGGCAAGTCCATGGCCACCGGCAAGCTGGTGGACATCGGCGAAGCTGTGGGTATCGTCGCTGCTCAGTCCATTGGTGAGCCTGGTACCCAGCTGACCATGCGTACCTTCCACCAGGGTGGTGTCGGTGGCGACATTACCGGTGGTCTGCCACGTGTTCAGGAGCTGTTCGAGGCGCGTGTGCCGAAGAACTGTGCCCCGATCGCGTCCGTCGCCGGTGAGATCTCGCTGGAAGACGAAGGCAACTTCTGGACGTTGACCATTCACCCGGAGGACGGCTCCGACGACGTGGTCTACGAGAAGCTGTCCAAGCGCCAGGGCCTGGCCCAGGTGCGTCGCCCGATGGAGTCCAACCCGGACGCCATGATCGAGCGTTCCCTCAAGGACGGCGACAAGGTCCAGGTCGGCGACCGTCTGCTGCGCGGTGCTGCTGATCCGCATGACGTGCTGGAGATCCTTGGCCGTCGCGGTGTGGAGAAGCACCTTATCGACGAAGTGCAGGCCGTGTACCGCACCCAGGGTGTGTCCATCCACGACAAGCACATCGAGATCATCATCCGCCAGATGCTGCGTCGCGGCACGGTCATCGACGCGGGCTCTACGGAGTTCCTCCCGGGCACCCTCGTGGACCTGTCCGAGGCACGCCAGATCAACGGCCAGGCTGTAGCCGAGGGTGGCGAGCCGGCAGAGCTCCGCTCGGAGATCATGGGTATCACCAAGGCCTCCCTGGCAACCGAGTCCTGGCTGTCCGCCGCCTCCTTCCAGGAGACGACGCGTGTGCTTACCGACGCTGCTATTAACAAGCGCTCCGATAAGCTCATCGGTCTCAAGGAGAACGTGATCATCGGTAAGCTGATCCCGGCTGGTACCGGCATCTCCCGCTACCGCAACATCTCCGTCAAGCCGACGGAGGCTGCACGTTCCGCCGCCTACTCGATCCCGACCTTCGGCGATTCCATCTACGGCGACGAAGGCTACGGCGAGTTCACCGGCGCATCCGTGCCGCTGGATGAGTACGGCTTTGAGCAGTACTAAGCACTAGCCGCAACTAGCGCCTAGGTAGCTAAACCCGGTCCTTTCTCCCCGCACTCAGCGGGGTGAGGACCGGGTTTCTCGTTAGTGCAGGCGTGCTGATTAATGCAGGCGCGCTGAACGCGATGCGCGTACCACCCCGATACCACCCATGACGGCGGCACCACGGATGCGGATGGTGGGGGCGTTGGGTGGAAGATCGCTCATGAGCACCGTGCACGAAGGGTGATCTTCGATGCCGAAACCGCCCATGATGCCGATGCCTTCGCTGATCACACGCACATCCTCCGGGACGATGATTTCCATGCCACCCATCACTGCGTAAGCGTGGATCACTGTCTCCCGCGCCGACAGTTCGGCGTGGCGCAGGTCAAGGGTGTTGCCACCCATCGTGGTGAATGAGGCGTGGTGCCGTGCGACCTGCCAGCTGCCTTCGCGGGAGGATCCGCCCATGATGGAGAACGTCAGCCGGGCACCGCCGGGCGTCGGTGTGATGGCCGGTGCGGCGCTGGCTGCGGGCGCGGGGGCGTGCGTGACGTCTAGGTCCGCGGTGAGTTCCGCGAGCTCATCGGCGTACGTCAGCCGCCACAGCTTTGTGCTGCGTTCATCGAATTCAGTGACATTGAGCTGCCCATCAGCCAATGCGGCCGACAGCATGTCCGCCACATCTTGACGCGCGGCGGTGGAAACCCGCTTGCGTGGTAGGTGATCATCAGTCCGTTCAATCTCAGAATTCATGCTTTCAGCGTACCTAGCCAGGCCCGAACTGCACGGCGAAAGAACATGAAGGAATACTACTTCGGCCACAACTAACGGCAAACAGAATTTGCTACGAACGCCGAGGTTGAGAGCACCCAAGGGGCAACCGTGCATTACTGGCTTATCTCCGCTATTTCTGGTGAAGGACAGAACCGCCCGCGGATGACACGTGGTTTATGGACCTTTTCCCATTTGATGGAAAGAGCTGGACAGACACATCTATCGGTCGCGACTGCACCAACAAAATCGCGTGGAACGTGATTCTTCAGCGCGGAGGTTATCAAGGAATCACTGAAAAGCACCAGGATTTCCTACACAGGCATGACCCGAAGCGCGTCGACGTGGCTCAACTCATGCAAGAAGGTGTGACATGGGTCGATGGCCTGAAAGGCCTGCCCAACGGCCCGGCTCTCTCATCTCGGGGGGGCCGGGCCGTTCTCGCGCATCGGGCACGGCGCATACGAAACGGCCACTTCCCGGTCGCTCTTCGTAGGGAGGGGGAAGTGGCCGTTAGAGGGTGTGCGCCTCTGGGAAGCGTGTCACCTTAGTGGTTCTGGGTTGTTCCTCTACTGGGTGAACTTCGCCAAAGTGGAGAAGAGAACAGCGAGGATTCCACCACCGATGATGGCGGACCAGAAGGTGATAGCGGTCTGCTTGCCTTCATCGGACTTGTCCATCCCGAAGATCTTGAAGATGAACGAGAGGAAGTCATCAGTCGAGGAACCCTGCTGCTCTGGGTCGGACGGCGCAGGATCGCCTCCGCCCGGGTTTTCGTTGTTGTTGTCGCCCTCACCCGGGGTCTGGTCATCACCCTCACCTGGGTTCTGGTCGTCGCCCTCGCCAGGGTTCTCGTTGTCGCCCGGTGCCGGGTCCTCGGGGTTCGGTTCTGGCTCCGGCGCCGGGGCTGCCTTGATGGTGGTTTCGTTCAGTTGGGTGGCGGTGGTCTGGCAAGTCGTTGGGACCTCGCCGACCGATGCCTTCAGCTTCACGTCGATGACGTTGCTTGCGGCGCCGACCGTGACCTTTTCACCGTCGGTGGAGCGCAGGGTGAACTCGGCTGGCTTCGCGGTGACAGTGACGTCGCGCATTGCAGTCTTCGATGCGGAGAGAACATTCGCGACGCTCAGTACACCGTTATTCAGGGTCACACCCTCAGGTGTGCCAACGAGCTCCGCGTTAGGGGAGACCTGCAGGCGGATGGTGCTGCCCTCGGCGCTCACCTTAGTTACGGCAATGAAGGCGCCGTGGGAGATCGTTGCGTCGCCAGTGGTGACCTTCACCGGAATATCAGCGCCAGCGTCGACCTCTTTGGGCATGTCAACGGTGACTTTCGCGGTTGTCTCAACGTCCTTGGTTCCTACGAGAGGTGCGGTGTAGGTGCACTTCAGTGCCAGGTCCTTGCTCGCGGCCTCAGCGGCGGCGTGGGGAATGGCTACGGTGCTTGCTGCGAAAAACAGGGATGCTGCGGTCACGCCGACGGCGGCACCGCGATTAATACGAAGGCTCTTCATGGGCCATCCTTTAAGTCTCGTACCAATTGCCAAACAGAGGATTCTGAGGCAAAAGTAAATATAACTGTGATGCGAGTCACCCGTGGAGAAATGCGGAAAATGTTTTTTGGGGGGCGTCGAAAAGCAATTTGCTTATCGACGTCTCCCTTGTGTATCTTTTACTCCGATTCCACCAACGGGCGATGAGGTCGTTGGATGTGGAAAATGAACTCCCCGTTCACCTTGAATGGTTCGATGTTCATGCACGCGGAAGGGCCCCGAAAAAGAGCCCCCATTTTTGCGTGTCTGGGCATGGTTCCGTTCGGGGTGGGCGATAAGACGACAAGAAAGTGTTGGTATGCCAACTATTCAGCAGCTGGTCCGCAAGGGCCGCCACGATAAGAGCAAGAAGGTCGCTACGGCAGCCCTGAAGGGCTCCCCGCAGCGCCGCGGTGTGTGCACCCGCGTGTACACCACCACCCCGAAGAAGCCGAACTCCGCTCTGCGTAAGGTCGCGCGTGTGCGTCTGACCTCCGGCATTGAGGTTTCCGCATACATCCCGGGTGAGGGCCACAACCTGCAGGAGCACTCCATGGTGCTCGTGCGCGGTGGTCGTGTGAAGGACCTTCCGGGTGTCCGCTACAAGATCATCCGTGGTGCACTGGATACCCAGGGTGTCAAGGACCGCAAGCAGGCTCGCTCCCGTTACGGCGCGAAGAAGGGACAGTAATCAAAAATGCGTAAGCAGCAAGCACCGAAGCGTCCCGTCGTTAAGGATCCGGTTTACGGCTCCGAGCTGGTCACCCAGCTGATCAACAAGATCCTGAAGGACGGCAAGAAGTCCACCGCGCAGCGCATCGTCTACGACGCGCTGGAGATCTGCCGCGAGAAGACCGGAACCGACCCGGTTGGCACCCTGGAGAAGGCACTGGGCAACATCCGCCCGGACCTCGAGGTTCGCTCCCGCCGTGTTGGTGGCGCAACCTACCAGGTTCCGGTTGAGGTCCGCCCGGGCCGTTCCACCACCCTGGCACTGCGCTGGATGGTTACCTTTACCCGTCAGCGTCGTGAGAACACCATGGTTGAGCGCCTTGCAAACGAGATCCTGGACGCATCCAACGGTCTCGGCGCATCCGTGAAGCGCCGCGAGGACACCCACAAGATGGCAGAGGCCAACCGCGCCTTCGCCCACTACCGCTGGTAGTTTCCCGCTTTGCTGCGTCTGGCACGCCGCCTTTGCGGCGCGCTAATGCCAGATCAGCGAGGACGTGGCACAATTGACCAAGGAAAATATCCGCAAAGGCGTCTCACAGTCGCCCCGTTTAGATGGGGATGCGGCTCAAGGGCGTCGACGACAATTAAGTTGGGGTACACAACGTGGCACAAGAAGTGCTTAAGGATCTGAATAAGGTCCGCAACATCGGCATCATGGCCCACATCGATGCTGGTAAGACCACCACGACCGAGCGCATCCTGTTCTACACGGGCATCAACCGTCGTGTGGGAGAGACCCACGACGGCGGCGCAACCACTGACTGGATGGAGCAGGAGAAGGAACGCGGCATCACCATTACGTCCGCTGCTGTGACCTGCTTCTGGAACAACAACCAGATCAACATCATCGACACCCCGGGCCACGTCGACTTCACCGTTGAGGTTGAGCGCTCCCTGCGCGTTCTCGACGGCGCTGTCGCAGTGTTCGACGGTAAAGAGGGTGTGGAGCCGCAGTCCGAGCAGGTGTGGCGTCAGGCTGCTAAGTACGACGTCCCGCGTGTCTGCTTTGTCAATAAGATGGACAAGCTGGGCGCTGACTTCTACTACACCGTTCAGACCATCATCGACCGCCTCGGCGCTAAGCCGTTGGTTATGCAGCTGCCGATCGGTGCTGAGGATGACTTCGACGGTGTTGTTGACCTGATCAACATGCAGGCCATCACCTGGCGTGGCAAGACCGAGATCGGTACCGAGGGCACCATCGAGGAGATCCCGGCCGACCTTCAGGAGAAGGCTGAGGAGTACCGCGAGAAACTGCTCGAGACCGTTGCTGAGTCCGACGAAGAGCTCATGGAGAAGTACTTCGGCGGCGAAGAGCTGACTATCGATGAGATCAAGGGCGCCATCCGCAAGATGACCGTCAACTCCGAGATTTACCCGGTCTTCTGCGGTACCGCATACCGCAACAAGGGCGTCCAGCCGCTTCTCGACGCGATTGTGGACTACCTGCCGAACCCGCTGGACATCGGTGAGGTCACCGGTACGTCCATCGATGGCGACGAGCAGCTGACCCGTAAGCCGTCCGTGGAGGATCCGTTCTCCGCACTGGCATTCAAGATTGCTGTTCACCCGTTCTTCGGCAAGCTCACCTACGTGCGCGTCTACTCCGGCCAGGCAATCCCGGGCGAGCAGATGCTCAACTCCACGAAGAACAAGAAGGAGCGCGTGGGCAAGCTCTTCCAGATGCACGCGAACAAGGAGAACCCGGTCGAGCACGCTGACGCCGGCAACATCTACGCGTTCATCGGCCTGAAGGAAACCACCACGGGTGACACCCTTTGCAGCCCGGACCACCCGATCATCCTCGAGTCCATGGACTTCCCGGATCCGGTGATCCAGGTTGCTATTGAGCCAAAGACCAAGGCTGACCAAGAGAAGCTGGGCACTGCTATTCAGAAGCTCGCCGAAGAGGACCCGACCTTCACCGTCCACCTCGACGAGGAGTCCGGCCAGACCGTCATCGGCGGCATGGGCGAGCTTCACCTCGACGTCCTCGTGGACCGCATGAAGCGCGAGTTCAAGGTTGAGGCAAACATCGGCTCCCCGCAGGTTGCTTACCGCGAGACCATCCGCAAGGCAGTCGAGCACCTCGACTACACCCACAAGAAGCAGACCGGTGGTTCCGGCCAGTTCGCGAAGGTCATCATCTCCATCGAGCCGTACAACCCGGACCCGGAGACCCTCGAGGAAGGCGAGTCCGCCATTTACACCTTCGAGAACGCCGTCACTGGTGGCCGCGTGCCGAAGGAGTACATCCCGTCCGTCGACGCTGGTATCCAGGACGCAATGCAGTACGGCTACCTCGCTGGCTACCCGCTGGTGAACATCAAGGCCACCCTGGAAGACGGCGCCTACCACGAGGTTGACTCCTCTGAGATGGCCTTCAAGCTCGCTGGTTCCCAGGCTCTGAAGGAAGCTGTGGCTAAGGCAAAGCCGGTCCTGCTCGAGCCACTCATGGCCGTCGAAGTTGTCACCCCGGAGGAGTACATGGGCACCGTCAACGGTGACATCAGCTCCCGTCGTGGCCAGGTGTACGCCATGGAAGACCGCTCCGGCGCCAAGGTTGTCAAGGCAAAGGTTCCGCTGTCCGAGATGTTCGGCTACATCGGTGACCTGCGTTCCGCAACCGCCGGCCGCGCAAACTTCACCATGGTCTTTGACTCCTACGGCGAGGTCCCGTCGTCCATCGCCCAGGAGATCATCGACGAGCGCAACGGCCGGGCCTAACGTCCAGCCGTCCCCGCTTGGCTCTTGCCAGTAAGTGTTGAGCGGGGGCTCACCCACCCAGTGGTAGTGGCCGGGCTGAGGTTGGTGCAGGTCACAGAACCCGCCCAGCTTGAGCCGGCCGTTACCGCCGGGAGACCCCGTTGTGGTTTGAAAAACGGCCACGACAAATCTAGGATCAAGTAACTGGCACATTGTGAAATGGCCATTGTTTCCATGCCCTCGCACCGGTTCACTGTTCGATTACGTGGACTGTGTGGACCGAGTGCTAGGAAATGAAAACAAGGCAAAGTAAATCCACGTGGCTGCGAGAGTCGTAGTCACATGTACGTCCAGGAGGACAAACAGTGGCAAAGGAAAAGTTCGAGCGCACTAAGCCGCACGTGAACATCGGTACCATCGGTCACGTCGACCACGGCAAGACCACCACCACCGCTGCTATCACCAAGGTGCTGGCTGACAAGTACCCGGAGGAGAACAAGGCCTTCGACTACGCAGCCATCGATAAGGCTCCGGAGGAGCGCGAGCGCGGTATTACCATCAACATCTCCCACGTGGAGTACAACACCCCGAAGCGCCACTACGCACACGTTGACGCCCCGGGCCACGCCGACTACATCAAGAACATGATTACCGGTGCTGCTCAGATGGACGGCGCAATCCTCGTTGTTGCTGCTACTGACGGCCCGATGCCGCAGACCCGCGAGCACGTTCTGCTCGCTCGCCAGGTTGGCGTTCCGTACATCCTCGTTGCACTGAACAAGTGCGACATGGTTGACGATGAGGAGATCATCGAGCTCGTCGAGATGGAAATCCGCGAGCTGCTGGGTGAGCAGGACTACGACGAAGAGGCTCCGATCATCCACATCTCCGCTCTCAAGGCTATCGAAGGCGAGGAGAAGTGGGTTCAGTCCATCGTTGACCTGATGCAGGCTTGCGACGACTCCATCCCGGACCCGGTCCGCGAGACCGACCGTGACTTCCTGATGCCGATCGAGGACATCTTCACCATTTCCGGCCGCGGTACCGTTGTTACCGGCCGTGTTGAGCGTGGTGTCCTGAACCTCAACGACGAGGTCGAGATCATCGGTATCCGCGAGAAGTCCCAGAAGACCACCGTCACCTCCATCGAGATGTTCAACAAGCTTCTCGACACCGCTGAGGCTGGCGACAACGCTGCTCTGCTGCTCCGCGGTCTGAAGCGTGAGGACGTTGAGCGTGGCCAGGTCATCATCAAGCCGGGCGCTTACACCCCGCACACCAAGTTCGAGGGCTCTGTCTACGTCCTGTCCAAGGACGAGGGCGGCCGCCACACCCCGTTCTTCGACAACTACCGTCCGCAGTTCTACTTCCGTACCACTGACGTGACCGGTGTTGTGAAGCTGCCGGAGGGCACCGAGATGGTTATGCCGGGCGACAACATCGACATGACCGTTGAGCTCATCCAGCCGGTCGCTATGGACGAGGGCCTGCGCTTCGCTATCCGCGAGGGCTCCCGTACCGTCGGCGCTGGCCGCGTGACCAAGATCCTGGGCTAGTTCTTAGCTAAACCAGGTTCTGGTTCTGCCAGAACAGCTCTTCAGAAGCCGCATCCCCTGATCGCAGGGAGTGCGGCTTTTGCTATGCCTGATTTCCGGTCTCTGTCACAGTTGAGAGTTGAAACCCAAGTGACGCGTCAGGGGGCTGGTCATCCGAGGCTCCTAAACAGGGACGAAGCTGGAATGCCTGCTGTGCGTCCTGGCTGCGGGGGCCCTGATGGCCATGCGCCAGTCTGGCTACCCGGTTTGACTATCGCCCCGCGCAGCGTTTCGCGACCTGCGGTTATGCCGTGCGTGATTCGCGATAGTCAAACCAACCGAATTTGGACACACCAAATGGCCGGACATGCCGGCTACTTGGTGGGTTATCTGCCGTAGAGCAGTGTCATTGCCCCAAAGGGGTGGATGGTGTTGGGGATGAGGTGTCCGTTTGGTGATCTCCATATGGGTGCGCCCCGGATGTTGTCCACCCGGCCGTGGTAGCTGCGTTCTGGGTCGTCGTCGTTGGTGCGGTTGTGATACCGGCACAGCATGGCCAGGTTATCCATGTTGGTTAGCCCGCCCTGTGACCAGGCTTTGATGTGGTGGACCTGACAGTTATCCGCCGCATGCCGACAATCCGGTACTGGGCAGGTTGGTGATAATGCCCTGGCTAGGTCGCGTTGTTTCTGGTTAGCGAACCGTTGTGTGTCGTACAGGTTGACAGCACCTTGTTGTGGATGGAATACCGCTACTTCTAGTACGTCCCCAAAATTCTGGGCCAAGTATTCCGCACCGGTCATGGTGGTGCTATCCGTTAGCCCCAGGATGATGTCATCGCCTACACCACGGATGATCTTGATGTGTTCTTCTAGTGGGATCAGGATCAGTGGGCGGGGCACAGCAGGAGCAATACGAGCTGGGGTCTCGCCCGCAGTGTCGGGGCGAAGGCCCAGGATGGTCATGAATGCTTCATACATCTGTGGCCCGGCAGGCCCATCACCGGTGACTTTTTGGCGTAGCGCGTACTCGATGGCTGCCATGTCGTGTTCTGGGCCCATGACGTTCATAGGGCGGGACTGCTTACGCGAGCGACCAAACCGGATTGTTGGTTCGGGGGCAGGTTTATCCACCTCCGGGACGATGTCCTGAGCGCGACGCTGCAATGTCTTGTAGTCACCCTTAACGGAGAGCAACGCTAGGCGCACCCGCCACTTCTCGTGGGGATTATTGATGCCCACGAGGCGGGATTCGATGTAGGCAAGCTGATCCAAGGACTTCTTCGTCGAGCGAGCTATCTTGATCGCGTTGGCTTGTTTGCGGGTGAACTTGGTGGGCCCGTAGTAGACCTTGTGGACCTTGGTCCATTCGCGCACAAGGGCGGGTTTGCAGCCAGCGTCGAGGAGCACCTGGGCATCAAAGGATGCCAAGGACTCGATCGGGTTGGTTAGAC
The DNA here is from genome assembly GCF_030232825.1 of Corynebacterium sp. MSK044. Taxonomy (NCBI): domain Bacteria; kingdom Bacillati; phylum Actinomycetota; class Actinomycetes; order Mycobacteriales; family Corynebacteriaceae; genus Corynebacterium; species Corynebacterium sp. MSK044. The sequence continues at coordinate 40,156 of NZ_JASPJJ010000004.1, forward strand.
CCGCCACTAGTGCTGCAAAAGTGTTCATGCCACGCACACTAAACCGAAAACCAAAAACGTGCAGCTAAGGGCTAAAAAAGCCTGTGGATAACCCAAAAACTATCCACAGGGGGTGCGCGCGATAGCGCACGCCGAAACACGTAAAGAAGCCACATAACCTGCGAGAACAGAGCGAGTTCCCAAACCGGCAAAAAAGTTAAAGCCCGCGGGAAACAACCAAATTCTGAGCCGCGGCGGGGCACCGCTAGGTACATATGTGGTCGTTTACCCCTAAGCTCTGTGGGCGTGCATGACCCGACGCGTATTCCCCGAGTACTTGACCGCCTGCGTGAGGCGTGGGAGGGCCAGCCTGATCTTCCGCTGGCTACGCTGTTTGGCATTCTTGCGAATCAGGGTGCTGGGTGGGGCACTACGGATGAGGAGTTGGAGGACTTGCTTATCCGTGAAGCCCAGGAACACCCCGCTGAACTGCCGCGCACCGATGAGGGCTGTGTGGCCATGGATGTCCTGGTGGAAACAACCTCACCGGAACACCGTGTCACGCTGACGGCTGCAGGGGATGTGGTGGTGCGCTCCGGCACTGAGCGTGAACGGCAACCGAGCGTGTGGGGGGTATAGCTCGGTGCGTCCCACCGGGCCGGGCAGGATGCTCGTGGTCGCGGACAGTGTTGGTGTGGAGCATCGCTTGGGTGTGGTCACGCTGATCTCCCGTGTGGAAGGCTCTGCGCTGCTGGAAGGGCTGGAGCGGTCGGAGATCGGTAACGCGGTGTGGCTCGCTGTCATGGAGGGAGGGGCCCGAGCAGTGGTGACGCAGCGCATTCACCTGTGGCAGGTGGAAGGGCGCTCTGTGCTAAAGACAGCGCAGGCGTGGGAGCGCATCGTCAGCGCGGAGCCCGGTGAAGACTTCCGCTACGCCCCAGCTGGTGGTGGCCAACCTGTGTCTCTCGGGCGGGTCGAACAAATCCTCAGGCTTGAGGCTTAAAGTGCTTTGACCTTGTCCAGGTGCAGCTTGAATACGGTGTCAATGTCCATGGTGTCCACTGCGTCGCGAAAATCCGTGTCCATCTGCTCCGCAAAGGAAATGATGGTGTCTAGCTCCACGTTGGGGTTCGCGTTGATGGTGAAGGTCACGGTGGGGCGCTGACCCACATAGGCGACAGTCTGTGTTGCCTTGCTAACAAAACTTGTGTCTTCGGCATGGTTGCAGGCGGCCTGAGCTACTCGCGCGACATTGATGCGGGTGTTGCCCAGCTCTGGGTGTGCGGGCATAAGGGTGCGGTTGCTGAAGGAGCGGCTGCGGATGTTCGGCAAGATCAGCAGCAGGGCAAGGACCAGGGAGACCACCAGTGCCCCGATCAGAGCAATGCCGTACCAGTCCATGCCAGGAACATCCATGAGTACGGAGCGGTTCAACGTTCGCACGAAGGGGGAGAGGTAGGGGATCTCCCAGTAAAGACCCACCGGCACGAGCCCACCGGCAACCAGCACCAACCCGAGCAGGAAGATAATCAGGCGGTCAAAAAAGGCGAGGACTTTGGTCATGGCATGTCCTTTGCTGGGGGTGCGGGCAACACGTTGACTTTCACGCGGGGAGTGGGCTTGAGCTTTTGTGCTTGCTCGGTCAGCGCGGAGGTGAGTTGGGTTTCAAGGTCAGCCGAGCCATCGTCAACAACGCTGACGGTGAGTTTGCGGCGGCTCGCACGCGAAGCGATGCTGGTCTGCCCCATCTCCGAACGCACCGCGGCGGTGGATTTACGCGCAATGTCCACGGGGCGTACCCACATCGAAGATGTAGGGGACACCACCTGAACGTAGCGCCGCGGACGGGGTTTCACAGCCGCGATGATGCACCACAGGCCCACCAGTGCCATGAGGATGCCCACAGCCACGCCCACGCCATCGACGCCGGCAGACCCGAACCATTCAAAGGCAGGCCGCAGCCAGGAATTCTGCGGGTCGTCTGCTTGGTAGCGGTACCACAGATCGCGGCCAATCACGCTGGACAAGCCCAGAAGAAGCAGGCCGAGCAGGACAGTAAGCCACCGTACGAGGGGGTTGCCCTTCGGTTCGGCGCCCGGTGTGGGGGTATCTGCCATGGTTTTAGCGTCTCTCCTTCCTGCTTGCGGTGGTTTCGGTGTAGGAATCCTGGTCCACGCGGTCCGGGTCGATGAAGATCTTGTCTAAGGGCCGTGGCTCCGGAACATGGGGGGAGGTGATGGGGGAGGGGGTGACGGTGATGCGTCGTAAAGCTTGCGGCATGGGACGCTCCACCGGAACGAACTTGGGGCGCCGCGCGGTGATCAGGCGAAGGGCTTTTTGCTTCTCGACGCTCACCGGCCTCAACCTTTCCACCCCCGGCACCTCCACCCCCCGGGGAACAACCGGTGGCGGCGCGGCCACGGATATGGGTCGCACCGGTCGTGGGGTCTCAACGGGGGTCAACGGGGCAGCGTCAGGTACGTCGACGTGGCGCACGGACTCGTAAGTGGAGGAATCCACCGTGACCGGGCTGAGTTCCTGGGCCGGCTGCGTCACCGGGGACACTACGTGCGTGGCAGTGACCTGAACGGGGGTGGGGACAAACCCCACTGGGTGGTCGGCTAGATCCGAACGAGTGACAGTCGCCCCGGCAGTGACTTCCGCATCGGCCACGGCGATGTTCAGGCGGCTGACAGTCAATCCCGTCAACGTTTCCACATGGGCAACCACCGTACGGCGCACCTCATCGGTGATTGCGCCGACGGGGGCGGGGTAGGCGGTGACAATCTCAATGTCTAAAGCCACCAATCCCGCTGGGCGGTCAAGGTGCACATCCACCCGCGGAAAACTGCGTCCAGCGAGACCAGCGAGCTTTGCATCAACATCACGTGTCCCCGGCACGGAACGAATAGCTGCGCCGGCAACATGCGCGACTGTCTTTTCGCTGATGCGGCAGGAAGAGGGATCCATTATCCGCGACCCCGGCCGGAGGTGGCGCTGATGAGGGCAGCTACATCAATGCGGCCGTCCAGCTGCGCGCCGATGACACCACCAATGGTGCCCAGCAGAAGAGTCGCGAGGAACCCGAGCCAGCCACCGAAAATCAAGGCGAAGGCTAACGCCACGCCGATGATGGCCCCGAGTGCTGTTTTGTTGGAAAAGATGTTCATGCTAGATCCACATTTCTACTTCGTGGGTGCGTGACGGACGGCGTCGGAGACCACCACATCCACGCGGGGTGAACCCGGTACTTGAGCAAGTGCCGGGACGGCAAGGACAGCCGCTTGGACATCCCTGACCAGTTGAGGGATCTCGCGACGGGAGGACAAGTCATAGATGAGGTGAACTGCGATATGCGGGTTTTCCGTATCCGTCTCAAACACTTCAAGCCCCTCAATGAGCGCGCCAGGTAGTCGGAGTACGGCATGGGCCATCCGGCCACTGCTCAACCCCGCCACGCCGTCAACGGGCAGGACAGCATCGCAGATCGCGTCAGCGATGTCCTTAGTAATGGTCAGGGGAGCCATCTACTGTTCCAGAATCTGGCCGTTGTTCGGTGTCGGCTGCTCGGTGCGGGCTGCGTCAGCGTCCGCGTTGTCATCCGGCAGATGCACGTCATGGACGGTGACATCCACGCGGTCAACGATGAGGCCGGTCATGCGGGTGACAGCAACGGTAATGTTCTCGCGGATCGCGTTAGCCAGCTCATGGATAGCCACGCCGTACTCGGCGATGATGGCCACCGCCACGCTGGCATGGCCACTTTCTACCGCGACGTTCACACCCTGCTGCACATTGGTGGAGGAGGTCAATGACTCACGCACAGCACCCCACATACGGGCAGCGCCACCACCAAGGTTGTACACGCCGGAGACCTCGCGGGCTGCGATGCCGGAGATCTTGCCCACCACGTTGTCATCAATGACAGTGTTGCCGTGTTCCGTCTCCAGCACCTCATTGCGCTTCACCGGAGTTTCTTCCGTGGCAGCAGCTTCGTTCGTGGCCGGAGTGTTATTCGTTGCCATTAGTGGTCCTTTCGCCGTTAGTTATAAGCATCCTTGATGCGACACCTGTCCATCCTAGGGAGAAGCAAGCGCTACGGCTATAGCTTCTTTCGGCGGTCATTGAGCTTCACATCGTCATGGGGGCAAGCCGTGGTGAACGAACTGCAATAAATCAACTGCAATAAATGAACTCAAATAAACCAGGTGGATTAGCCTGGTGTGCCGCATTCGCCGTTTTGTCACCTGGCTTATTTGAAAACGTTTATTGCAGTCTGTTGTTGGGGGCGTCGATAAGCAAAAAGCGCAGTTTGCAAATGTGCGGTGAGGTGTGTTTGAATACTCGGGTTGCTTTAACACGACGCATCTGCGTCGCTGGTAGGGCGAACATGACACCTTTGCACGATGGGCTCTTGCTTATCGACGAAGGACCTGCGATCGAGCACAGGCCACCACAGAGTAGGCACTCTCGAGACCGGGGACCGGAGAAGGGGCATGGCAAATAAACAGCGGCAGTACGCGAAGGCCACGTCAGCGCCATTTTTATGGTGCACGTACCACCTTGCGAGCCTGACACTGCACGCATGACGCGCCTGGCGCGTGCACGTGCGCGGCGGAAGCACTGACAAGCGTTGTTTATGCGCTTGCGCACCTTCCGAAGATGTCATGGCAGTCATTCATAAGAAAAGACACTGGCGTTGATGCCGGACCCAAACCGGACAACGTTATAGAGAAAAAGAAGACAGCTACATCCCACCTCTTCGCTCTCGATTCACTTCGTTCACGTCGAGCGAAGCGAGAGGTGAACGTGGGACAGCGAGGAAGAGGTTGACGTGGCGGGACAGAAGATCCGCATTCGGCTGAAGGCCTACGACCACGAAGCGATCGACGCATCTGCGAAGAAGATCGTTGAGACGGTTACCCGCACGGGTGCCCGCGTCGTTGGACCGGTGCCGTTGCCTACCGAAAAGAACGTGTACGCCGTTATTCGTTCTCCCCACAAGTACAAGGACTCGCGCGAGCACTTTGAGATGCGCACGCACAAGCGCCTCATCGACATCCTCGACCCGACGCCTAAGACAGTTGATGCCCTCATGCGCATTGACCTGCCGGCCAGCGTCGACGTGAACATCCAGTAGGTCGTAGTAGGGAGAACTGACACATGACTAATGAGATCAAGGGCATTCTGGGCCGCAAGCTCGGCATGACCCAGATCTTCGACGAGGAGAACCGGGTTGTTCCGGTGACCGTCGTCGAGGCTGGGCCGTGCGTTGTCACCCAGATTCGCACTGAAGAGACTGATGGCTACTCCGCCATCCAGATTGCTTACGGCGACATTGATCCCCGTAAGGCAAAGAAGCCGCAGGCTGGCCACTACAAGAAGGCTGGCCAGAACCCGCGCCGCCACGTCGCTGAGATCCGTATGGATGACACCTCGGCGTACGAGCTCGGCCAGGAAGTGTCCGTCAATATCTTCGAGGGTGACACCTTCGTTGACGTTGTTGGCACCACCAAGGGCAAGGGCTACGCAGGCGCCATGAAGCGCCACGGCTTCGCTGGCCAGGGTGCCTCCCACGGTAACCAGGCTGCTCACCGCCGCGTCGGCTCCATCGGTGGCTGCTCCACCCCGGGCCGCGTGTTCAAGGGCACCCGCATGGCTGGCCGTATGGGCAGCAACCGTGTGACCACCCAGAACCTGAAGATTCAAAGGATCGACGGCGACTCCAACCTGCTCCTCATCAAGGGCGCTATCCCTGGTGCTAAGGGCAGCCTGGTTACCGTCAAGACCGCAGTGAAGGGCGGTGCTCACGCATGACAAACCTGACACTTGATGTCCACACCGCTGACGGAGCCACCAAGGGCACCGTTGAGCTCCCGGCTGAACTCTTCGACCGCGAAGCGTCTGTGCCCCTGATGCACCAGGTTGTGAACGCTCAGCTCGCAGCCGCACGCCAGGGCACCCACAAGACCAAGACCCGCGGCGAGGTTGCCGGTGGTGGCCGTAAGCCGTTCCGCCAGAAGGGCACCGGCCGCGCACGCCAGGGCTCCATCCGCGCTCCGCACTTCACCGGCGGTGGCACGGTGCACGGCCCGCAGCCGCGTAACTACGCGCAGCGCACCCCTAAGAAGATGATCAAGGCAGCTCTTGCTGGTGCTTTGACCAACCGTGCTCAGAACGACCGCATCCACGTGGTCGAGGAGCTCGTTCCGGGTCAGAAGCCGTCCACCAAGTCCGCCCGCACCTTCGTCGAGCGCCTCACGGACCGCAAGTCGGTCCTGCTGGTCATCGGCCGTGAGGACGTGAATTCCCGTCTTTCCGCACGGAACCTGCCGGGTATCACGATCCTTGAGCCGGGTCAGCTGAACACCTACGACGTGCTCAACGCAGACGATGTCGTCTTCTCTGTGGAAGCTCTGCACGACTTTGTCAACCGCGCCACTGCAGCAGTGGAGGATGAGAAATAATGGCCAAGATTGCTAACCCGCGCGACATCATCATCGCCCCGGTCGTCTCCGAGAAGACCTACGCGCTGATGGAGCAGAACACCTACACGTTCTACGTCGACACTGACGCAAACAAGACCCAGATCAAGATTGCCGTGGAAGAGATCTTCGGCGTGAAGGTCGCCTCCGTGAACACCGTCAACCGTGAGGGCAAGCGCAAGCGCTCCCGCACCGGTTGGGGTAAGCGGAAGGACACCAAGCGCGCTTACGTGACTCTCCGCGAGGGCAGCGACTCCATCGACATTTTTGGCGGCGTCGCCTAACGGCAACGAACCAAAAAGAGTTCGATACGAAAGAGGAAAATTATGGCTATTCGTAAGTACAAGCCGACAACCCCGGGTCGCCGCAACAGCTCTGTTTCCGAGTTCCAGGAACTTACCCGTTCCACTCCGGAGAAGTCCCTGCTGCGCCCGCTCCCGAAGAAGGGTGGCCGCAACACTCACGGCCACATCACTACCCGTCACCGCGGTGGTGGCCACAAGCGCCAGTACCGTGTGATTGACTTCCGCCGTACCGATAAGGATGGCGTGCCGGCAAAGGTTGCTCACATTGAGTACGACCCGAACCGCACCGCTAACATCGCTCTGCTGCACTACGCAGACGGTGAGAAGCGCTACATTATCGCGCCGAAGGGTCTGACCCAGGGCACGATGGTTGAGGCAGGCCCGAACGCCGACATCAAGGTTGGCAACAACCTGCCGCTGCGCAACATCCCGACTGGTACGACCATCCACGCCGTGGAGCTCAAGCCGGGCGCTGGCGCCAAGCTTGCACGTTCCGCTGGTACGTCCATCCAGCTGCTGGGTAAGGAAGGCTCCTACGCAGTTCTGCGTATGCCGTCTTCTGAGATCCGCCGCGTGGACATCCGTTGCCGCGCAACCGTTGGTGAGGTCGGCAACGCTGACCAGATCAACATCCGCTGGGGCAAGGCCGGCCGTATGCGCTGGAAGGGCTGGAGGCCCACTGTCCGCGGTGTCGTCATGAACCCGGTCGACCACCCGCACGGTGGTGGTGAGGGTAAGACCTCCGGTGGCCGTCACCCGGTGTCCCCGTGGGGCCAGAAGGAAGGCCGTACCCGCAACCCGAACCGTTATTCCAACAACATGATCGTGCGCCGTCGTCGCCCGAACAAGAAGCGTTAAGAGGAGGTAACTTCATATGCCACGCAGCCTGAAGAAAGGCCCGTTCGTCGACGAGCACCTCCTCAACAAGGTGGACGCTCAGAACGAGGCTGGCACCAAGCAGGTCATCAAGACCTGGTCTCGCCGCTCGACCATTCTCCCCGATTTCATCGGCCACACCTTCGCTGTCCACGATGGACGCAAGCATGTGCCGGTGTTCGTGGATGAGTCCATGGTCGGCCACAAGCTCGGCGAGTTCGCACCGACCAAGACCTTCAAGGGTCACGTTAAGGAAGAGAAGGGGCGTCGATAAATCATGAGCGACACCATCACCTCCGCACGCGCGACCGCTAAGTACGTGCGTACGTCCCAGATGAAGGCGAACCGCGTCCTGGATCTCGTCCGCGGTAAGACCGTGTCCGAGGCCCTGGCCATCCTGAAGTACGCGCCGCAGGCCGTTTCCACCCAGGTGGCAAAGGTCGTCGCGTCCGCCGCAGCCAACGCTGAGAACAACTTCGGCTTGGATCCGCGCACCCTGGTCATCTCCGAGGCTTACGCCAACGAGGGCCCGACCATGCGCCGTTACCAGCCGCGTGCTCAGGGCCGCGCATTCCAGATCCGTAAGCGCACCTGCCACATCACCGTGGTAGTGGAAAGCCAGAAGGAGGCTTAAACAATGGGTCAGAAAATTCACCCGCACGGCCTCCGGCTGGGTATCACTTCCGACTGGAAGTCCCACTGGTACGCCGACAAGTCCTACTCCGACTACGTCGCTGAGGACATCAAGATCCGCGAGTTCCTGAAGAACAACCTCGAGCGCGCCGGCATCGCCGACGTTGTCATCGAGCGCACCCGTGATCGCGTCCGCGTGGACATCCACACGGCACGTCCGGGCATCGTGATCGGTCGCCGTGGTGCTGAGGCAGACCGTATTCGTCGTGAGCTGGAGAAGCTCACCGGCAAGATGGTCGCCCTCAACATCCTCGAGGTCAAGAACGTCGACGCCAGCGCTGCACTCGTTGCACAGTCTGTGGCTGAGCAGCTGGTCAACCGCGTCGCTTTCCGCCGCGCAATGCGCAAGGCAATCCAGTCCGCAATGCGTCAGCCGCAGGTCAAGGGCATTAAGATTCAGTGCTCTGGCCGTCTCGGTGGCGCTGAAATGTCCCGCGTCGAGCGCTACCACGAAGGCCGCGTTCCCCTGCACACCCTCCGCGCTGAGATCGACTACGGTCTCGCCGAGGCAGACACCACCTTCGGCATCATCGGTGTCAAGGTATGGATCTACAAGGGTGACGTTGTCGGCGGTGTCCGCGAGTCCGAGCTGAACGCTCCGGGCAATGACCGCCGTGGCCGCGGTGACCGCGATCGTCGCCCGCGCCGTGGTGGCCAGCGCCGCCAGCGCGCCGAACAGCAGAATAAGGAGGGCTAAGACACATGCTTATCCCTAAGCGCGTTAAGTTCCGTCGTCAGCACCGTCCGGGCCGTTCCGGCGTGTCCAAGGGCGGCAACACCATCAACTTTGGTGACTACGCTCTGCAGGCTCTCGAGCCGGCGTACATCACCAACCGCCAGATCGAGTCCGCTCGTATTGCCATCAACCGCCACGTCAAGCGTGGTGGCAAGGTGTGGATCAACATCTTCCCGGACCGTCCGTTGACCCAGAAGCCGCTCGGCGTGCGTATGGGTTCCGGTAAGGGCCCGGTGGAGAAGTGGGTGGCCAACGTTAAGCCTGGCCGCATCCTGTTTGAGATGTCCTACCCGAACGAGGCAGTGGCTCAGGAAGCTCTCCGCCGTGCAGGCGCGAAGCTTCCCTGCAAGACCCGCGTTATCTCGAAGGAGGACCTGTTCTAATGGCAGTTGGAACCCCCGCACACGAGTTCCGTGAGCTGAATGATTCCGAGCTCAACGATCGTCTGTCCGCGGCTAAGGAAGAGCTGTTCAACCTGCGCTTCCAGCTGGCCACTGGGCAGCTGACCAACAACCGTCGTATTTCGGCGGTCAAGCGCGACATCGCACGCATCTACACCGTGCTGCGCGAGCGTGAGCTTGGTCTGTCCACCGTCCCTGGTGCTGAAGGAGCGAACTAATGGCTGACAACACCACCGCACAGGCCCCGAAGGAAAAGGGTCTGCAGAAGCGTCGTCGCGGTTACGTCGTGTCCGACAAGATGGACAAGACCATCGTTGTCGAGCTCGAGGACCGCAAGTCCCACGCCCTGTACGGCAAGATTGTCCGTACCACCAAGCGCGTGAAGGCACACGACGAGGAGAACACCGCTGGTATCGGCGACCTCGTCCGCATCGAGGAGACGCGTCCGCTGTCTAAGGACAAGCACTTCCGTCTCGTCGAGATCATCGAGAAGGCTCGTTAAGCCCAAGTCGCTTATCGACGATTCTCTTACCCGCCCCTGCCCCCAATCCTTTCTGGATCGGGGGCAGGGGCGGGGTCTTTTGTGCCGCCTTTCTTTAGACTGGCACCTATGTTTCGAAAGATTGTCGCCTTGGTTGCGGTGCTGTCTACCTTCGCTCTCGGTGGATGTGTAGGTGGGTGGTCGGCGCAGTATCGCCTCAATGAGTTGGCGGAGTGGGTTGGCACCCAGCCTGCCTTGGATAGTCTGAGTGTGTCGCGGGAGAAGGAGATGGGGCTTTTCGGAAGCACGCTTTCTGACACCCTTCAGGCGCAAGGCGCGCTGCATGTGACAAGCGTTGTCGAATTCGCTACTGCCTTGGATCAGCTGAACGCTAAGTTCGATGAGCTGCCGTTTAGAGAACACCGATTCTTGAAGGTCGACGTCAAGGCTGATATCCAGGGAACGGAGTTCACGTGGGAAGGGTTCAGGTGGGAGCCTGGATGGCGCGAGAGGCTGACAGAACTTCTTGACCTTTTCGCAGCCCCCGAGGTTCGCACTGTGAATGTCCGACATGACGACGACGTCCTCTGGGTCAAAGCGGAAAGGGACTTTCAGGTCAGCGACGATGATGCGCGCGCATACCGTGACAGGGTGTTCCACTACTTAGACGACACGAAGGCAACGGAAACAATCGATCTGTTTGGATTCCCACTGCTGCACCCCACCGAGCCAGATGGTGGGGCTGCTTCTCCGTCGCTTCGTCTCTCGGGGTTCCCCCAGGGGTATGTAGCCACAGCAGCTTTCGCGGAGAAAGTAGACGCTGCAATCCCCTATGCGGTGCGAAGTGTGTGGAGTAATGAGAGTTCGTATTCATGGAGGTTTTTCACCGAGGATGAGTACGACGAAGAAGTGATGAAGCAGCTCAAGGAGTTGCTCTCACAGCCGGAAGCCGGTAGCCCCATCAAAGTCGAGATCATAAGCAGCAAGAGGATTCTGGGCACTGTGGATACGAGCCCAACGCCAGAGAAGCTTCCGAAACATCCTGGGAAGTGGCAGGAGGACATGGAGCGGGTGTTTTTCGGCTGAAGCCCACCCCACACTGGCTGTCATGTTCCGGAAAATCACTGCCGTCGTGGCCGTGTTAGCTAGCCTTGCTCTCGCTGGTTGTGTGTCAACAAAGATTACGCGTGAGCTCGCCCCGGAATGTGCGCAGTGGGCAGCTACTCAGCCTGCGCTCGTCGATGTGAAGTTTTCAGCTGCCCTGGCAGGCGGTATCCCGACCAACAGCATTGACGTCGTCGGTGATGTGCATGTGCGCAGTGTGGCTGAGTTCTTTTCCGCTTTGGATCAGCTCTACGCCAGGCTGGCTGAGATGCCTGACGGAGATCGTCTCGGCTTGGATCTGAACGTCAACGCCGACATCGAGGGCACCCCGTTCACCTAGACGACGTGCAACCGGCCGGCAGCATCGAACTGGTCGGATTCCCGCTAGCGCGCCCCACACTTTCTGAAGAGGAAGGACCCTCCAGGCGCATCTCGCCGGTGCTTCGCCTCTCAGAGTTCCCCCAAGGCTATGCCACCACTGCCGCTCTGGCTGACAAGATGGATGCCGCAACCCCCTATGCAGTGCGATCCGTTTGGAGCTTTGAAGGTTTCTACCACTGGGAGTTTTACACCGAGGGGGATTACAACGCGGAAGCAATGAAGGAGCTGAAGTCCTTGCTTTCCAGCTCAGCAGCCGGCGCCCCCGTTGGGGTGCAAATCAAGGGGCCGGACGGCCGCCTGGGCGAGGCAATTGTTGGGGCACCAATGGACGAACAGCCTGAGGACACCGGGCCATGGGGTGACCGCATGGTTCAACTTTTCGCTGATTAAACTGCTCGATATGGCGCTTTCCCAGCGGTTACGGGCGACTCTCACCCAATTCCACGCGGACCGTCCTGACGGTGCGGATGAGGACGTGCACATGTGCACCGCCATCGTGGACCACGTAATTAACACGTACTCAGCGCCGGGTGATCTGGTATTTGACCCCTTCGCTGGATTTGGCACGACGCTGTCCCGCGCCGTAACGCTCGGCCGCCGCGCAGCCGGCATTGAGCTCCTCCCAGATCGCGTGGCCCAGATCCAGGCAGCCGTGCCAGAAGCAAGTATCGTCACCGGTGACGCGCGCCGCACCCTGCCGCAGCTAGCTTCCGCGGAGCTGCGCCCCGCTGTCGACCTGATTCTTACTTCCCCGCCCTATATGGCCGCAACGGAGACGGATACAGATCCGCTCGAAGCCTATGAACGGGGAAGTGGGGACTATCAGCGCTACCTCGCTCAGCTCAACGCCGTGGCGCGTCAATGCTCACGCCTCGTACGTCCCGGCGGTCACGTGGTGTGGAATGTTGGCAACATCCACCATGCCGGTGCACTCACCCCGCTTATCGACGACTGCGCCGCCCTACTCGCCGAACACCTCGAGCAGGTAAGCGTTACCGACATCGAGTGGGACGAGTATCCGCACGACATCACTCGCGATGCTCTGCTTGTGTTCCAGCGTGGAAGAACTGGTTACTGACTGGGAAGCGCTGAGTACTTCGAGTAAAGGATCGCTCCCCAGGAGCCGGATTGGCCTGCCGGTCCAACGAATAGGGGGAAGTTCCGGGTGTGGAGGTCCGGCGGTTCTGTCTTTTAGGATGGTGGGCATGATGCGGAAGGTCATTGCTGGCGTTGTTGGTGCAGTTGCTCTAGCGCTTTCTGGCTGTGTGGACCCGTCTGCAGAAGAGCAGGAGGCGTTGGCACAGTGGGCTGCCACGGACCCGGTGTTTGAGGGGCTGACGTTCTCTTCGGTGATTGCGGGAGGAATTCCATCGAGCACGATCGCGGTGAGTGGTTCTGTGAATGTGGATGATGCCCCCGAGTTCGTGGCTGCCTTGGTCACGCTGCATGAAAAGGGGGAGGAGCTCAATCAGGAGATGACTTCGCATGTGCACGCTGATCTGGATGGAACGGCTTTCAAATGGCAGGGCCCGTTCCCAACGGCGGAATTCGGAGCAAAATCTGGAGAGCAATTGGCGCCGTTTGCAGCACCCGAGGTGGCAGAGGTCTCCATTTCGGCTTCGAGCTCGGATGGGGAACTGAGCGTGGGGGTGTTGAGGGAGACGTCGATAAGCGATGGCGCGGCGCGTGAATTTCGTGACCGCGCGTGCGAGCATCTTGACGCGCACGGGGGAGGCATATTTAACCTGCGCGGTTTTCCGCTGCACAAGCCCGCGCGGCTGGACGGCGTACCTGGCTGGGGTGATCTCGCCCCGAGCCTTAAGCTTTCACCAGACAGTGGGAGCGTGAACGCATTCGTTGAACAGGCAGAACGCGTTGATGCCGCAAGTAACCTTTACCTGTATGAGACGGGCAATACCGGCCCGCTGAGCGTGTGGTACTTCTACACCGACGGCGAATACGATCCCGCGGAGCTAGATCCGATCAAAAAGATCCTGTCTCAATCCGTCGACGGCAAAGCTGCCAACCTGATAGTCAACGGGCCCGAAGGCGAAATCCAGCGGACAATCGTGGGAGAGTAGTGCACCTGATGCGTGGGCTTACGTGCCCGCGGCGACGGCGATGTATTCGGTAAAACGCACGTAGTCATCCCGGATCTCCGCTAACGGCGCGACAACGGTTGTCTCCGACATCGCAGCAATTTCTTTGCGGAGCGCTGTGCGCGTACGCCGCTTGATATTGCTACCGACGATCCCACCAACACCCGCAGACATCAACCCGATGACCACGCCAGTGAGGATTCCCACCATGATGAGCAGCGTGGGGATGGGCCATCCCTCGACGTCCGGCACAAGATCATCGCCTAGAAGTGGGGTGAGAATTCCCGGTACGAGCGCCACGATGAGATACCACAGCGCGCCAACGAGCGCTGCGACAAAGGCAAGCCATTGAATGAAGGTGAGCACGCCCCACGCCTTTGAGGGCTCCGCCGGGAGCTTCGTTCGCGTCACAGCAACATCGAGTTCGGCCGGAACACTCACAGCCACGTCATCAGCACGGTCGAACACGGCTCCGGCCCACTGGGGTGGCAAGCCTTCCGCAATCGTGGCCGCATACTCGCGGACACCCTTGTTGGCCACAGCCTTTGAAGCAGCGTCCAACTCAGGCAGGGATGAGCGATGAACGCCAACACTATCTGGTTCTTCGCGCAGCCCCAGCCGTTTTAAGGGGTCAGGCCGGAAGCGTGCCATCCAGGAAACAACGGGCCAGCCGGTGCGCTGAAAAAGCCTCTTGCGGTACGCAGCCGCAGTGGTGGTGGCCAGACGGTCTGCTCCCACAGCGTGGCTCAAGGCCTTGTCTAGCTCGCGTTTTGCGCGTTTATCCGGGGCGCTTGTCTTGGTGCCGTGGGCAAATTCATCGGTGACGGACACAATGTCTGCCTCGATTCGGGCAGATTGCGCCGAGTGAGCACGGGCGACGCGGGCAATGGCCGCTCGCACATCACCAATACCTGCACCAGTGAGCGTGGATGTAGGCAGAACAGAGACATGGGTGAGGCCATCGGAGCGAAGCAGCTGCGCATAAGACTGTGCAACGGTGTGCACATCCCCAGAACCCAGCAGGTCTGATTTATTCAGAACAGCAAGGGTAACTGCAGAGTGGTTGGCATGCGGTTGGATGAACTGTTCATGGATGACACTGTCGGCATACTTCTCTGGGTCGGAGACCCACACGAGAACATCCACTTGACCTGCAAGACGGGTGGCAATCTCCCGGTTGGATAGTTCTACCGAGTCGAAATCTGGGAGGTCCAACAAGATCAATGGCCCAGCACCAGGAGCGAATTCACCGGGGCGTGTCCGACGGTCTTCCACCTCAAGCCAGTCGAGCAGTTCCTCTGAACCAGCAGGTTCCCAGACCGCTGCGAGCGGCGAGGAGGTCGTTGGGCGGCGTGCAGCAGCCTTGCCTAAATCTTCCCCAACAACCGCGTTGAACAGCGATGTCTTACCGGAACCCGTTGCCCCGAAGAAACCAACAACAGTGTGCTCTGCCGACAGGGCGCGACGTTCTGCCCCCGCGCGTGCCACGTTTTCTAACCGTTCCCTTTGCGTAGGCGAGAGGTACGGTGCGCCAATCTCGGCGGCATCTTCTAAAGCCGTAAGGCGCTCACCAAGCGGCGCGGTGCGTTTAAACAGTGCCATCGGTTTCTCCCTCCGGCTGTTGCGAGGGGCGCTGGAAACCGCCACGGAGTTGAGTGAACAGATCACGCAAGGGTCCACGTTGCGCGGATGCCGCTAGATCCGTGGTGCCTCCACTGTCTAGGTCATCCTGAGTAGCAGGGGCCAGCGCGCGCGAGGCAGTGTTGGTGGTCCCGGCCAATTCAGGGAACCGCCCAGCAACGGCGGTGCGGGCAGTACTGACTGCTTCCTGTAGCTCGCCTGCTGGAGTGCCTTCAACCAAGGGATCAGTGACGGGGTAGAAGCGCGCGCGTTCGCGTTGCAGGAGCGTGTAGAGGCGCTCATTCAAATCATTGCGGGCATCAGTGGCCATGCGACGCACCGTGTCTTCACCGAAGATTGTTTCCAACAGCTTCTGGCCAAGCACCGCTGACCCGCCAGCGATGACAACTTCAGAGCCCGTGATCCCCGCCGTGGAAGCAAACACGACGAGCATGAGTGCCACGGTGAGGACATTTAAACCAAAAGACATGGCGCGGGCACGCTGCCGCTTCGCCCCAGCGGTTTCCTGGATGTGAGCGAGCAACGCAGCCTGCCATTCCCTCACGAGTGCCGCCGCTTGGGCATCAATATCCTCGCTCGAACGTGCCAGAGCCGGATCAGCGGCAGCGCGAAGATCTGGGGCAACTGCGCCGATGTGGGCCCATGAACGGGCGGCCGCGGTATCGGCGGCATCAACGATGACAGCATGTAAGCCAGATTCCAGTTCTGTTTCCACCTCGCGCAACGGGGCAGGCTCGCCACTGAAGAAGCTGCCCACCTTATCCATGGCGTTGGAAAACCAGCGTTCGAATCCGCGAGTCACATCGGAGGTACCCACCACGTCCTGCCAGCGGTTCATCACCTCGGTGCGCAGCAGCTTGCCATCGGAGGTGGCATCGATGACATGGGCATGTGCCGCCGAATACTGCTCATCAATCGCGGTATTGAGTTGGCCGGCGAAGGCTTCTTGGCGGGAACGGGCCTCCACCACAGCGTCGATACGCGAAAGGGCCCCGATGATTGCTCCCGCGACAGTTTTTCCAGCCACTGCGCGGCGCGCGACAGAATCTTCAGCGAGACCAGTGAGATACGCGCGCACATCAGCAACAAACTCATCGCGAAGGAATTCGCCGTCCGTGCCAGCGTCATCGCTGCCCAAGCCAGGTACGAATGGGACAGTGAACACGGTGGCGCTACCCAGTCCGGCCTCATCCATCATCCGGCGCAAATCATCGGGAACGGTTGCAGCCGCAGACTCATCAAGACGATTCAGCACCACAACAACTTCGATGCCTCTTCCCGCAGCATCGTGCAAAAAGTTCCACACAAGCTGATCGGCATAACGCGCTGGTGTAGTAACAAAAACCCACAGATCTGCAGCGGCCAGCAGTTGTGATGCCAACGCTCGATTCCGGTCATCGATTGAGTCAAAGTCCGGCGCATCCAACAGCGCCAAGCCAGCCGGGATGCTAGAGGTAGGGACAATCCGCAGCGTGGTGGATTGTTCATCCCCTGCGCCATGGGATCGTGCCAAGCCAGGAAGGACCTGAGGCGAATTGAACCAATCAGCGTCATCCGGGTGAGCCACCAGCACCGGCTGGCGGGTAGTAGGCCGGATCACGCCCGGATTGGACACGTGTTCACGCAATATCGCGTTAACCAGGGTTGATTTACCGGATCCCGTGGAGCCACCGATCACGGCTAGTAGCGGCGCATCCAGATTGGCCAGCCGGGGCAGAATATAGTCATCCAGCTGGTTCACAATGGCACGAGCATCTTCAGCTGCGTCATCCAGCCGGGTTCCGGCGAGAGCATCGCGCAGCCCGTGCATAGCATCGAGCATGTCAGGCGTAGAGGACTTCACCTGATCCATTCTGGCAGATGACATAGTGAGCAGCCGGGCACACCATGGCGTATGTGGGCGCACAGCTACCCCCAGAAGGGAGCACTGAGGAAAACCCATGGCAGAAGATGCCAGCTAATCCTGCGGTAATTCGCAGAGTCCTTTAATATTGGGGGTTGCTGGGACTGACCGGCTCTACTGCATTAATTCGTTCCCCGAAGATATGGAGACCCCTATGAAGCTTCGTCGTTTTGCGGCAGCTGCTCTTGTTGCTACGTCTGTGTTCGCCGCTGCTCCGGCAGCTAACGCTCAGCCGGCTCCGGAACCGCTGGCACAGGTTCTGCGTGAGATTGAGGCACGTGCGGGTTGGCAGGCTCAGAACCTCATCCTGGTGCCGGCTGCCCTGTCCGCCACGTCCATGACGATCAGCATCATCACGTCCATCATTAACGCAGCCATCAAGAAGTAAGCCGCCAGTCGGTTAATACAGAGTTTAAGGAAATAAGACATGAAGATTCGTCGTTTCATTGCCGCTTCGCTGGCCGCTACTGCCATCACCGCTGGCGTCACCGCTCCCGCTCAGGCTCAGACCTACCCGGAGCCGCTCAACCAGGTGATGAATGAGCTGCGCAAGATCGGTGGTCCGCAGGGCCCGAACGCACTGCTCGTCCCCGCAGCCCTGTCTGCAGTTGGTCTCATTCCGAGCATCCTGAGCCTCCTTGCTGTAACTGGCGTTCTCACCGCCGGCACCATCGCAGCATCCAGCTCCTAAATGAAAATAAACAGAAACAGCACCATCCCTTAAGGCCTGAACAGGCCAGGGGGAATGGTGTTTTTCTTTTTCGCACTCCGAAAACCTAGGCGAACCAGCATGGATTTGGGTTTACCAGGGGGAGCGTGGTTTAATACCACAGTTGTCTGAACGCTGGTCGTAGCGGATGCGCGTTTCCGAGTTGAAGCTGCGAGACCCTTCGACGGTGGGTCCCACTGTTCGTCGATAAGCGAAAAGGCACAAAGACATTGACCACGTGCGTACAGGACGGAAATCTGGCGCACATTGATCCAGGTCAGGAGACCAAAAGTGATTCAGAAAGAATCGCGTCTGAAGGTCGCCGACAACACTGGTGCACGCGAAATTCTGTGCATCCAGGTGCTCGGCGGTTCTGTTCGACGCTTCGCCGGTATCGGCGACACGATTGTCGCCACCGTGAAGGAAGCTGCCCCCGGCGGCAACGTCAAGGAAGGCGAAATTGTTCGCGCTGTTGTGGTGCGCGCAAAGAAGGAAACCCGTCGCCCGGACGGCTCCTACATCTCCTTCGATGAGAACGCTGCAGTTCTGATCAAGAACGACACCGAGCCGCGCGGTACCCGCATCTTCGGCCCGGTGGCACGCGAGCTGCGCGACAAGAAGTTCATGAAGATTGTTTCTCTCGCTCCGGAGGTGATCTAGTTGAAGATCAAGAAGGGCGATATGGTCCAGGTCATCGCTGGTAAGGACAAGGGCGCGCAGGGTCGCGTCATTGAGGCTTACCCGAAGCGCGACCGCGTCCTCGTTGAGGGCGTCAACCGTGTGAAGAAGCACGTGGCCAACTCCTACAATGAGCGCGGCGCTGAGTCCGGCGGCATTGTTACCCAGGAAGCAGCGATCCACGTGTCCAACGTGATGCTCGTTGACTCCGATGGCAACCCGACCCGTGTGGGCTACCGCTTCGATGAGAACGGCAAGAAGGTCCGCGTGGCCAAGTCGAACGGGAAGGACATCTAATGAGCGAGGCTAACTACACCCCGCGTTTGAAGACGCGCTACAAGGACGAAATCCGTGGCAAGCTCTCTGAGGAGTTCGGCTACGACAACGTCATGCAGATCCCGGGTCTGACCAAGATTGTGGTCAACATGGGTGTCGGCGACGCTGCACGTGACTCCAAGGTGATCAACGGTGCCCTCGAGGACCTCACCGCCATCACCGGTCAGAAGCCGCAGCTGCGTCGTGCGAAGACCTCGATTGCTAACTTCAAGCTGCGCGAAGGCATGCCGATCGGCGCGAAAGTCACCCTCCGCGGCGACCGTATGTGGGAGTTCCTCGACCGTCTGCTGACGGTTGCTCTCCCGCGTATTCGTGACTTCCGTGGCCTGTCCGACAAGCAGTTCGACGGCAACGGCAACTACACCTTCGGCCTGTCTGAGCAGACCATGTTCTACGAGATCGACGTGGACAAGATCGACCGTCCGCGCGGTATGGACATCACCGTTGTCACCACCGCTGTCAACGACGAGGAAGGCCGCGCGCTCCTGCGCCACTTCGGCTTCCCGTTCAAGGACAAGGATGGCAAGATGCAGCGCCCATAAGCTTTTGCTTATCGACGTCTCACTTGGCCCCCACCACGCAGCCTTCCCGCTGGGTGGTGGGGGTTTCGTCTTTCCAAAAGATTTCGGTTACATGTCGATGAGGGCCCAGCCAACCTGCGGCAAGCGTTCACCGGTAGCCATCCACGTTTCAAATGTGGCGAGGGTCTCGTCGTAACTGGCGATCATTGCCTGGTAGTGGGCATCAGGGCCGCCGTCGCGGACCTCCACCTGGTACGCCTCTATAGCGGGCCGGTAAATCGTTTGGATGAACTTGTGTTCTTTGCTGGTGTCTTCGACGACGAGGAAGTCCACGGCGTCGCTTCCATGGTCATGGTAAAAGGTCATTTCCTGGGTCGTACGGCCCAGCCACTGTGGCAGTGCGCGGAGGGAAGCCCAGGCAATGTCCCATTCGTTTGTGCGGATAGACATGCCCGGAATTTCATCACCGAAGGCGAATACGAGGCCGTCAAGCTCGGAGACGACTACTAGCCCCTTTCCCGCAGTTGTCTGTGATAGGCGCTTGATGACCAAGGAGACCACATGGTCCGATACGTCCACGACGAGGCAGCGTTCGCCGCGAAGCCCAGTCCTGTCGGGGTAGAGGAGACCGTCGTCGATGAGGTCGCGGTTATCCTGCAGGATCTGGTTGTGTAGCTGCACCAGGTATTCATCTGATACCTGTGGTCCGTCGGTGGCAGCGACCACGGCCTCGATCAGCTCTTGGTCGGGCATGGTCAGGGGTGCGTCAGGTTTGTGGATGATCAGGTCTGTGTTTCCCATGTTTCTTTCGTTTCGGCGTGGCTTTCCATGTCTTTTATTCAATACACTTGTCAGGTTACTGTTCTGTGCTCAAAGGTGAAGCTATGAGTAACCTGAAAAACCAAAGCGCGGCCGTAGTGATGGAAGGTGCATCAGCCCGCATTGTGGACTGTGCCACTTTCAGCTTGCCGCGAGGATCGATGACAGCACTAGTCGGGTCATCGGGCTCAGGCAAAACCACGTTGATGCGCATGATCGTGGGAACCCAGGCCAATGTCCAGGGTGAGGTGCGGGTACTTGGGCTGCCCGCAGGCCATCCCGATCTGCGGACGCGGGTGACGTACGCGACCCAAGCTGCGAGTATTTTCGACGATCTCACTGTCCGAGAGAATCTTGACTACGTGCGCAGCATCTATGGCTTGCCGGTGGGACGGTGCAAGGAGATCGTCGACAAGCTTGATTTGCAGAACCACGTCGGTAGCATCTGCGGAAATCTGAGTGGTGGACAGCGCAGCCGGGTGAGTCTTGCGATGGCGCTACTACCGTATCCGGAGCTCTTGATCCTAGACGAGCCGACTGTCGGCCTTGACCCGTTGCTGCGGCGCCAACTGTGGGATCTCTTCCATGATCTGGCGGAAGAGGGCACAACACTCATTATCTCCAGCCATATTCTCGACGAAGCTGAGCACTGCGACCAGGTGCTTTTCGTGCGAGATGGGCATGTCATGCACACGACCCGCGACAGCATCGTGGCGCAGACGGGAACCGCGAACCCTCGTGCTTGTGTTTGTGGTCCCGGCGTTATTGATGGCTTTGTTGTATTGGATACTCATTGGTACTCCGTTGTTCGGACGCATCGCTCACGCGATTTTCGCGCTGTTTCCATTCTTGGTGATGTTCATGGTTGCGTCGATTACAACGCTGCGAGAGCGGCGTTCCGGGACGCTCGAGCGAACGCTCACCATGCCAGTGTCACGTGGCGCATTCATTGCGGGTTACGCGTTGGCGTTTAGCCTGCTCTCGCTCGTGCAAACCTTGATCACTGTTGGTGTGTGCGTAGCATGGCTCGGCGTAGAGGTAGATGGGTCTCTCGGCACTTTCTTTGGCATCGCGCTTCTCGACGCCTTGGTGGGCACCGCCGCAGGCCTCACCGCCTCCGCATTTGCGCGCACGGAATTCCAGATCGTGCAGTTCGTTCCGGCGGTGGTGGTTCCACAGTTCCTCCTGTGTGGGCTTCTCGTGCCACGGGCGGACATGCCACGTGTACTCGAATTGATTTCGGCAGCCATGCCGGTGAGTTATGCCGTCGACGCCATGCAAACCCTGGGAGGCATGCCTGCACAAGTCATATCATCAATCATGGGCTGTGGCTCGGGGTTACCCATGGCGGCCAGAATATCCGGAAAACGCACCGGACATTCGGTGGTGAAGTCCACGACAGGCTCGTACCGCACCCGTTTATCTGCTGGTAAGGAGGGTGACTGCGCTCGGATCGTTGCTTCCGTGTCCTCGTTTCGCATGGCCACCTCGTAGATGTGCCGCATCGTGTCTACATCACCGGTGAGTGAGATCACTCCAGGCTCATGCTTTACGTCGACTGTGTTGGGGGCGACCCAGGCAGCGTCGATAAGCATGCGGGCAACATCCTTCGGACCTGTAGCTGCCACGAGTGTGGGAGGCAGAAAATCCTCAAACACGAAGACATTTCCCACGCCCCCGATTTCTGAGAAGTGGAGAGTCTCGCCCGTGAACCGGCACCGCGCGGAGGCAAACAAGCGGATGAAATGCAGGTAGTCATCGCAGTCGGTGGATAGGAGTAAGCCGAGGGTGCCCCAGGAATACCCAGTATTGTGGATGAGCCTATGGACGGCCATGAAAGCATCCATGGCCAGCCCATCAAGCGGATTCAGATCCTCGGGCCACGCATTATCCTCGGCCTGATCAAACTGGTCCTCGAAACGATCCAGCAGATCTCGTGCCTCCTGCGGAAGAGAGAACTGACCCGTTGCTTCGTCGTACTCGAGATGGTTGATCACGGCCCGTACGTCAGGCCACCGCGCGGCGCACGGGCGGATGAAACCTTGGAGCAACACTTTGACAGTGGCTAGCGCTCCAAGGACCTCGGCCGTAGCGGAACCTGCACGGTCCAGGGCCTCGTCGTAATGCATTGATGTCGCCCTGGCTGCTACCCGACGAGCCCGCCGTCCACCATCACCTGGCGCAGTACCTCTGCGGAGTGCTGGAATTGCTTGGACTCTGTCTCGTCGAGCGTGAGTTCGACGACATCGCGGATGCCGTTGCGATTGATCACAGCCGGGGTGCCAATGTAAATGTCATCGAGGCCGTACTGGCCTTCCAGCAGGGCACTGACCGGCAGCACAACATCCTCATTGCTCAGCACAGCGCGGGTGATGCGGGCAAGGCCACCACCGATACCGTAGGACGTTGACCCCTTGGCCTGGATGATCTTGTAGGCGGCGTCCCGGGTTTCCTCAAAAATGGTGGTCATGTCGGAGGAAGCTTCCGGGTTGTGCTCTGCGGCCTTCCTGAGCTTCTCTGGCAGTGGCACGCCGGACACACTGCCGGTGGAGACAACAGGCAACTCCGTATCGCCGTGCTCACCGATGACGTAGGCGTGGACGGAAGTGGAACTCATTCCAAAGTACTCGCCGAGTGAGTGGCGGTAGCGTGCCGTGTCCAGAATGGTGCCGGAACCGATCACGCGGGACGACGGCAGCCCGGAGAACTTCCAGGTGGCGTAGGACAGCACATCCACCGGGTTGGTGGCCACGAGGAAGATGCCGTTGAAGCCGTGGGCCATGACCTCGTCCACAATGCTCTTGAAGATCTTCAGGTTACGGGCCACCAAGTCCAGGCGCGTTTCGCCTGGGCGCTGAGCAACACCAGCGCAGTTGACCACCATGGCGGCATCGCGGCAGTCCTCGTATGTGCCCACGGTGACGCGGGTGTTGTGGCCAGACCATGGCACCGAGTGGTTGAGGTCCTCCACGTGGCCCCACGTCTTTTCCTCATTGATGTCAATGATGGCCAGGTGGTCGCACAATCCCTGGTTCACCAGGGCGTAGGCGTAGGCAACGCCGACATCGCCAGCGCCGATGAGCACGATCTTGTTGCCGGGGGTGGGTTTGCTCGTCGTGGTTGTCATGGCGGAGATCTGTCCTTTCAAGTGTGGCTTTGGTTGAGGTCGAATGCGGTCGCGCCACTGGTATTGCCCGTAACGGCCTTGCTTTCGACGGTAGTCCAGTTGCGCAGATCGTGCTTAGCAAAAGTTTCTGAGCTGCACATTCGAATAGTTATCCACAGGCTGCAACGCGCAACAGGAAGGGCGTGTCGCAGCGGGGCGATAGACATGGGTTTGTACCTTCCAACAACACAACAAAACACAACAAAAAAGGGGGAAATCATGGGTACAGGAACAATCGGCACTTACGGCAACATCGACAAAATCAAAGAGCGCGTACAGAAATTACTCAACCAAGCCGCTGATCAGGAGGGCACTGCGGAAGGTGCCGCCTTTTACCGCAAAGCCTTTGACTTAATGGCCACGTACGGTTTTGAGGAGCGTGATCTGGATAGCCCCGGTGCGGACGATGAGGTGATTACGCGCGAGTTCCGCTTCGCTGGCTCTTACACTGACATGCAGTCGCAGTTACTCAGTTACCTCGTTGCCGCACTTCACTGCGTGGCATTTAGACACGGCAAGCGTAACTCCACCAAGGTGGAATCAACCATGGTCTTCGGTGTGCGCAGACATGTTGAGCGCGTGGAATTACTCTTCGCCATCCTCAACCCCCAGATGGCCGCGGGTGCGCGCCGGGTTAAAGGGGATCGCCTGCGCGGGGTGTCCACGGTGGTGGCGCGCCGTTCGTACATGCACGGGTTTGCCGTCACCATCTATGAGCGCCTGAGCGCTGCCGAAACCAATGTCGCCTCTGGGCAAGAAAGATATGCGCTCGCGCTTATCGACGATGTAGGGAAGGCCGAATCCGCTCGCGACGAATTCATCCGTGCGCAGGGGATGTACCTGGTGTCGTCGAAAACTAAACGGCGCACAGATGCGACCTCGTACTGGCAAGGAATGAGCGATGGGGAGCAGAGCGATCTCGGTCAGACGCGCGTAAGAGCCCGGCCGGCGCTGCCGTGTTAGGCGGCGTCTAACGGGAGGAACGAATGGTCAGGGCCAGTCCGGCACCAGTGATGCAGGCTACGGCGCACGCCTGGTACAGCCCTGGGTAGTCGCCGAGGTACTTCAAACCTGCGGCGGCGAATCCGCCGGCGACCATATTCGCGGTGCCTTGAGCCAAGGTCATGATGGACACGTCCCGGGCGCGGTTGATCTTTGAGGGGAGAGACTCATTGATCATGGCTTGTTCCACGGCTGAGAACATGCCCCACGCAACACCAAGGAACACCGCGGCGACAACCACGAAGGCGACGGCGTCCACGAAGGTCATGATCACGGTGGCTGCTGCCATGGTTAGTGCGGCCAGGATGAGGAAGATGCGGCGTCGCTCTAGCTTGTCCGACAAGGTGCCGGACACTGCGGCGGTGACCATTGTGACTACGGCGAACACAACGGTGAGGATGAGTACCCAGGTATCCGGATCATCGACACCGATGTAGTCACGCAAGTAGTAGAGGAGGTAGAACAGCGCGGTGTACTGGGTGGCGTGCATGACAAAGCGTGCCAGGAACACAGTCCAGTAGTTGCGGTAGGCCGACAGTGGGAGCTTTTCTGCCTCACTATCGCCACCGAGGACGATGGCGCCGAACTCTGCTTGTTCATCCACGGTGGATTGGTTCACCACTGGGTCTATCGCGCCACGGCCGAAACCAAGCTGGATGACTAAGCCCAACGCCAGGCCCGCAATGATGATGTAAGCCCAGTTCAGTGGGAGGAGGCTCGCAATCGCGGTGCCACCCACGAGCCCAAGGACGTACGTGACACCGAGGACGCCGGAGATCGCCCCGAAGCGTTTCTGAGGGACAACGTCGGCGGTGATGGTGAACAGGTTGTTCGTCATAAACGCGACGAAGCATTGGATGAGACACCACAGCACTACGAGTGACCAGTAAGGAGGTGTGAAGGACAGTGCCAACATGCCCAGCGATGCCAGCGGGAGCGCCAGCATGATCCACGGGAAGCGCTTACCCCAGCGCCGTGCCCACGCCGAATGGTTGGACAGGTGTGAGCGGTCAGCGATCAACCCCACCAGCAGACTCGTGATCACGGCGGTGGCGCCACCGCACATCATGAGCAGCGCCAGAGCATTCTCGTAGCTCTCCGGCCGCACCGCGATCATCTGGTTGGCCAGTAGGAGCTGCGATGGCCCGGCCCAGACGAGGCAGGTGCCAAAGTAAGCCAGCGCGAACTTCCAGAAGAACGCGCGCGGGTGACGCTCCGCGATCGTCGTGCCGGCGGATGTGTCAGCCGGTGCTGGGCTGAGGTGCTGTGCGTGCGTCACTTCAGGCCCCTGCCGGGTGTGCTGATGCGGGCATTCTTCGCGGTGGGTTCGCGGTACTGCTCATCGATGGCGGTGGTCAGTGCGCCAGCGCGGTTGATATCGCGCAACATGTAGGCCGCAGGTTTGGGGTGGCGGCCAAGCTCATTATCGAGCGCCACCACACCGAAGTGTTGTGCCATGCCCTCAGACCACTCCCAATTGTCCACGAAGCACCAGTGGTAGTAGCGCTGGACCGGGACCGCCTCCTGCGGGGTACCGTCGGGAGCGGGCATGCCCGCATTGAGGCGGGCGAGCTCCTCCAGGTGGTCGTAGACAAAGCCGCACCGGAAGGACTCGGTGTTGTCAGCGGTGCCGTTCTCTGTGATCCAGATGGGCAGGCCGTATTCCTTGGCTAGTGGGGCGGAAACTTCCACGATGCCGCGTGGGTAGATCTCCCACCCGAGGTCATTGGTGGGACGGCCAGGGAAGGTGGCGTCATTAAAACCTTTGACAGCGGTGCGGGAGTAGTAGTTAATCGCAATCGCATCCGCGTAGTAGGTTTTAGAGCCCGCACCGTTGCCAAAGCCGCGGGGCAGGGACTCTGGCCGGCCGAGGACGGGATCGAATTTCCCGCGGTAGAAGGCCTTTTCCATAGCGCCTTGGAAGAGGTATTCCACCAGCGGTGTCAGCGCGCGGTGGATCGGGTTGGCGGGGTTCATCGGGTCGAAGACGCGCTTGTGGTGGGCGAAGGTGACCTTGATCTCCCGGTCGGGGGAATCCAGGCGGGCGTGGATGTGCTCGTAGGCAAGTAGGTGGGCCGCAGCCATGTTCTGCAGGACCTTACGCACGGGTAGGTAGCCGCCTTTGCCGGGAGGTTGGGAGCCGAAGAGGAAAGCTTCGGAGGCGTAGACGTTGGGTTCGTTGATGGTGATCCAGTCGTCGATGAAGTCCCCGAGGTGGTCGAGCACAACGTCCACGAAACCGAGAAACGCTGGGACGATCTCCGGGTTTGTCCACCCGCCGCGGTGCTCTAGCCACAGGGGTTGGCCGAAGTGATGCAGGGTCACCAGCGGTTCGATGCCCTTGGCCTTCAAGTCGCGGTACTCCTCGGCGTAGCGCTCCAGCGCGGCGGTGTCGTACTGGCCGGGTGCTGGTTCGATGCGGGACCACTCCACACCCACGCGGGCAATGGGGAACTCCAGTTCCGCCATGAGTTGGTTATCCTCCCGCCATTTCAGCCAGTGGCCCGTGGTCGGTTCAAGCGTTGTGCCGTCGGCGATGTTGCCGCCATCGGCCCATTCTGACCAGTTGCTGGGGCAGGGAGAGCCCTCAATCTGCAGACCAGCAGACGCGGTGCCGATGCGCATTCCGTTCAAGGGGATATCGGTGATGTTTTTGGACATGAAAGAAACCCTAAAGGTCATCGAGGAGTCCATGTTGCGGTTTGCGCATCTTTGCTTATCGACGTCCCCCCCGCCACCTATTTTTTGGGGGCAAAGCAGTGGGGCTGTGGGGCGTCGTAAAGCGATTTGTGCTTGAACTGCGCTGACCTGTAGGGTTGACCGACGGACCTGCGCGCATGGCACGTAGTGTGCATTTCGTGCGCGTCAGAGCCGTAAGAACGTAAGAATCCAACTTTGTTGCAGGCCCCCCGCCTCAATGCGGACCGTATGGAGGGTGGCGGCGAGCACCTGGCGCTACTAAGCGCTGGGGAGCGCCCCAACTGCTCGTGAACACGCTGTGTGCGAGCAAAAGTAGCCCCCGACACATCACACGGAAAACGCAGTCAGTCGCTACGTGCGGCGGACATATGGGTGGAGAGGAACCGCAACGAGAAAGGTAAACGGTCAACTATGACCATGACAGATCCCATTGCGGACATGCTGTCTCGCGTGCGCAACGCAAACAACGCGCACCACGAGTCCGTGTCCATGCCCTCCTCGAAGTTGAAGGTCAACATCGCGGAGATCCTCAAGCAGGAGGGCTACATCGCTGACTACAAGGTTGAGGACGCAAAGGTGGGCAAGACCCTCTCCCTCGACCTGAAGTACGGCCCGTCCCGTCAGTCTTCCATCGCTGGTCTGCGCCGCGTGTCCAAGCCGGGCCTGCGTGTGTACGCCAAGTCGACTGACCTGCCGCAGGTTCTCGGCGGCCTGGGTGTGGCAATCATTTCCACGTCCCAGGGTCTGCTCACGGACCGCCAGGCCCAAGAGAAGGGTGTAGGTGGGGAAGTCCTCGCCTACGTCTGGTAAGGGAGGAGTAGTACATGTCTCGCGTAGGAAACGCACCCATCGCTATCCCCAACGGTGTAGAGACCAAGATCGACGGCCAGCACGTTGAGGTGAAGGGCCCGAAGGGCACCCTCTCCGTCGACGTTCCGGCACCGATCTCCGCTGTCGTTGAGGACAACCAGATTGTGGTCTCCCGTCCGGATGACCACCGTGACAACCGCTCCCTGCACGGTCTGACCCGCTCTCTCATCAACAACTGCGTTGTTGGTGTGACCGAGGGTTACAAGATCAACATGGAGATCTTCGGTGTTGGTTACCGTGTTCAGCTCAAGGGCAAGGACCTCGAGTTCTCCCTCGGCTACTCCCACCCGATCCTCATTGAGGCTCCGGAGGGCGTCACGTTCGCCGTTGACGGCAACACGAAGCTGTCCATCGAAGGCATCAACAAGCAGCAGGTTGGCCAGATCGCTGCGAACATCCGCCGCCTCCGCAAGGATGACCCGTACAAGGGTAAGGGCATCCGTTACGCG
The DNA here is from genome assembly GCF_030232825.1 of Corynebacterium sp. MSK044. NCBI lineage: Bacteria > Bacillati > Actinomycetota > Actinomycetes > Mycobacteriales > Corynebacteriaceae > Corynebacterium > Corynebacterium sp. MSK044. Next base: position 68,490 of record NZ_JASPJJ010000004.1, read on the forward strand.
GGCGAGCAGGTTCGCCGCAAGGTCGGAAAGACGGGTAAGTAAACAATGAGCACTGAAGCAAAGCAGAAGCGCACCCCGGTCGGCCGGGACATTGCCACCCGCCGCCGCGAAGCACGCGTCCGCCGCCACAACCGCATCCGCAAGACGCTGCGTGGCACCCCGGAGACCCCGCGTCTCGTTGTCCACCGCAGCTCCCGCCACGTGCACGTGCAGGTCATCGATGACCTGGCAGGCCACACCCTGGTCTCTGCTTCCTCCATGGAAGATGCCGTGCGCAGCCTCGAGGGCGACAAGAAGGCCAAGGCAGCCAAGGTTGGTGAGCTCATCGCTGAGCGCGCCAAGGCTGCCGGCATCGAAGAGATCGTCTTCGACCGCGGCGGATACAAGTACCACGGCCGCGTCGCCGCTCTGGCTGACGCCGCACGTGAAGGTGGTCTGAAGTTCTAATGACCATCGCAGCTAAGTACGTAAACATCAACGGAAGGATCGCGTAATGGCCGAGCGTGAACGGCGTGACGGCGGAGCATCCGCCGAAGACCAGAACAACAACAGCACCGAGCAGCGCGGTGGCCGCAACGACCGCGGTGGCCGCAACGACCGTAATGAGCGTGGTGGCCGCGGCCGCCGCGACGACCGCCGTGGCGGTGCACAGGACGAGCGCGATAAGTACATCGAGCGCGTCGTCACCATCAACCGTGTTGCCAAGACCGTCAAGGGCGGTCGCAACATGTCCTTCACCGCACTCGTTGTGGTTGGCGACGGCCAGGGCATGGTCGGCGTCGGCTACGGCAAGGCAAAGGAAGTCCCGGCCGCAATTCAGAAGGGTGCAGAGGAAGCTCGTAAGAACTTCTTCCGCGTCCCAATGATCGGTGGCACCATCCCTCACCCGGTTCAGGGCGAAGCTGCAGCGGGCATTGTTATGCTCCGCCCGGCTGCTCCTGGTACCGGTGTGATCGCCGGTGGCGCAGTCCGTCCGGTGCTTGAGTGCGCTGGTGTCCAGGACATCCTGGCCAAGTCCCTCGGTTCCGACAACGCCCTCAACGTGGTTCAGGCCACCGTTGCTGGCTTGAAGGAGCTCGTCCGCCCGGAGGAAGTTGCCGCTCGTCGTGGCAAGTCCGTCGAGGAAGTTGCACCGGCCCGTATGCTGCGCGCACGCGCAGGACAGGAGGCATAAGCACAATGGCTCTGAAGATTACGCTGCACCACGGGAAGGTCGGCCAGAAGCCGGTCACCCGCAAGAACCTGGAGGCTCTGGGCCTGCGCAAGATCGGCCAGTCCGTGATCAAGCAGGACAACGACGCAACGCGCGGCCAGATCCTCAAGGTGGCCCACTTGGTCACCGTCGAAGAAGTAGCAGGGGAGTAGATAAACCATGGCTGAAGTAATCAAGCTCCATGATCTGCGCCCGGCTGAGGGCGCTAACAAGGCCAAGACCCGCGTCGGCCGCGGTGAGGCTTCCAAGGGTAAGACCGCTGGCCGCGGTACGAAGGGCACCAAGGCTCGTAAGCAGGTTTCCGCTGCTTTCGAGGGTGGCCAGATGCCGCTGCACATGCGTCTGCCGAAGCTCAAGGGCTTCAAGAACCCGAACAAGATCGTCTACCAGGTGGTCAACGTTTCCGACCTGGCAAAGGCGTTCCCGAAGGGTGGCACCGTCGCCGTTGCAGACCTCGTCGCTGCTGGTCTTGTGCGCAAGAACCAGCCGGTGAAGGTCCTGGGCGACGGCGAGATCAGCGTCAAGCTGGATGTCACCGCCGAGAAGTTCTCCAAGTCTGCGGTGGAGAAGATCACCGCTGCTGGTGGTTCCACCACGGAGGCAACTGTGAAGGCTGGCGAGGAGAAGTAGTTTCTCACTCCTAGTTTTCTCCCCGCATGAGAGGGCATCTGCTCATCTCATGCGGGGATTTTTGCGTTCAAACGCAAGCTTGCTTTTCGACGCCCACCGGGATGCACCCTTACCTGCCACCGGAATCAGTGTTTTTGACGCACACCTGCTAGGGTAGACAAGTCAATTACGTTATCTACTGTCCGCTATCGCCGTGGGGCTTAAGTCTCACGGGATAAGCCAGGAGGCCACGTGTCCACCATTGTCCAGGCGTTCAAGGATGTTGATCTTCGCAAGAAGATCTTGATCACGCTAGCCCTGATCATCCTCTACCGCATTGGCGCGCAAATCCCGACGCCGGGAGTTGATTACGGCATTATCGCCGAGCGTCTCCGCGCCCTCGCTGCCGGTGATCAAGGCAACATCTTCTCGGTGATCAGCCTGTTCTCCGGCGGTGCGCTACTGCAGTTGTCGGTGTTTGCTATCGGCATCATGCCGTACATCACCGCATCCATTATCACGCAGCTGCTCACCGTGGTGATTCCGCGGTTTGAGGAGCTGAAGAAGGAAGGCCAGGCTGGCCAGGCCAAGATGATGCAGTATACGCGCTACCTCACGGTGGCGCTTGCTCTGCTGCAGTCCGCGGGCATCGTGGCTCTGGCGGACCGTGAGCAGCTGCTCGGCCAAGGTGTGCCCGTCCTGGTTGAGGACCGTACGGTGTGGACACTGGCCATGATGGTCATTGTGATGACCTCCGGTGCCGTTCTGATCATGTGGCTCGGTGAGATCATCACGGAGAAGGGCGTGGGCAATGGTATGTCCCTGCTTATCTTCGCCGGTATTGCTACCCGCCTACCTACCGATGGTGCGAACATTCTCCGCCAGTCCGGTCCATTGATCTTCGCAGTGGTGGTCGCTGCCGTGATCTTCCTTGTCGTGGGCATCGTGTTCATCGAGCAGGGGCAGCGCCGCATCCCAGTCCAATACGCCAAGCGTATGGTTGGTCGCCGCCAGTACGGTGGTACCTCTACCTACCTGCCGCTGAAGGTGAACCAGGCAGGCGTGATCCCGGTGATCTTCGCGTCCTCCCTCATGTACGTTCCGGTTCTGATCACTCAGATTGTGAACTCCAATAAGCCGACCCCTCCGGATAACTGGTGGATGTCCACCGTCATGGCGTGGCTGCAGAACCCGGCTTCCTGGCAGTACATTTTGACCTACTTCGCGCTGATCATCTTCTTCTCTTACTTCTACGTGTCCATTCAGTACGACCCGTACGAGCAAGCAGACAACATGAAGAAGTACGGCGGCTTCATCCCCGGTATTCGTCCGGGCCGTCCGACTGCGCAGTACCTCGCGTTTGTGATGAACCGTTTGCTGTTCGTCGGTGCAATCTACCTCGGCCTGATTGCCATCCTGCCGAACATCGCCCTTGATATGGGCCTTGGTGGTGCCGGCGGTGGCGGCATGTCCGCGTTCGGTGGTACGGCTATTCTGATTATGGTGTCCGTGGCCCTGACCACGGTGAAGCAAATTGAATCCCAACTCCTGCAATCCAACTACGAAGGACTGTTGAAATAATGCGACTTGTACTCCTCGGCCCTCCCGGTGCCGGTAAGGGCACCCAGGCAGCGATCATTTCGGAGAAGCTCGGTATCCCGCACATCTCCACCGGTGACCTGTTCCGCGCCAATATTGGTGAGGGAACCCCGCTGGGTGTAGAGGCGAAGGAGTACATCGACGCCGGCAAACTCGTTCCCACCTCGGTGACTGCTCGCATGGTGGAGGAGCGCCTGGCTGAAGCCGATGCCCAGAATGGTTGGCTTCTGGACGGCTTCCCGCGCACCGTTGAGCAGGCTGAGATCCTAAAGAAGCTGCTGAACTCCCAAGAGCAGAAGCTCGATGGTGTGATCAACTTCCAGGTCGACGAGGACACGGTGGTGGGCCGCATGCTGGCCCGTGGTCGCGCGGATGACAATGAGGACACCATTCGCACCCGCCTGCAGGTCTACCGTGATGAGACTGCTCCGCTGATTGACCACTACGGCGACGCCCTGATCAACATTGATGCTGACGGTGACGTTGAGCAGGTTAACGCCCGCACGATGGAGAAACTGGGTAAGTAACTTGCCGAAGAGATGAGCGCTGGCCACAATTAGGCCAGCGCTTCTCTTTTTGAAGGAAGGGACCACACAATGCTGTTCGGACGTAAGAAGACTATCGCTGCGAAGACACCGGGCGAGCTCGATGCCATGGAAGCCGCCGGCCGGATCGTCGGTCACGCCCTCACGGCCGTACGCGAAGCTGCCGCCCCAGGTGTGACCACCCAGGAGTTGGATGCGATTGCCGAACAAGTGATCCGTGACCACGGTGCGATTCCAACGTTCAAGGGCTACCAGGGTTTCCCCGGTTCTGTCTGTGCCTCAGTCAATGAGGTTGTTGTTCACGGTATTCCCTCCGCCGATACGGTGCTCAAGGAAGGCGATCTTGTCTCCATCGACTGTGGTGCGACCCTAGACGGTTGGGTTGGGGATTCGGCGTGGAGTTTTGGGGTGGGGGAGGTGGCGGAGGACGTCGATAAGCTCAATCGCGCAACACGCGCTGTGCTTCTTGGCGGGCTCCAGGCGATGATCCCGGGCAATAGGCTTACCGACGTCTCCCATGCCCTCGAACGCGCCACCCGCGAAGCCGAAGTGACCTTTGGTGTGAAGCTGGGCATTCTGGCGGGCTACGGTGGCCACGGCATTGGTCGGACCATGCACCAAGATCCTTACTTGGAAAACGAGGGCCGCCCAGGCCGCGGACCACACATTCAAGCTGGTTCTGTGCTCGCCATTGAGCCGATGCTCATTCTGGGCGGGGAAACTGATTCTTACGTGCTGGAAGACGACTGGACTGTGGTCACAGCAGACGGCTCGCCCGCAGCCCACTGGGAACACACCGTCGCCGCAACAGACGACGGTCCGCGCATTCTCACCCCGCGCAGCGCATAACGCGCCGTTCCTGTATTTGGCGCTTTGACAGTTATACTTTCCGCATGCACGAAAATAACCTGCTCCTGAAGAAAGCGCGCCGATTCGGCTCCCTCGTCGCTGTGGCCGGCCTGGCCATCGGCCTCCTTGCCACACCCGTGACAGCCGAGGCACAGTCCCTTTCCTCGAACGTGAGCAGCTCCAGCCCGTTCCTCCAGCAGGCGGAGCGTAGCCTCCAGGCTGCCTCGATGACCATGAACAACAACGCACGCAACGCCGTGTGGGATGTGCGTAACGCGCTGCGCGCGCAGGCTACCGCACTGGCAGGCGGCAACAAGGCGCAGGAGCAGCAGTTCCACGCCGACATTGACCGCCTCGTTGAGGGCATAGCTCCCGGTCTGATTGCTGAGCGCACTCCACGCCCGGCGCCTGCACCGGCTCCAGCGCCCGCACCGGCTCCAGCGCCCGCACCGAACCAGCCAGCTGGCTGCGCTCCGTCCGCCCGAGCTTGCGTGGATATTGTCAACCAGCGCACCTGGCTCCAGGACAACGGCAAGATCACCTACGGGCCAGTCCGCATGGCCTCCGGCAAGCCGGGGCAGGACACCCCGAAGGGCTTCCACCACGTCAACCGCAAGGTGCGCGATGAGATTTCCTACGAATTCGACAACGCCCCCATGCCGTTTGCTACCTACTTCACGTACAACGGCATCGCGTTCCACCAAGGTGATCCGTCGATCAAGTCTGCTGGCTGCATCCGCATGTACAGGGGTGATGCTCAGCACTACTTCAACACTCTGCGCATCGGTGACCAGGTTCACGTGTTCTAGTTTCCGCTAGGTGTGAGGGCCCGTCGGGCGACCAACAATGCAGGTCGTCCACGGGCCTTTGGTTTTGCTTTACCGCAGGTAGATGGCTATAGTTGTCAAACGGTGTGTAGCTTTGTGCTGCATGCTCCAAGCAGTTGACTCAAATACGTTAGGTACCAGCGGTTTCACCGCATCAAACATGGTGCCGGGAAAGCGGAGTGTATGGCTAAAGAAGGCGCAATCGAGGTTGAGGGCCGCATTGTCGAGCCCTTGAAGAACGCAATGTTCCGTGTCGAGCTGGACAACGGGCACGAAGTTCTCGCTCACATCAGTGGCAAGATGCGCCAGCACTACATCCGCATTCTCCCTGAAGACCGGGTTGTCGTGGAGCTTTCCCCATACGACCTGGAACGCGGACGTATCGTCTACCGCTACAAGTAAACCTTTAAGCCTCCTTATTCACGGCATACCCCAAGGTGGGTGTGTCTTCTCACCTCCGGCTGCGGTGGCTGGAGCCGCGTGAATCACGACCCAATAGTCCGGTATGGTCCGGACACAAGCGTCGCGTGGCGCGGACGAGTAGGGAGAAAACCACCGAAACAACCTGAAAGGTACGTACCACATGGCACGTCTTGCTGGTGTTGACCTGCCGCGCAACAAGCGCATGGAGGTCGCACTTACCTACATTTACGGAATCGGCCCAGCCCGTTCCAAGGAATTGTTGGAGAAGACTGGTATTTCTCCCGACCTGCGCACTGACAACCTGACCGATGATCAGGTTGCTGCTCTTCGTGATGTCATCGAGAGCTCCTGGAAGGTAGAGGGTGACCTCCGCCGCGAAGTTCAGGCTGACATCCGTCGCAAGATCGAAATTGGCTCTTACCAGGGCCTGCGCCACCGTCGCGGTCTTCCCGTCCGCGGCCAGCGCACCAAGACCAATGCGCGCACCCGTAAGGGACCGAAGAAGACCATCGCAGGAAAGAAGAAGTAATTCATGGCTCCTAAGACTCGTTCCGGCGCGCGTCGCACTGGTCGCCGCGTCGTTAAGAAGAACGTGGCCAACGGCCACGCGTACATCAAGTCCACCTTCAACAACACCATCGTGACCATCACGGACCCGAGCGGTGCTGTTATCTCCTGGGCATCCTCCGGCCACGTCGGCTTCAAGGGTTCCCGTAAGTCCACTCCGTTCGCTGCGCAGATGGCTGCTGAGAACGCTGCCCGCAAGGCAATGGACCACGGCATGAAGAAGGTTGACATCTTTGTCAAGGGTCCGGGCTCCGGCCGCGAGACCGCAATCCGTTCCATCCAGGCCGCCGGCCTGGAGGTGTCCTCGATCTCCGACGTGACGCCGCAGCCGTTCAACGGTTGCCGTCCGCCGAAGCGTCGTCGCGTTTAACTAGGCAGAAAGGAATAGAGGTAACACATCATGGCTCGTTATACAGGCCCTGCTACCCGTAAATCCCGTCGCCTCCGCGTCGACCTCGTCGGCGGCGACATGTCCTTCGAGCGTCGCCCGTACCCTCCGGGGCAGGCTGGCCGCGCTCGCATCAAGGAATCTGAGTACCTGCTCCAGCTGCAGGAGAAGCAGAAAGCTCGCTTCACCTACGGCGTGATGGAGAAGCAGTTCCGCCGCTACTACGAGGAGGCTAACCGCCTCCCGGGTAAGACCGGTGACAACCTGCTGATTCTTCTGGAGTCCCGTCTGGACAACGTTGTGTACCGCGCTGGTCTGGCACGCACCCGCCGCCAGGCACGCCAGCTGGTGTCCCACGGTCACTTCACCGTGAACGGCAAGAAGACCAACGTGCCTTCTTACCGCGTGACCCAGTACGACATCATCGATGTCCGCGAGAAGTCCCGCAACATGCTGTGGTTCGAAGAGGCCCAGGACAACCTGGTCGATGCTGTCGTTCCGGCGTGGCTGCAGGTCGTTCCTGAGACCCTGCGCATCCTCGTGCACCAGCTGCCCGAGCGCGCTCAGATCGACGTTCCGCTGCAGGAGCAGCTCATCGTCGAGCTTTACTCGAAGTAAAACAACAGGATTCGCTACCCGGCGCATCCATCCACTTTCCCGTTCTGGCGGTGTTTGCCGTAAGAACCTACCGGCGTCATATAGCGGTCGCCGATAAAGGAGAAGTTCAATGCTCATCTCACAGCGTCCTCAACTGTCCGAGGAGTACATCGATACCAACCGTTCGAAGTTCGTCATCGAGCCTCTCGAGCCTGGTTTCGGCTACACCCTGGGCAACTCGCTTCGTCGTACTCTGCTGTCGTCTATCCCGGGCGCAGCGGTGACATCCATCAAAATCGACGGTGTGCTCCACGAGTTCACCACGATCAATGGTGTGAAGGAAAACGTTTCCGAGATCATCCTCAACGTCAAGGACCTGGTTCTGTCCTCCGAATCTGACGAGCCGGTGGTCATGTACCTGTCCAAGGAAGGCCCGGCTGACGTCACCGCCGCAGACATTGATCTGCCGGCAGATGTCACCGTGCACAACCCGGATCTGCACATCGCGTCTCTGAATGAGAACGCGCGGCTGGAGATGGAACTCGTCGTTGAGCGTGGCCGTGGCTACGTTCCGGCAATGCCCAACTCCGGTGGCGAGATCGGCCGTATCCCAGTCGACCAGATCTACTCGCCGGTGCTGAAGGTTTCCTACAAGGTTGAGGCAACGCGTGTTGAGCAGCGCACCGACTTTGACAAGCTGATCATCGATGTGGAGACCAAGAACTCCATGACCGCCCGCGACGCTCTCGCGTCCGCTGGCTCCACCCTGGTTGAACTGTTCGGCCTCGCACGCGAGCTGAACACCGCCGCCGAGGGCATTGAGATCGGCCCGTCCCCGCAGGAGACGGAGTTCATCGCGGCCTACAACATGCCGATTGAGGACCTGAACTTCTCTGTGCGCTCCTACAACTGCCTGAAGCGCCAGGAAATCCACACCGTCGGCGAACTCGCTGAGTGCTCCGAGTCTGATCTGCTGGACATCCGTAACTTCGGTCAGAAGTCCATCAATGAGGTCAAGATCAAGCTGGCATCCCTGGGGCTCACCCTCAAGGACGCACCGGAAGACTTTGATCCCACGCAGATTGAAGGCTACGACGCTGAGACCGGCGACTTTGTCGACGGCGGACTGGATGACGCCGAGTAAAGCACTGAGCACACACTCGAGCACACACTTATAAACCACACGAGGAGTAACAATGCCTACCCCGAAGAAGGGCCCGCGTCTCGGCGGCTCGGCTGGGCACCAGAAGCACATTCTGTCCAACCTGGCTAGCCAACTGTTCGCAAACGGCTCCATCAACACCACCAACGCTAAGGCGAAGGTTCTGCGCCCGTATGCAGAGAAGCTGATCACCAAGGCGAAGTCCGGCACGGTCAACGACCGTCGTGCAGTGGCTGCTGAGATCCCGAACAAGGATGTCGTTGCATACCTGTTCAACGAGCTTGCACCGCTGTTTGAGAACCGCGATGGCGGCTACACCCGCATCATCAAGCTGGAAAACCGCAAGGGTGACAACGCCCCGATGGCCAACATCTCCCTCGTTCTCGAGGAGACCGTGACCGCCGAGGCAACCCGCGCTACCCGCGCTGCCGCATCCAAGGAGAAGGCCGCAGAGGCTGAAGCCGAGGCTGAAGAGGCTGAGGCTGAAGAGGCTGAGGCTGAAGAGGCTGAGGAGGCTGCGTCCGAGGAGAAGGTCGAGGAGACCCCGGCTGAGGACAAGGCTGAGGACGAGGAGTAAAGCTCCCGCACCTGTCAGCGCCCAGCACCCGTTCCCTTTCATGGGGGAGCGGGTGCTTTTGTGTGCCGGAGTTCCTGGGTTTCTGGGTTGGTTAGTCGCGTATGGTTTCCTAATCACATAAGCCACATAGCCACCACGTGACCTGCGGGTTTATCAGGCGATTTCAAACGCGACTAACCGTGGGCTTTATGGTGGAAGCCATGAACACAGGGACAGGTGCATCTGCAGGCATTCAGGAGCCTGGTGTGCCCTCGGAGAAGGCAGACGAGATGATGCGGCTCCGGTTTGATATCGCGTATGACGGCACGGATTTCCACGGTTGGGCACGCCAGAAGCCGGCCGATGGGCAGGAGGTCCGCACCGTGCAGGGTGTTCTGGAGGATGCGTTGAGCCTCGTCTTGCGCTACCCGGTTGAGCTCACTGTCGCTGGTCGTACGGATGCCGGGGTGCACGCCGCGGGTCAGGTCGCGCACGCTGACATTCCCCGCGCGAGCTTGGAGCAGCGTTCGATTGAGGGGGATGCGGGGAGGTTGGTGCGTCGATTAGCAAAGCTGTTGGATCCGGATGTGAGGGTGACTCGCGTGACGGAGGCACCAGTTGGCTTCGACGCGCGATTTTCGGCGCTGACCCGCACCTATCGGTACCGAGTGACCACGGCGGAGGCGGGCGCGTCGCCACTGCGCGTGCGCGATACTGCGGTGTGGCCGAAGAAGATCGACCTTGATGCGGTGCAACAGGCAGCCACGGCGCTGGTGGGCCTGCACGATTTCGCGGCGTTTTGTAAACCGCGCCCGCACGCGACGACGATCCGCGATGTCCATTTGTTCACCTGGGCCGATGTGTCCACGGAGGAGGAGCCGGAGCTTTACGAAGCCACGATCACCGCGGACGCTTTTTGCTGGCATATGGTGCGGGCACTCGTGGCCAGTTGTCTCGACGTGGGTGCTGGACAACAGCCCGCAGACTGGGTTCAAGGGCTTTTGCTTATCGACGCCCGCTCTCCCCACGTCCGCCTCGCCCCCGCCCGCGGCCTCACACTGGTCGGCGTGGACTACCCGGCGGACGATGAATTGGCAGCGCGCGCCGCGGTGACACGCGACCGGCGGGATGCCTCCGAGGTGCCTGCGCGGAAACCTTTCGTCGAGTAGCGGTTGTGACCACGCGTGGAGAGACCTAGACTTTGAGGGCAGTTGCGCGCCCGCACGGGGTGGGACGCGCTGGGGGATTAACACTGCTAGGGGGAGGATGTGCCGGTGGGCACGGACAAGAACAAACAATCGGGGGCACAAAGGCTGCTTCCCACAACGCGATCGCAGGTCTCTGGTCACCGTTTTATGCGACGGCGCGTGGAGCATGGACTGATCTACGGTGACATCCGTATGATCCATGACCCGTTGGCCTCACGGCGCAGGTCGGCGATCTTCGGGGTGATAGCAGTGGCTCTCATCGCAGCTGGTTGTGGGCTGTTTGCGTGGCTGCGACCGAACCCGGATCCGGGTACCGCAGCGATTTTGCGGGCGACGGACGGTGCACTGTACGTCCGCGTTGGGGAGACCGTTCACCCTGTGACCAACTTGACCTCTGCCCGGCTCATCGCTGGTGCGCCGGAAGAACCACAGCGAATCGGGGATGAGCGTCTGGCGGCCTTGCCTCGTGGCGTGCCGGTGGGACTGCCCACGGCACCGGCGATGTTCGCGCCGGCGGAGAGCGAGGATGCGGCGTGGTCTGCGTGCGTGGACACTGGTGGCGCAAGGGGGATCACTGTTACAGCAGGATCCTCCGTCCGGGAGCTTGGACCGGAGCAAGGGATCGTGGCGCTTTACGAGGGGGAAGAGTGGCTCCTGACCGCCGCCGGCCGCGCCAAACTGCCCGCGGCCACGGATCCGGAGTCCCGGGTTCTGCGCCGTACCCTCGGAATTGATGCCTCCACACCCCGCTGGGAGGTCGGGGAAGCGGATGGTGTGCTCAATGCCATGCGGGAACTGCCACCTATCCGTCTGCCGGATCCGTTGCCGGAAGTCCTTGAGACGGAGACGGAAGCGTGGATTCTTACTCCTCATGGTGGCATCCAGCAGGTAACACAGACACAAAAGGATGTACTGGGGGAGGCAGGAGCGAACGTGAGTCGGACAAAGGCCTCGGCCATTGCCGCCTACCCAGACGCGGATCCGCCGATGCCACTGGACATTCCTGAACAAGCGCCGCAGTGGATACCGCTTGACGGTGTGGAGGTATGCGCCACGGAGACTGGCCGTGTGGCCACGGCTGAACCCCACGACGCTGCCGGAACAGTGGAGCTCTCCGGGGATGCGCCCGCAGCGTGGTTCCGTGGCTTGGATGCCGGGGCAGTGGCCGTGGATACGGGTACTGGCTATCACGTTATTTCCGCACAAGGGCAGCGCCATGAGGTGAGCAACCAGGAACTCTTAGCCGTCATCGGGGCAGCACACACGGAGAGCGTGCCGTGGGCGATTATCCGCTTGTTGCCCGCGGGCCCGGAGTTGAACCGTGAAGCCGCGTTGACCGCGACCTACTAAACGCTTGGGATGCTGATGCCACCGCAGTGACCAGGAGACCTGCCACCATCAGGACCCCCAGGACGATGCCGGCCCGTAGTGGCGCCGGTGAATGGGTTTTCACTTCCGGGGTGAGCACGAGCGGTGTGCTTTCCGTGTGTAAGGGGCTGGTGTTTCCCAGGAAAGTCAGCGTGTGCAAAGGGTCGACCGCACCACCGGATGGTTCAGCGGCTGCGGCGATGATGGCGCGGATCTGTGCGGCCGAGGCGTCTGGGTAGCGCTGCTTGAGCAAAGCGGCCGTTCCGCTGACGACGGGGGCGGCGAAGCTGGTGCCCTCGAAAGGCCGGATGGCGCCGCGGTCGCCGGCTATGCCGGTCGCCCACACATCAGGACCAGGGGATAACGCGATAGCGGGGCGTCCTGGCGCGGACAAGAGCAGGTGTCCATCTGGAACTGGGAGTGAGTAGTCCGTGAGCGTATGGGTGTCAGCGCGGGCACCAACGGCGAGCACCGTAGGAAAGTGCGCAGGAAAAACCATGGACCCCGGTGGGCAGTCGGGGTTAGTGTTGCCAGCAGCGGCGATGACGACGGCGCCGTCATGTTCCGCGCGGTTCAAGGCGTCGACGAGCCCACGGGTGTCCACGCGCGGCGCCACGGCCGGTTCCAAGCAGGACACGACGGACATGTTGATCACCCGCGCGCCCTCATCAAGGGCATTGTGGATGGCATGGGACAGGGTTTCCACGGTGCCGGCGGCCGCAAACTCTGCAGCATTTTCCCCTGGATCCCGTGGTGCGCGGTAGTGCGCGGAGGACTGCCGGATGGCCAGGATCTCTGCGTCGGGGGCGATGCCCACTTGAGTTCCTGCGATGATGCCGGCGACGACAGTGCCGTGGACGTCGCAATCCAAAAACGGTTGCGGGTCATCCGGCGTGACAAAATCCGCGCCAGGAGCCAGCTGGTCAAGCTGGGGGTTTCTGGCCACGCCGGTGTCGATGACGGCGACTTTGACGCCAGCGCCCGTTGCTAATCGACGAAGCTCCGCCAGTCCCTCAACGTCGTAGGCTCCTTCAGAGCCATCCGCAGCAGGGGCGGCTACCGCGCAGGCAATGTCCTGCGCCTGAGCCACGGCCGGCAGGTGGGCGAGGCCACCAAAGAACAGAGCAGCCACACCAATGAGATGAGCAGTGCGCCGCATGCTTACAACCCCCGGATCAGGTCGAAGATCCCAGTGAGGTACACCGCCACCGGAATCACCCCGATGATGGCGGCGGCCTCAGCGCGCTCGATCCACACCAAGGTGGTGGGCTCCAATTCCGGGATGCGCCGGGCCCAGATGGCGGCGGAGGCGCAGGCGGTGGTGAGGAGGATGGTGAGGGCGATGAGGGCGGTATGGGGGGCGTCGATAAGCGACACGGTGAGAACTGCACTACCTGCAGCAACGGCGGCAGTGAGGCCGAGGCTGAGGCGCGGGGCGCTGGAATGATGGCGGGAGGCATGCACGAGCAGTGCGCCGGCGAGCGTGATGCCCAGTGCGCAGACCCATGCGGAGGCGGCGAAGGCGAGCAGGATGAGCGCGGGAACCGTGCAGGCCGCGACGCCGATGCTGATGCCGTCGGCGACAAGGCGCGCCACGTGCGTGCGTTCGTCCACATCCTCCTGGTAATCGTCCGCGATGGAAAACTCCTGGCCAGCAGTGGGAACCCGTGGTATGCGCAGACCCGCGGCACGCGTTGCGGCGGCGGGTGTGCCCATCACAGCGGCGAGCCCGGCAAGAACCATGAGCGCGGCGGGAGCGTATGTAGACGGCAACCACGCTCCCAGCGCACCAGCAACCACCAGGCAGCTGGCAGTGACTAAGCCGGCGCCAGAGCGAGGGCTGACAAGCCTCAACGCAGAACCACCGGCGAGCAAAACACACGTGACAGCCACCGCCGACAGCGCACCGAGAGCCACAGCAGGTGAGAGTGGATGCAGCGTCGTGGGCCCGTCGCTAATGCCGGCGACCCACGCACCACAGCCCAGCCCAGCGGTGGTGGCGGCGATAGGAAACAGCACCCGTGAGCGGGCCACGATAGCCACGGTAAGCAGCAACAATGCCGCGAGACCGACCCCGGCGAGCGGGTTCATAAACACACCCACCAGCAATCCAGCCCCTGCCGCGCCCGTCAAAGAAAACAGCAGGTCAATCCCACCACGCGGCGTGGATCGTGCGGAGTCAGCAGCGAGCGATTCCGCCGCATCGCGTACCACTGGCGGGGCAACTGGCTCATGCGGACGCAGAGTAAGCACCGCGCCGTCACGCAACCGCATGTGCATGAGCGCTGTGTGCGGATCAAGCGGGGCACCCGCGGCCGTACTGAACTCCCACGGGCGATTGATCTGCGGCAGGTCAATGAGCCGGGCGATTTCCGGCAGGATCTCGCTGAATGAGGAGGACGTGGGCACGGACACGTCGATTGAACGAGCAAACGCACCCGCATTCGCACGGATAGATACGCGCACAACCTGCGACGATGATGTGGCTGGCTGCAATGACGGCGCCGTCATACAAAATCCCCCCTGTTGCCGTTCCTGCCAGCGCACCCCCGCGCGCAAACAAGAACTCAAGAAACTAAAAACTCAGTGGCCCACAATGTACATCACGCCGGGGACACGTGCACCGGTGAGAATAATTTTGGTGGAAGCACTGGCATTCTCGCCAGAGTTGTGGTCTTCTAGTTGCCAGAAGATCCGGGGGGATCTTTTCACAAGGGGGGAAGTTTATGCTTGGGCTCGACAACGACCCAGTCCGCATTGTGCAAGCGGGGGAGCAAGCGGAATATGCGCTTGATGCGGCACCACCCATGCCCGCAGGAAAGCTCGACGCGGAGGCGGTGCCGCTCGCGGTGCGTCGGCCGCCGGAGCCGTTGATGAAGGTGATCATGCCCATCGTCATGGTGGCGGCGATCGGCGCGATGGTGGCCATCATGGCGCTGTCTGGCCGTGGCGTGAGCCCGATGATGATGGTGTTTCCCCTCATGATGGTCATGGGCCTTCTGACCATGCTCAATCCGCCGGAGAAGGCGGGGGATATTGATGAGTCGCGCCGGGTGTACCTGCGTCACCTCGACGCGTTGGCGGCGCGTGCGCGGGAGAACGGCGCGCAGCAGCGTGAGCATGTTGAGTACTTTCACCCCCACCCGAAAGCACTGGTCAATGGGGTTCCGGCGGAACGTGTGTGGGAGCGTAGCCGGGAACACCCGCGGGCGCTCGAAGTGCGGGTGGGCACGGGGGTGACGCGGATGAGCACGCCTATCGACGTCCCCGATCCCGGTTCCCCCGAAGACCTCGATCCAGTGTGCGCGGTGAGTTTACGCCGCACGATTGCGGCGGTCAGTGTTGTCCCGCAGGTGCCGGTTGTGGTGCAGCTAGAGGCCTTCCCAGCGGTGACATTGACGGGGCCGGATGCGAGGAATGTGGCGCGGTCCATCATCACACAATTGGCGTTCTTCCATGGCCCGGAGCTGGTGGGGCTGCACATCGCGGCGGAGGGCTGCGAGTGGGCGAAGTGGCTCCCGCACACCAAAGATCCAGAGTCCGCGGTGTTCACTGTGGCTGTGGTGGAGGCGGGTTCGCCGGAGGCAATCGCGGCGTCGCACGATTGTGTTATCGCAGTTCATGATGGGGAGACCTCGCTTATCCAGGACGATGCGCTGCACCTCGTGTGTGATGGGGAGCTGCATGCGCTCACGGCAGCTGGAAAAGAAAAGCTTGGGCTTATCGACGTTTTCCCCACCCCCGCCGCCGAATTCATCGCCCGCAACCTTTCCTTTTATCGCCGGCCTGATTCCGCGACCGGCAGTGGCAGCGGCGACCTGATGGAGCTTCTCGGCTTAGGTGATGTTGAATCACTCACCCCAACAACGATGTGGCCGGGCCGGGAAGGAACACGCCTGAAACTCATGGTGCCCATCGGGACGGAAGGCTCCGGCGCAAGTGGTGCGCCGGTCTACCTGGATTTGAAGGAATCTGCCCACGGCGGAATGGGGCCGCATGGCCTGTGTATCGGTGCTACGGGGTCCGGAAAATCGGAACTTTTGCGGACTCTCGTTGCAGCTTTAGCCGCAACGCATTCGCCGGGTGAACTGAACTTTGTCCTCGTGGACTTCAAAGGCGGTGCCACGTTCTTGGGGTGTGAGGCGCTGCCACACACCTCCGCCGTGATCACCAACTTGGAAGATGAAGCGGTGCTGGTGGAGCGCATGTTTGATGCGATCTCCGGTGAGATGAATCGACGCCAAGAGCTCCTGCGCGCGGCTGGCAATTTTGCCAACGCCACTGACTACAACGCCGCCCGCATGGGGGCGCGCCCAGACTTGGAGCCATTACCGGCGCTGCTCATCGTGGTGGATGAGTTCTCTGAACTGTTGGGGCAGCACCCGGATTTCGCGGAGTTGTTTGTCGCGGTGGGCCGGTTGGGCCGATCGTTGGGCGTGCATCTTCTTTTGGCTTCGCAGCGTCTGGAGGAGGGGAAGCTGCGTGGCCTCGATTCGCATTTGTCCTACCGGATTGGCCTGCGCACGTTCTCCGCGGCGGAATCACGCCAGGTATTGGGCGTGCCGGATGCCTACGAGCTGCCGGCAGATCCTGGTTCCGGCTACTTGAAAACGGCGTCGAGTGAGGTCACGCGCTTCCAAGCCGCTTATGTCTCCGGTCCGCTGATGCGTCGTGTGAATAGCGTCGCAGCACCCACGGGCGTGCGGGTGTTCACCGGGTGGGAGGCAGACGTAGCGCCGGAGATGTCCGTGGATGATTCGACAACGCTGCTTGACGCGGTTGTCAGCGCCGCTCAAGCTGCCGCGGATCTGCGCGGGGAGCAGGCGCGGAAGATCTGGCTGCCACCGTTGCCGGTACGAGTGAACCTGCCCGATGTGTGCGAACCAGTCGGGGATCTCGCAGCGAGCATTGGGCTTGTTGATGATCCCTACCGCCAACGCCAGGACCCCTTCATCTGTGACGTGGGAACAGCGGGTGGTCACGTAGCTCTCGCAGGTGGTCCGCAAACGGGCAAGTCGATGGCGGTGCGCACCTTGGTCACCGCGATGGCAGCTACCCACACCACGAGCCAGGTCGGTTTCTACATCATTGACGCTGGTAGTGGCGAGCACGAGGCGCTCGAAACGTTGCCCCACGTCGCCGGCGTGGCTGAGCGTACCGATGAGGAGAGGGTCCGCAGGGTCATCGATGAGGTGGAAGGCTTCATTGATAACGCGCGCGCCGACAACTCGCCTGCCCACACCGTTCTCGTCATCGACGGCTGGCACTCACTCACCGCACCTGACTCGAAGCTGGAAGACCTCCGCGACTCCCTCGCACGCATTGCTTCCGAAGGTCCCGCCGCTGGCGTTCACCTCGTGATCACCACCCAGCGCTGGAACGCTATTCGCCCCAATGTGCGCGACCTGGTGGGCACTCGCATTGAGTTCAAACTCACCGAACCGATGGATTCCGTCATCGACCGCAAGGCGCAGGAAAAGCTGCCAGCGCTGCCCGGCCGTGGCATCACGCCGCAGGGTCAAAACATGCTCGTCGCGTTCACCGCGAAGGAAGACATCGCGCATGTCGCTGCGCAGGCGGCGGACCAGGTGCCCGTGCCGCAGCTGAAGGTGTTGCCAAGGTTTGTGGGGTTGGAGGAGACGTCGGAAAGCATTCTGCTCGGGCGCGGTGGGCGCGATCTTGGCCCGATCCACCTGGATGCGCAGCACCTCGTGGCTATTGGTGAGGCGGGATGCGGTAAATCGACGCTCATCGAGACAGTCTTTGTGCAGGTCGCGTCACTTCCGCGGGAGGATGCGCGCATCGTGTTGCTTGATCCACGTCGTGCGCATCTTGCTCACGCGCCGCACACGATGGTCGCCGCGTATGGCAGCTCCACCGATGCGATGCGTACCGCGATCGCGGATACGGCGGCCACGCTCACCGCACGTCTGCCCGGCGCGGATGTCACCGCGGAGCAGCTCGCCACGCGTTCGTGGTGGACCGGCCCGGACATTTACCTGCTTATCGACGACTTCGAGCTCCTCCCACCCGAACACCTCCAACCGCTGATGCCCCTGCTGCCGCACGCCCATGACATTGGTCTGCACATTGTTGTGGCGCGCAAATTCGGTGGTGCAGCACGCGCACTGCTGTCCCAATTCATATCCACCCTGCGCGACCAACAGCCGGACGCAGTCATCTTCTCCGGCAACCGCGAAGAAGGCCAACTGTTCGGCGTACGCCCGATCCCGCTCGACCCGGGCCGCGGCATTCTCGTCCGCGCCGGGGACAATGCCGGCCCCATCCAGATCGCCGCGAGGGAGGAAACCCCATGACCCACACGCTCCATCAACCACGCCACGTGCTGCGTATCGACGTCTCCGATGGCTGCGCGATCTTCAGCGGCGCCGCGAATCTGCATCGCTTCGATGAGCCGTCCGCCACCGACATCGCCGCTTCCGTCCGCGGGCTGCTGGCTGATCATTCCACGTCTGTGCGCATTGAGGTCGCCGCGGAGGACGCCCTCGTGGAAGAGCTTCGCGCCTTGCTCACTGAGTACAACGTGGAAGCATCTTCGCTTGTCGACGCCCCCGATCCCGCCACCTCCGAATGGGACACCGTCACTGTTTCCCGCCCCACCCTGGATGTTCAGGACAAGAAACAACGGGTCAACCTGGTTCTTATTGGTGTGGTCGGGGTCGTGATTCTGCTGTGTGCTGTGGCGATCTGGTTTGTCATGGGGCGGGTGACGGGAGCGTCAACGGCAGCTCCTACGCCTGTCTCGGTTGCTGCATCTTCTTCGCCTGCTGCGTCTTCTGCTCCTTCTTCTCCACGCCCTAGTACACCGGCACTTCCGCCAGAGACCGTGACTTTGAGCCAAGACGGTCTGAGCGTCGAACTTCCGGCTGGTTTTGCTCTTGCACCGGATGAGGACATGTGGCGCGCTACTGGCCCGGACCCGGACCTGCGCATCCAGTTCGCGGTGGACCCTTTATATGGGGTGCCGGCGGAAGCAGTCCTGGATCAAATTGAGCAGGAAATCAGCGCAGACCCTGAGCTCACCCTGCTGGAACGAGCGGACGGAACAATCCGTTACCGGCACCTGCTTCCGGACGGTTCGGAAGCCCTCTGGGCCGCCTGGGCTGAGCACGGCCACCAGATCTCCATTGGCTGCCACAGTCGCACCGCGCCCACAACTATTCAACTGGCCGCCTGCACGATGGCGAATAACACCGCTCGGTTTAACCCGCCATAGTGTCGTAAAAGTGCAGGTAGGCCGCGTGCGAAAAAATATTTTGCACAATTTTGGATTGTGAGGGAACCAAACGGGGCCCTGAAGCAGTCTAAGTAAATAGGAACGGCGCCAATCGGGGAGCCGGACCACTTCCATCAATCACACAACCACCAATCGGGGGAAAGATGAGTAACGATCAGTTCAGGACAGAAGCCGACGTCATGCGCACGGCCGCGAACAACGTGGACGCGACCAATGACTCGGTGATCACGGAACTCAACCGCCTCCAGGACATTGCGGAATCCACCCGCAGCTACTGGACCGGCCAGGCACAGGCGAGCTTTGACAGCCTGATGAGGCGTTTCGACGATGCAGAGCGTCGCCTGAGCGAAGCCCTGCGCGGTATCGCTGACAATATCCGCGACAACGCGGGCAACTTTGAGAACGTGGAGGCGACGAACTCGGATTCCTTCACAAACGCCGCGCCTGCTGGGCTGGCGCTGTAAGTCACCGACACGCACACACGACGTAAAAGACTAAGGAGATCCACACCATGACCGTAATCAAGTACAGTTTCACGTCCCTGTCCGCGGCTGCGGAAGACATTGAGACGTCCTCGCGCACCATCACCGGCCAGCTGGAAGACCTCAAGGCGCAGATCAAGCCGATGGTTTCCGCCTGGGAAGGTGACGCGGCGGACGGCTACAAGCAGCACCAGGATAAGTGGGATGCCGCTGCCTTGGAGCTCACTGAGATTCTATCCACCATCGCCCGTGCGGTTGAGGACGGCAATCAGCGTATGAAGGCCGTCAACACTGCTGCAGCAAACAGCTGGGCTTAAAGGCACTGGGCTTAAAGGCATATGACTTTTAAGCCCAGGGAAGACAAAGGAAAGGGGGGACTTATACGACAGGTGTGAATTCGCAGCCTGACCCAGCTCATTTCATTGGTCATTTCCGTTTAAATTGGTTCGTTTAAATTGGTTCATTGTGGGCAGGCGCGGTTAATGGTTACCAGGCGCCGGTGCGCGGACATGTTCCGCCCGCCGGCGTTTTGGGTTTTTAAGGGAAGGTGCTTTAAAGTTGATGCCCTGTGTGTTTTTCTTTCCGGGCGCATTCGTGCCCGGCCCACCTCACCGGGTCTCCACCGGCCGCCGGACAGGGGAGGGGACGAGGGAAGCACGCCTTGGCCGGCAGCCTTCTAGATTTAAGACTTCAAGGAGTCATGAATGTCTACCTACCACCCGAAGAGCGGTGACATTACCCGTAAGTGGTACGTCATCGACGCTACCGACGTGGTGCTGGGCAAGCTCGCTTCCACCGCAGCTGATTTGCTGCGCGGTAAGCACAAGCCGCAGTTCGCACCGAACGTCGACACCGGTGACCACGTCATTGTCATCAACGCTGACAAGGTCCACATTTCTTCCAACAAGCGTGAGCGTGAAACGCGTTACCGTCACTCCGGTTACCCGGGTGGCCTGAAGTCCATCACGCTCGGCCGTGCTCTGGATGAGCGCCCGGACCGTGTCATCGAGGAGGCAATCAAGGGCATGATGCCGCACAACCGCCTCTCCCGTCAGTCCATTAAGAAGCTTCACGTCTACGTCGGCTCTGAGCACCCGCACGAGGCGCAGAAGCCGGAGACCTTCGAGTTTAAGCAGGTGGCGCAGTAATGACCGAGCCGAACATCACCCCAGATACCGCTAGCGATCTCGCCGGCGAGACCGATATCGACGCTGCAACCGCGGCTACCGAGGAGTTCAACTACACCATCGCTGATGCTGTAGCCGTCGAGGCTGACACTCAGGATGAGGTCGTGGCTGAGGCTCCGGCTTACCACGAGGGCCCGATCCAGACCGTCGGTCGCCGTAAGCGCGCAATTGCTCGCGTGACCGTTGTTGAGGGCAAGGGCAAGATCACCGTCAACGGCCGTGACCTTGAGGACTACTTCCCGAACAAGCTGCACCAGCAGGACATCCTGTCTCCGCTGGTTCTGCTCGAGCGTGAAGGCCAGTTCGACATCAAGGCCAACATCGGTGGCGGTGGCCCGACCGGCCAGGCTGGCGCTCTGCGTCTGGCTATTGCCCGTGCGCTGAACGTTTACAACCCGGCTGAGCGCCCGACCTTGAAGAAGGCTGGCTTCCTCACCCGTGACGCTCGTGCTGTTGAGCGTAAGAAGGCTGGTCTGCACAAGGCCCGTCGCGCACCGCAGTACTCCAAGCGTTAATCGCTGCTGTCAGCGCAAGCAAAGCGCCGCTGTCCTCACTGTGGGATGGCGGCGCTTTCGCCTTGTCTGGGGTGGAGCAGGCATAATTGGTGGCTATGACTCGACTTTTTGGAACCGATGGTGTGCGTGGGCTGGCTAATGAGAAGTTGACGGCCCCGTTGGCGATGAAGCTCGGGCAGGCCGCAGCAATGGTGCTCACTGAGACGAAGCGGTCGGAGCAGCGTCGCGCGACGGCGATCATCGGCCGGGATCCGCGTGTGTCGGGGGAGATGTTGGCGGCGGCGATGGCGGCGGGGATGGCGTCGAAAGGCGTTGATGTGCTGCGTGTGGGCGTGATCCCTACGCCGGGCCTGGCCTTCCTCACGGATGATTACGGCGCCGACATCGGTGTGATGATCTCCGCGTCGCACAACCCCATGCCGGACAACGGCATCAAGTTCTTCTCAGCAGGGGGCAAGAAGCTTGACGACGAGGTCGAGGACCGCATCGAACGCGCCATGACCTCCATCGACGAAGCCGGCCCAACTGGCACTGGTATTGGGCGCATCCTGGAAGAATCCCCGGATGCTTTCAAGCGCTACCTGCAGCACCTGGAGGAATCCGTGACCACACCGTTGAACGGCATCAAGGTTGTGGTGGACTGTGCGAACGGTGCGGCTTCGCGGATCGCGCCGAAGGCGTACGCGACGGCGGACGCGGAGGTCATTCCGATCTTCAACGAGCCGAACGCATTCAACATCAACGACAACGCCGGTTCCACCCACATTGAGCAAACTCAGAAGGCTGTTCTGGCCCACGGCGCGGACCTTGGTTTGGCGCACGATGGTGATGCGGATCGCTGTCTCGCTGTCGACGCGGAGGGCAATGTGGTTGACGGGGATCAGATCATGGCGATTTTGGCTGTGAATATGAAGGAGAAATCGGCGTTACGCAAAAACACGCTGGTGGCTACTGTGATGAGCAACCTCGGCCTGAAACTCGCGATGGAGCGCGAGGGCATTGAGGTGCGCGAAACCAAGGTGGGCGACCGCTACGTGCTAGAGGAACTGGGGCGCGGCGGATTCTCGCTTGGCGGTGAGCAGTCGGGCCATGTGGTGATTCCGGAGCATGCGACGACCGGGGATGGCACCCTGTGCGGCCTCATGCTCATGCAGCGCATGGCGGAAACCGGCAAGAGCCTCAAAGAGCTCGCCAGCGTGATGACTGTCCTGCCACAGGTGCTCATCAACGTCCCCGTTTCCGATAAATCCCTCATCCTCGATGATCCCGCAGTGACCGCGGCGATCGCTGAAGCGGAGAAGGAGCTCGGCTCCAGTGGCCGCGTACTCCTGCGCCCATCCGGTACTGAAGAACTTTTCCGCGTCATGGTCGAAGCCGCCGAAAAAGAGCAGGCCCGCCGGGTTGCTGGCCGCCTCGCGGCTGTGGTCGCGGCGGTGTAGGCACCCCCGTTTTGAAAAAAGTTTGGGATTTGAGGGAACCAAACCGGGGGTTAAGGCAGTCTAAGACTATGGAAGGTAAAGACTGCTGCCTGCCATAGGCGGCTTGACCATACGGGGGGATGACATTGAGCACGCCTTTAGAGCTCGACCCGGAGGGGTTCCGGGAACGCATCAACGCTGCGATCAATAAGTACAACGAGGCGATTGCAGCCTTGGAGGCCAACAAACCAGAGATCAATCCGGCCTCATTCGGGGACGGGTTTGTGGTTCACGGGGAGACTATCGCTGCGTCCGTGGAGGCCGTCCACGAGCGCACGCTTGCCCGGTTGCGGTCGCGCGTGGCGCAGTACACGTCTATGCTCGCGCTCACGGGGGATGTGTCGTCGACGGATGGCACGAATGCAGGGGGGTTGACTACTCATGAGTAATGCGCAGGTCAAAGAAGGCCTGGATGCCATCGCGCGCGAGGTAGCCGCGGTGCCAGGTATGTCGCTTGCCGACGTCTCCTTGATCCAATCCCACATCCACTCCATCTCCTCCAAACTGGATTGGACCAATGGGCTTGATAATTCTGCGCTGCCGGCTCAAGTGGGGCGCGTGAACTCCGCGCCGTCGCTCGGCAGCAAGGGTGGCAAAGGTGGCAAGGGCGGTGGTCTAGCTGGTGGCCTGGGTGGCGGCTTGCTTGGGGTGCTGAGTACGTTTGCACCTTTCCTTTTTGGGCAAGGCAGCAGCGGTGAATCCAGTTGGCTCGAGGACATTGGCATCACTGACCACGAGAAGAACGTGGACGCGGAGCAGTCCGAACACTCCGATGCCTTGGACGAGCTGTGCCGCGAAACTCAGCGCTGCGTGGACTCCGTCAAGGAAATCAACGATGACGCTGCCATAGGTATGAACGAGATCATCCAGGTGGTGCTCACGTTCATTTCGATGTTGCAGCTTCATCCCTTGGTGCGCATCGGGGCGGTGCTTCTTGGCCCGATCATCGAGGGGCTTTTAGCTATTGAGAAGACCGTGGATGACCGCAATGAGTCCATCAGTTGCTGCTACGAGCGCCTCGACGAGCTGTGCACGAATACTGACACTCCGCCACCGCCACCGAAGGAATACTGCCCGCCCGAAGCATCACCACCGCCCGCGCCGATACCCGCGCCGGGCCCGGCCCCTGCGCCACCGGCACCTGCACCGGCTCCCGCGCCGGCGCCCAGCCCGGTGCCTGCTCCCACCGCCCCCACAGCACCCGCTTCAGCCTTCGGGGTGGGCAGCGCGGGGTTGAACCTGAACGTCAACGCGAATATCAACGTTGATCTCAGCAGCTCGCTGCCACCGTGCCCGACGCTGCCAACGGTGCCTCCGACGGGCCCGGCAGGTATCAATCTGCTGGAGCAGTTCAACATGGGTTTGGAGGGCTTCAAGAAGACAGTCGAGGATTGCCTGACGCAGATTGAATGCCCGCCAGCGACGCCGGAACCAGATACGGAGCCGACGCCAGCGCCGGCGCCTGAGACGAAGGAGGAAGACTGCCTCCCCGTGGAGCCGGAACCGGAGATGCCACCGGAGAAGCTAGCGCAGATGAAGGAACCACCTCCGCCGCCAAAGGGGGAGAGTGCGCCCGCGGCTGCTGGGCCGGTGGCGGAGCAGCCAGTGGAGCAGCCGGCGGAGCAGCCGGAAACACCCACGCAGCCGGAGCCTGATGCCAACGCTGACGCCCACGAAGATCAACCCCGCACCCGAAAGACGAGGACCTGGTAATGGAATTTAGTGATTACGCGGAGCAGTTCCGCCGTCGCACGGCCTACCGGATGGCCGAGTTTGAGAAGGTGCTGAAGCAAAGCCAGCGCCAAATGGAGGAGCTGGTGAGGCAGCAGGAGTTGGCCAAGGAGATGAACATCCAGAAGCCACCACGGGTAACACCGCAGGGTGTGTACCGGGGTTTCCGGCCAGGCAAGGTTCAGGGTGTGCTGCGCAAAGAGGGCCCGACCGAAAACCGCGACTAACTGGTACTAGCGGGGACTAGCGGGCCTAGAACAGCTTGGTGGCGTCGGCAAGATCTTTGCCCACGAGGGATTCCACGCCCTTGCCGGAGGCGTCGGGCTCGGAGTAGGCGCTGCAGACCTTCTCCCCACGCAGCTGGTGGAGGAAGTAGCCGGTGAGCAGAGCACGGACGGTTTCCTGCACGCTGGTCTTGGAACGGCCGGTGCCCACCAGCAGCTTGGCCAGGGAGTCCTCGCTGAAGGATTGCTGGTTGCCGTTCTTCACCGTGCGGTACGCAACGGGGCCGGACCAGTTGTAGGCAAGTTGGGCGGGGTTACCGGAGCCAAGGATGCCATCAGAATCCTCATCAGGCCCAATGACTAGGCCCGGTTTGAATAGGCCACGCGCAGCGGTGATCGCGGACGGTGCCACGTCGGCGGGGTACACAGCAGCAACGGCCTTGACCTTGGGGTTATCCGCACTAGCCAGGACGGCGCAGCCACCGCCCATGCCGTGGCCGGCGATGCCAAGCCGGTTGGGGGAGACAGTGACGTTGCCGTTACCCAGCTTCACACCCGCGAGGATCTGCAGGGCGGTTTCCAGGTCAGCGGCAAAGCCAGCGTGATCGGGACGCAGACCACGTTCGGTGTCCGGTGCAGCGACGGCGATGCCCCAGCTGGCCAGGTGGCGCAGCGTCTTGTGGTAGTCACCGACGTTTTTCATCCAGTCGTGGCCAAAAGCGATACCGGGAATAGCTTTGCCTTCAGCGGGGACGTACACCTTGCCGGGCAGGCCGGTGAAGCCGAGGTCACCTTCGAGTACGCGGTGCGGGCCTCGCTTGGACAGTTCACTGAGCTTTTTCAGGTTCGCAGACACGCCACCAACCCTACTGCATTCGCACATGGGCTGGTCCCGCGCCACGGGCGGACCTACTAGGGCGATGTTGCTTCATAGATTAATGTTGTCCGCATGTGTGGAATCGTGGGATACGTAGGTAAGCAGCAGGCTCTCGGCATTGCGCTCGAAGCTTTGCGACGAATGGAGTACCGCGGCTACGACTCCGCCGGCATCGCCGTGGTCGATCGTGGCCACATCAATGTGGCGAAGCGTGCCGGCAAGCTGCAGAACCTCGAAGACAAGATCGCGGAGATGGGTGCGGATGCCTTGGCAGGCACCACTGCCATTGGTCATACGCGGTGGGCAACGCATGGCCGCCCGACCGATGAGAATGCGCACCCGCATGTGTCCTTCGACGGTAAGGCGGCGATTGTTCACAATGGCATCATTGAGAACTTCGCGCCCCTGAGGGCCGAGCTGGAGCGCGAAGGCATCCAGATGGTGTCGGACACGGACTCCGAGGTTGCTGCGCATCTGTTGGCGAAGGCGTACAACGAGGGGGAGACGGCGGGGGACTTTAGGGCGGCGTCGTTAAGCGTGCTTAACCGTCTTGAGGGCGCGTTTACCGTGCTGTTTACGCATGCTGATCACCCGGACACCATCATCGCGGCGCGCCGTTCAACCCCGCTGATCGTGGGTGTGGGCGACGGCGAGATGTTCCTGGGCTCGGACGTAGCGGCCTTCATTGAGTACACGAAGGACGCGGTGGAACTGGCCTCTGATTCCGTCGTTGTGATCACGAAGGATTCCTACGAGGTGCTCAATTTTGACGGCAGCCCGAGCGAAGGCAAACCGTTCACCATCGACTGGGATCTGGAAGCCGCGGAGAAGGGTGGCTTTGATTCCTTCATGATGAAGGAGATCTACGAGCAGCCCGCCGCTGTCCGCGATACTCTCGCGGGCCACTGGGATGGCAAGCGCGTGGTGCTGGATGAGAACACGATCTCGGAGCGTGACTTGAAGTCCTTCGACCAGGTCTTCGTTGTCGCGTGTGGTTCGGCTTACCACTCAGGTCTGGCTGCGAAGTACGCGATTGAACACTGGGTGCGCATCCCAGTCCAGATCGAGGTGGCCTCTGAGTTCCGCTACCGCGACCCGGTGCTGGATGAGCGCACGCTCGTGCTGGCGATCTCCCAGTCCGGTGAGACCGCTGACACTCTGGAGGCTGTCCGCCACGCGAAGACGCAGGGCGCGAAGGTTCTGGCGGTGTGCAACACGAACGGTTCGCAGATTCCGCGCGAGTCCGACGCGGTGTTGTACACCCACGCTGGTCCGGAGATTGGTGTGGCGTCGACCAAGGCGTTCCTTGCTCAGGTGGCCGCGAACTACATCGTGGGTCTTGCTCTCGCGCAGGCGAAGGGCACGAAGTACCCAGATGAGATCCGTACGATCTGGGATGAGCTTGAGGCGATCCCCGCCAAGATCGAGGAGGCGCTGGCTAGCCACGACCAGGCGAAGCAGATCGCGTCGACGCTTGGTGCGGTGAAGACCATGCTCTTCTTGGGGCGTGGCGTTGGCTTCCCGATCGCGCTTGAGGGCGCGCTGAAGCTGAAGGAGCTCGCCTACATCCACGCGGAAGGTTTCGCGGCGGGCGAACTGAAGCATGGCCCGATCGCGCTGATCGAGGACGATCTGCCGGTGGTGGTCATCGTGCCGAGCCCGCGCGGGTTGCCACAGCTGCACTCGAAGATCGTGTCCAACATTCAGGAGATTCGGGCGCGTGGCGCGAAGACGATCGTCATCGCGGAGGAAGGCGATACCGCGGTGGAGCCGTACGCGAACTGGCTCATTCGGATTCCGCAGTCGCCGACGATCATGCAGCCGCTGCTGGCCACGGTGCCGTTGCAGTTCCTCGCGGCGTTCATCGCGCGTGAGTGTGGCAACGATGACATCGATAAGCCGCGCAACCTGGCTAAGTCGGTCACGGTCGAGTAGTGCTCGCGGCTCTCGGCTTCGCGTTCATTGACTCGATCAACCTGTTGTTGATCGGGGTCATCGTCGCGGTGGGTATTGTTGCACCTCGCTTTTCGACGACCGCCGCTTTGCTCATCGCTGGCGACTGGCTCGGGGTCGCATCCCTGGCTTTTTTGATGCTCGTGGTGTTCGACGGGCTCGGCGATGTGGTGCATCGCTTTGTCGATGGGCCGGTGTTTGGCATCTTGCTTGTTGCCACTGGTGTTCTCACTGCGGTGCTTGCTATGCGGGGCGGTGATAATTCCGGGCTTGTGCAGCGCATCATGCGGCCGTTGCGCACCCCTTCCGGGACGACCGTGCTGGTGGGTTTCGTGCTGGGCATCATCCAGTCGGCGACGTCGGTGCCGTTCTACGGTGGCCTGGCAGTGCTGTCCACAGCGGGTGTGCCGGTGGGGACGCGCTACGCCTTTCTCGTCTTGTACGCGACTGTCGCCTTGAGCTTGCCTACGTTCTGCGCCTTCCTCGTCGCCTGGGTTCGCCGCTACCCAGAGAGCCCTGCCGGCCGCATGTTTGAGGCGGCGCGGCAGAACTCCGCCGCCGTATCCGCTGGTGCGACGTGGGCCGTGGCGGTGCTGCTGGCCGGTCTGGGCGTGCTGCATCTGGTGTGATGGGTGGCGGCTGGCACAATAGCAGCCATGAGTCCCGCCACCTTGACCATTAACCTCGGTGCGATTGCGCACAACACCGCCGTGATGAAGCGAGTGGCGGGTGACGCCAAGCTCATGTGCGTGGTCAAAGCGGACGCGTATAACCATGGGGCGCAGCGAGTCATTCCTGTCATGGATGCCGCGGGCGCAGATGCGTTCGGAGTGGCCACCTTGGCGGAGGCCGCCCAGATCCGCCCCCTCACCGACAAACCGGTGTTGGCCTGGATCTGGCAGCCGGGGGAAGAGATCCCTGCGGGGATTGAGGTGGGGGTTCCCGGCCTGGAGCACCTGCGCTGGCTGGTGGACAACGGTGTGCGGCGCCCCGTGCACCTCATCGTGGACACCGGCCTGAACCGCTCCGGGATTGATGAGGAGGACTGGCCAGAAGCCTTCGATCTCGCTGCTGCTTCAGGCCTTCAGGTCCGTGGCCTGATGTCGCACTTTGCGTGCGCCGATGAGCCCACCCATCCTCACAATCAGGTGCAGCGTGACGCTTTTCAGCGGGCCATCGCCCTTGCCCGCACCCACGGGCTGGAGGTGCCGGTGAACCACCTGGCTAACTCGCCCGGCACGTTGACCGGCGCGGAGAATGCCTTCGGGATGGTGCGCCCAGGCATCGCGCTCTATGGCCTAGACCCGCTGGAGAGCTCTGGAGCGGACCTTCACCCGGCAATGACGCTGTCCGCGAGACTTACCGCCGTGAAGCGGATTAAGAAAGGTGAAGGCGCCAGCTACAGCCTGACCTGGACAGCACCGGAAGATGGCTGGACCGCCATCGTCCCAGTCGGATACGCCGACGGAATCCCGCGCGCTTGGCAGGACCACATCGAGGTGACCATCGGTGGCCAGCGCTACCCGCAGGTCGGCCGCGTGTGCATGGACCAATTCATCGTGTGGCTAGGCTCCGACCGCGCCGGCATTAACGTTGGTGACCAAGCAATCATCTTCGGCCCCGGCGGTATGAGTGCCGCCGAGCTGGCGCGCCGGGTAGGCACGATCCACTACGAGGTGGTGTGTGCGCCGGGTGGGCGTGTGGTGAGGGAGTACGTCGATAAGCAGGAGAGCCATGAAGCAACCGTTTGATTCTGCGGGAACCGTCGAATGCGCAAGCGCTGAAGACACGCGCGCATTCGGCCGCACGTTGGGGGAGGCGCTGGAGGCAGGTGACGTGGTCATCCTCGACGGCCCCCTTGGTGCTGGCAAAACCACCCTCACGCAAGGAATCGCTCAAGGCATGGGCGTGAAAGGGCGTGTGACCAGCCCTACCTTCATCATCGCGCGTGAACACAAAAACCCGACCGGCGGTCCCGCACTCGTGCACGTGGATGCTTACCGGCTCCTCGACAGCGTCGGCGGCACTGGCGCGATTGACCCGCTGGGGGAGTTGGATGCGCTTGACCTGGACTCTGAACTTGACAGCGCCGTCGTGGTGGCGGAGTGGGGCGGCGGCCTCGTGGAACAGCTGGCCACGCGCTACCTGCTAGTCACCCTCGACCGTGAGACGCGTGCACTTGAGGACCCGGAATCGCAGGCCCGCATCATCTCGTGGACGCCATCAGAGTAGGGTTAGTCCCATGCAAAAGCTGACTGCTAGCCAAAAAGGTTGGACCGCCATTGTCATCGCGCTGTGGGTCATTGCGCTCGCAGCCCTGATCTTTGTCATGCCGAGTTCGAGCGCTGCTTCCGGGCAGAAATCGCTCGGAGAGGCAGAAGCATCAGGTTCGCTGGCAACGACGCTCGCGGAGATGGAACCCCCAGCTCACGACGCCATCGCAGCCGAGATCATCGACCTGCGCTACGTGTACGGCCAGGAGATGCAGGGCTTTGTTCCAGTGTGCAACAACGAGCCGGAGCAGCTGGTGGACATGAAACTGCAGGCAGCCGGCGATCTTGCGGATCAGATCAAGCTTGACGGCAGCAACAACTACATCCTGCTGTTCAATGACTCGAGCGAAACCGCTGTCGCGGTTGATGCGATCCCGGCCAACGTGATGGACTTGTGTGGAGACAACTACTTCCAGGAGATCTTCAGCACAGAGCAGGGCTTCCCGGTTCATTATGACGGCGGCATGTGGCGCTTCGGCCCGCGTATTCAGTAGCCCCGTAGTCGCATGATTGTTCTTGCGCTTGATACGGCCACCACGGATCTGGTGGCCGGCATCGTTGATGCGCACTCGGGGGAGGCCCTCGCGGAGGTGGTCACCCCGACGCGTTCCCACAATGAGTTGCTTGTTCCTACCGTGATGGAACTGCTCGATTCAGCTGGCCTCGCATTCACCGACCTGGAGGCGGTTGTTGTGGGCTGTGGCCCCGGCCCGTTTACGGGCCTGCGCGTAGGTATGGCCACTGCGTCCGCATTTGGGCAGGCCCTGGGTGTGCCCGTGCATGGTGTGTGCACGCATGATGCGGTTGCTCGGCTTTTGCGCGGCTCCTCCTCCCTCGCCCTTACCGACGCCCGCCGCCGCGAGGTGTACTGGGCGCGCTACTCCGGTAGTGAACGTGTTGACGGGCCTCATGTGATCGCGCCTGACCAGCTTGAGATTGCGCCGGTGGACGTGTTGTCCGTCCCGGAGCATCTGCGTGAGAAGCTGCCGGAAGCCCTGATTGAGGCAGCGGGCACCGTGACGTACGAAGCGCCGCGCGCTGCCGCGCTTGTTGCCGTCGCGCGTAGGGCCGTGGAGGATCTGAGCGCGCCGGGCGAACCGCTCGTCCCGCTGTACTTGCGCCGCCCGGATGCGAAAGAACCGGCGCCGAAACCACTGTCTTCGGCGATTCCGCGCGTATCTATCGACGAGGAGTGACCACCCCCCGTGCGCATCCGTGAACTCCGACCCGCCGATGCCGTTGCAGCAGCGGCCATTGAAGCGGACCTCTTCGTCAATGAAAGCCCGTGGTCCCGCGACGTCTTCCTCGCGGAGCTCGCGCACCCCTACACCTTTTATGTTGGGGCATTCGTGGGTGAGGACGATGAGGAAGTTCTCGCCGGGTACGCCGGAGTGGCCCGCCTGGGACCACGCGAGGACCCGGAGTTTGAGGTGCATACGATCGCGGTTGCGCGTCAGTTCCAGGGGCGCGGCATTGGGCGCGTGCTCATGGACCAACTGGTGCATGCTGCGGATATGTACGACGCCCAAATGTTCCTCGAAGTCCGCACCGACAACGAGCCAGCCATTGCGCTGTACAAGAGTTATGGGTTTGCCGAGGTGGGAGTGCGCAAGGGATACTATCCCTCGACTGGGGCAGACGCGTACACGATGATGCGCCACTCCATCTCAGAGATGTCAGAGGAGTCAGAGCAATGATCATTCTGGGGATCGAGTCTTCCTGCGATGAAACAGGCGTGGGTGTTATTGATCTGCGGCCGGACGGCTCGATGGAGATTCTCGCCGATGTCGTGGCGTCCTCCATGGAGGAGCACGCCCGCTTCGGTGGCGTGGTGCCGGAGATCGCGTCGCGTGCTCACCTTGAGGCGATGCCGCGGGTGATGGAGAAGGCGTTGGCGGACGCCGGTATCACGAAACCGGACGCTGTTGCTGCAACGGTGGGGCCGGGTCTGGCGGGGGCGTTGCTTGTTGGCGCGTCCGCGGCGAAGGCCTATGCCGCTGCGTGGGGTGTACCGTTCTACGGGGTCAACCACTTGGGTGGGCACGTCGCCGTGGCCAATCTCGACGATGCGGATGAGCTGCCGCATTCCATCGCATTGCTCGTCTCCGGCGGACACAGCCAGATCCTTGAGGTCGACGCGGTGGGCAAGCCGATGAAGGAGCTCGGAAGCACGCTTGACGACGCCGCCGGCGAAGCCTACGACAAAGTCGCCCGGCTGTTGGGGTTGGGGTATCCGGGTGGGCCGGTCGTCGATAAGCTTGCGCGACGTGGCCGTCCGAACATTTCCTTCCCGCGCGCACTCTGGCGAGCTGAAGATCTGCGTGGCGAGCACCGCTACAACTTTTCTTTCTCCGGCCTGAAAACCGCGGTCGCGCGGTTTGTTGAGGCCGCTGAGCGGGCAGGCGATGTGATCAGCGTCGAGGATGTGTGCGCGTCCTTCCAGGAAGCCGTCGTGGACGTGCTCACCGCGAAAGCGATCATGGCCTGCGAAGACACTGGTGCGCGCACGTTGTTGCTTGGTGGGGGAGTCGCGGCGAATTCGCGGTTGCGGGAGCTCGCACAGGAGCGTTGCAGCGCTCACGGGATCGAACTGCGCGTCCCCCGTTTCGCCCTGTGCACCGACAACGGAGTGATGATCGCGGCGCTTGCGGCCCAGCTCATCCACGAAGGTGCGCAACCTTCCGGGTGGGACACGGCAACCGACACGGCGCTTGAGGTGGAGACCCCGCTCGTGCATTCTTAAATCTCACCGAGCGAAGTCCGCAGTTTCGGGTTAACGTGACAACCGCGTAAAAATTCACTTCCCGAAAGGACGCCCTCCCGCCATGAAGTCTCGCGATCATGAACGCTTTGGTTTTCTGGTGAACCCGGACCTGACCTACCGCCGGATCATCTTTGACATGGACCACGCGAGCCAGTTCCTCGGCCCAGTTGTCCTCGAGGGAGTACGCGTCGCGTTTTCTCAAAACGACACGCAGTACGAGGCGATCTACTCGCCACAGGCCCGTGAGAACCGTGCCGCGCCGAACCCTGTCGCGTCCATGGCAGCGAACCTTGCGGCGACGGACAACGCTAACTTCCTGCAGGACCCCACGTCTGCAATCTCCGGCCCGGTGATCTTTGTTGGCCGCGACGGGCACAGCATTGACGACGAGATCGTGGACCAAATCAAACAAGCCATCCGCGCCGTCCGCCACTACCGGGACGACAACCCAGAGGAATACGAACTCTGGCACAACGCGGTGCTCAACATGGGGACGGTGCAGGACTAGCCAGGACTAGCTCTGCGCGTGAGGGGCGGGGAGCCCCTTGGTTGTCGTTTAGCACTCGCATGGGTAGAGTGCTAAACAGGTTTTGGGCACAGTTTGTTCACCCGCGACGACGGCTGCGCACCGAGAAACCGTGTAATGAATCCAACTTTCACGAAAGGTTCAATCGTGGCAAACGTCAACATCAAGCCTCTGGAAGACAAGATCCTCGTCCAGATCGTCGAAGCTGAGACCACCACTGCCTCCGGCTTGGTCATCCCGGACTCCGCACAGGAGAAGCCGCAGGAAGCAACCGTCATCGCTGTTGGCCCGGGTCGCTGGGACGACGAGGGCGAGCACCGCATCCCGGTGGACGTCAAGGAAGGCGACACCGTGATCTTCTCCAAGTACGGCGGCACCGAACTGAAGTACAACGGCGAGGAGTACTTGCTGTTGTCTGCGCGTGACCTGCTGGCCGTCGTCGAGAAGTAAAAGGCGGGATTAATCCTCTATGGCAAAACTCATTGCATTTGACCAGGAGGCCCGCGAGGGCATCCAGCGCGGTGTGGACATCCTCGCCGACTCGGTCCGCGTGACGCTTGGCCCGCGTGGTCGCAACGTTGTGCTGGACAAGGCGTTTGGCGGTCCACTCGTGACCAATGACGGCGTGACCATCGCCCGCGACATCGACCTCGAAGAGCCGTTTGAGAACCTCGGTGCGCAGCTGGTCAAGTCCGTCGCTGTGAAGACCAACGACATTGCCGGTGACGGCACCACCACCGCGACGTTGCTCGCCCAGGCCATCATCAACGAGGGCCTGCGCAACGTTGCCGCTGGTGCGAACCCGATCGAGCTGAACAAGGGCATCGCCGCAGCAGCTGAGGCTGTTGTTGAGGAGCTCAAGGCTCGTGCAACCGAGGTGTCCTCCAACGAGGAGATCGCCAACGTTGCCACCGTCTCCTCCCGTGACTCCGTCGTCGGCGAGATGGTTGCTGGCGCCATGGACAAGGTGGGCAAGGACGGTGTTCTTACCGTTGAGGAGTCCCAGTCCATCGAGTCCTACGTGGACGTCACCGAAGGCATCTCCTTTGAGAAGGGCTTCCTCTCCCCCTACTTCATGACGGACCCAGAGGCCGGCCAGGCCGTCTTAGAGAACCCGCAGGTTCTGCTGGTTCGCAACAAGATCACCTCCCTGCCGGAGTTCCTCCCGCTGCTGGAGAAGGCCGTGGGCACGTCCCGTCCGCTGCTCATTATCGGGGAGGATATTGAGGGCGAGCCGCTGCAGACCCTCGTGGTTAACTCCATCCGTGGTGCGCTGAAGGTTGTTGCGGTGAAGTCGCCGTACTTCGGCGAGCGCCGCAAGGCCTTCATGGATGACCTCGCTGTGGTCACCGAGGCCACTGTCATCGACCCGGAGGTCGGCGTCAACCTCAAGGACGCGGAGCTTGACGTGCTGGGCAGTGCCCGCCGCGTCACCGTGACCAAGGACGACACCGTCATCGTCGACGGCGCTGGCTCTGCCGAGGCAGTGGAGAACCGCCGCGAGCAGATCCGCCGCGAGATCGAGAACACCGATTCCACCTGGGACAAGGAGAAGGCGGAAGAGCGCCTGGCCAAGCTGTCCGGTGGTGTCGCTGTCATCCGCGTCGGTGCTCCGACGGAGACCGAGGTCAACGAGCGCAAGCTGCGCGTCGAGGACGCCATCAATGCTGCCCGTGCAGCTGCGCAGGAAGGCATCATCGCCGGCGGTGGCTCCGCTCTCGTCCAGATCGCGGCGAAGCTCGAGGAGCTCGCTGAGAACTACCCGGGCGAGCAGAAGACCGGTGTGCTCACCGTAGCTCGTGCGCTGGTGAAGCCGGCCTACTGGATCGCGGAAAACGCAGGCCTGGACGGTTCCGTCGTTGTGTCCAAGGTCGCTACGCTGCCGAACGGTGAGGGCTTCAACGCCGCCACGCTCGAGTACGGCAACCTCATCGAGCAGGGCATCATCGACCCGGTGAAGGTGACCCACTCCGCTGTGGTCAACGCCGCATCCGTGGCCCGCATGGTGCTCACCACCGAGGCTTCCGTGGTGAACAAGCCTGAAGAGGAAGAAGCTGGTCACCAGCACTAGGCGATTGCTTATGCGCGAAGCGCTCCCACCCCCGGGGGCGCTTTTTCGTTGCCTAAGCTGCTTGGGCTGCTCGGGGGAACACCGTCTGCATGGCTCCGTAGGGGTGGATGTCGTTGACCACTGGGTAGCCCTTGGGGGAAATCCAGGTGGGAGTGCCGGTGAGCATCTCTACGTGGCCGCGGTGGGCAAGATGTGGATCGTCGTCATTGACGCGGTTGTGGTAGCGGCACAGTGGTGCG
The DNA here is from genome assembly GCF_030232825.1 of Corynebacterium sp. MSK044. Classification (NCBI taxonomy): domain Bacteria; kingdom Bacillati; phylum Actinomycetota; class Actinomycetes; order Mycobacteriales; family Corynebacteriaceae; genus Corynebacterium; species Corynebacterium sp. MSK044. The sequence continues at coordinate 103,979 of NZ_JASPJJ010000004.1, forward strand.
AGATTGTTCAAGTTGGTTTCCCCGCCGTTCTTCCACGCCTTGATGTGGTGCGTTTCGCAGAGATCCGCAGCCTGGTGGCAGCCGATGAACGCGCAGACGGGGGAGGTGGCTTTGGCCAAGTCCCGCTGTTTCTGGTTTGCAAAGCGCTGGCTGCGGTAGAGGTTGATGGCTCCCTCAGCGGGGTGGAAGATAGCTGCTTCGAGATGGTTGTCTGCGGTAGCGATGAAGCGGTTGAGGTATTCCGCGCCCGTCATCGTGGTGCCGTCCGTAAGCCCCAAGATGACCTCATCGCCTTCGCCGTTGAGGATCTGCACGTGTTGGTCGAGACCGATGAGCAACAAGGGTCTGGGGACTGCTTTCGCGACACCGCCTCCGTCCCGTAGGAGAGCAACGATTGCTTTTAATAGTTGCGGGCCGATCGGCTTTGAAGGGTCTAGGTCCTGGTAAGCCGCGAATTTGAGGTCGGCGGCGGTACGCTCATCCATGGTCAGCGTGACGGTGGTCTTGCCCATATTCGGAACGCCGAAGGTGGCCTGCTCGCGTGGCGGGGTTTTCTCCTTGGCTGGGACGATCCGCTTCGCCAAGGCAAGGAGAGCTGTGCAGGTACGCGAGACGTGCGCGGCGGCACTTAGCATCTTCATGCGGTAGCTATGGCGCCGAGTAGCGTGAGAAATGTGTTTTACAGCGCGCTCGATCTGCGCGAGCAATCCCAGGCTTAACCCCAACGCCCGCGCTTTATCGCGCGCTTTTTGCTGTTTGGCGGAGGATAAGTTCTCCCCGTAATACGCCTCATGAACTAATTTCCAGTTATTCACCGCGGATTGTTCAACACCGGCATCAAGCGCCCGCGATTTATCAAAGTGCTCTAACGTATCGATGCCTAAAGAGCTATGGGCATCCAACAAATCATCAAAAGTTTTCATGCCCCGACGGTAACCGCGCCAAAACCCCTGGGTAAAGGGTTTTTGAGATTTCCCACAATGTAAAATTTTATGGAACCAAACAGGGGGTTAAGGCAGTCTAAGTAAGGTTGGGGGCTTTTAGACGTCGATAAGCGAGAAGCTAGTTTGCGGCGACCTTGACGCGACGTAGCGCAGCCTGGCGCTCGGACTCGCTCATGCCACCCCAGATGCCGTACGGCTCCGCAACCGCAAGCGCGTGAGCACGGCATTGCTCGAGGACAGGGCAGGAAAAGCAGATCGCCTTCGCGCGGTTCTCGCGGTTCGCACGGGCGCGGCCACGCTCCCCGTCGGGGTGGTAGAAGACCTCAGATGCCTCGCCGCGGCATGCGCCGTGGAGTTGCCAATCCCAGAAGTCCGCATTCGGGCCGGGCAGCTGCTGGGGCATGGAAAGAGCAGGCATATACATCTCCGTGTGTGAAACCTATGACGAACGTTATCTCGCGCAGTGTGCAAGGCAATGGTGAACAATTGGTTTCTGCCAGGTTTCACACAGTTAGATGTGATCTAGCACGTTTCATTTTGATCTGCCTGACGTGCGCAAATGTTTGAAGGTGAAACGTTAGTGAATTGTTGGTTACGTCACGCTCACAATGCTGTGCGGTGAGCCATGGGATTTAGGGAGATCACGCGACCGGCGCGTAGGATGTTGCCGGTGCAGGTCTGTTATACCTGCGAGCCCTGCCCATTTACGAGAAAAGGAGAGACGTAATGGCCTCAGCTGACGCGGACCAACGTCTCGCCGAACTCGTACCGTTAGCCCAGGCAGGGGATACTGCGGCGCTCCAGGACATCATCAAGATTGTGCACCCGATGGTGCTGCGTTACGCCCGCGCGAGGATTAGCGCGGGGCGCACTCCCACCGCGGAGGATGTTGCCCAGGAGATCTGCCTGGCCGTGGCCACGAGCGTGGGGAAGTATCAGGACACTGGCAAGCCGTTCATGGCTTTCGTGTATGGCATTGCGTTCAACAAGGTTGCGGATGCGCACCGGGCGCTAGCGCGCGACAAAACAAACCCGACAGACGAGGTCCCTGACCAGGAATTTTCCGGCGCTACCCCCGAAGATGCAGCGATGGTGGCGGCAGGAAGTAACAGAGTGCGCGCTTTGCTCGATCTGTTAAGTGACAAGGCGAGAGAGATTGTCATCTTGCGTGTGTTTGTCGGATTGTCTGCTGAAGAAACAGCGGAGATCGTCGGCAGCACTGCAGGAGCGGTCAGAGTCGCGCAGCACCGAGCGCTTGCCACTCTCCGGCGGGCACTCGAAGAGGAAGTTCAGGGAGGGTAGATATGGAGCCAATGTCGCAGTTTGGCCGTCATCGCCGTCGTGATGAGCACGACGTTGAGGCAGATGACGCCTTCCTGACCTCGCTTTCGCACGGTGTTGATCCGTCGGATGGTGCAGATGAGCTCGCGTCGCTGCTGCTGGGTCTGCGGGATGAGGTTGAAGCGCCCATGCCGGCCGCCCCGCTTATCGACGAAGCCGTGGCCCCCGTCACCTCCCTCACCGAACGCCGTGCTGCGCGGGAGGCGTCGCGCCGTTTCCGGACGAGCCCGTGGATGGCCGGTCTTGTCGGCGCTGCTGCGGCCACCGTCGCCGTTGCCGGGACCGGTGCTGCGCTGTATAGCGCCACCCCGGGGTCTGTTCTGTGGGGCCCGTCTCAGGCTGTTTTTGGTGAGCGTAAGAATGTTGTGGAGCTGGCCACCAAGCTCGACGAGATTGAAAACATGACTGAAAGCGGCAACTTGGCGGGCGCAAAGCTGCTGATTGATCAGCTGCGTGAGTCCATGAACCTTGAGCGCGGCACCTCGGCACCGGGGGCTTCAGCCCCGAAGGAGACCGTTGTGGTCACGCCTGAACCGGAGCAGCCCTCAGAGGAGAAGTCCCCGGAGACGGTCACCGTGACTCTTGAGCCCACTACCGTCACCGTGGTGGTGACGGAGCAGCCGAGCGAGGCCACGGCCACCGGCACATCTACGGCGCCATCGAGTACCCGTCAGAGTTCGCCGGCAGCGCCGACCACGACGATTATCCTGCAGTCTGATCCGGCGGCCACGCAGTCTTCGCAGTAAAAGCGTTACTTTCGCGCGTACCTAGCGCGCGTCGAGGCCGTCGAGGTACCCCAGCGCGTAATCCCAGGGCACGTAGGCCTGGAAATTCGGCTGAGCGCTGGGCTCATGCACTGGGGGCAGTTGGCTGTTGAGGATGGCGATCATGTTGTTGATCATGATGTCCCAGTCGTAGAAGTGCATCTCATCGCAGTCTTCGCAGATGAAGGTGATGCCGAGGATGCCGCGGGGCTCAAGCACAAGCTTGAATTCGCGGGTCTGGGCCAGATCGCGGAGGACGGCTTCGCGCTCCTCCGGTGTGAGGGGTGCGGGGGCTTCGTCGTCCTCGATGAAGGACGCCGGGTCGTTGGGGTCGTCGGCGAACGGGTCACGAGGCATCATCGAGTCGAAGAACATGCTCCCAGCCTAGGCAAGGCTCTAACAAGGGGCCATTTCGGGGGCATCTGCTCTCATTGGGGGAGTAGGCGGATTACCCACTATGCTTGCTGGCTAGAAGCGGAAGCGAGATACAGCAAGGGAGCGACATGGGTAACATCTTCGGTTCTAATAATTCCGGTGAGAGGGTACATACCGGCGGGGATGACCCGTCGAAGGTGCTTCTGCGTGGTCTGACCTTTGACGACGTGCTGCTCCTACCTGCGGAGTCCCACATCGTTCCGGGGGAGGTGGATACCTCGGCGCAGTTCACCCGCAATATTCGTTTGGGTATGCCGATTGCGTCGGCAGCAATGGATACGGTGACGGAGTCCCGCATGGCCATTGCCATGGCGCGTCAGGGCGGCATTGGTGTGCTGCACCGCAACCTGTCGGCGGAGGACCAGGCGGAGCACGTTGATGTGGTGAAGCGTTCGGAGTCCGGCATGGTCACGGATCCGGTGACCGCTACGCCGGGCATGAGCATCAGCGATGTGGACGCGCTGTGCGCTCGTTTCCGTATTTCGGGTCTGCCGGTGGTGGATGAGCAGGGTGTGCTGGTGGGCATTATCACCAACCGCGATATGCGTTTTGAAGCTGATTTCTCGCGCCCGGTGTCCGAGGTCATGACGCCGATGCCGCTGGTGGTGGCGCAGGATGGCGTGAGCAAGGAAGAGGCGCTCCAGCTTTTGTCGGAGAATAAGGTGGAGAAGCTGCCGATCGTCGATAAGCAAGGCAAGCTCACTGGCCTCATCACCGTGAAGGATTTTGTGAAGACCGAGCAGTTCCCCAACGCCTCGAAGGACAGTGAGGGGCGTCTGCTCGTCGCGGCGGGCATCGGCACGGGCGAGGATTCCTACAATCGTGCGGGCCTGCTTGTCGACGCTGGCGTGGACGCCCTCGTCGTCGACTCCGCCCACGCACACAACAACCGCGTCCTGGAGATGGTTGCGCGGGTGCAGAAGGATTTCGGTGACCGCGTCGATGTCGTAGGCGGCAACCTGGCCACCCGCGAGGCCGCTGCCGCGATGATTGAGGCGGGTGCGGATGCCATCAAGGTGGGCATCGGTCCGGGCTCCATCTGCACCACCCGCGTGGTTGCCGGTGTGGGTGCCCCGCAGATCACCTCGATCCTGGAGGCGTCCGTGCCGGCGCATGCTGCTGGCGTTCCGGTCATCGCTGACGGCGGCATGCAGCACTCCGGTGACGTGGCTAAGGCGCTCGCTGCTGGTGCGTCGACGGTCATGCTCGGCTCCATGCTTGCTGGCACGAAGGAAGCGCCGGGCGACATCGTGGTCGTGGGTGGCAAGCAGTACAAGCGCTACCGTGGCATGGGCTCCATGGGTGCGATGCAGGGCCGTGGCCTGACGGGTGAGAAGCGTTCCTTCTCCAAGGACCGCTACTTCCAGGCTGACGTGACCAGCGAGGACAAGCTCGTGCCGGAAGGCATTGAAGGGCGCGTGCCGTACCGCGGTGAGATTGACTCGATCACCCACCAGATCGTTGGTGGGTTGCGCGCGGCGATGGGCTACACCGGTTCTGCCTCCATCGAGGAGCTGCAGACCAAGCGCTTTGTCCAGATCACCACCGCTGGCCTGCGTGAGTCCCACCCGCACGACATCACGCAGACCGTCGAAGCACCGAACTACAGGGGTTAAGCATGCGTGATTACGTTGAAATTGGCATTGGCCGTGAAGCGCGTCGCGCGTACGGCTTGAACGAGATCAACATTGTTCCGTCGCGTCGCACGCGTTCTTCGAAGGACGTTGATCTGCGCTGGCATATCGACGCCTACACGTTCGACATCCCCCTCGTCTCCCACCCGACGGACGCTCTGGCTAGCCCTGAGTTTGTCATCGAGATGGGCAAGCAGGGCGGCCTCGGCGTGATCAACGCTGAGGGCCTGTGGGGCCGTCACGCGGACCTGGATGCGGCGATCAAGAAGGTCATCGAGCCGATTCTGTTCGCTGATCAGGACGTGCATGGCTTCCGTCAGCCGGGCGTGGCGGAGCTGCAGGAACTGCACGCTGCTCCTCTGGATACGGATCTGTTGTCTGAGCGCATTGCTCAGGTGCGTGACTCCGGCGTGACCGTGGCTGTTCGTGTGAGCCCGCAGAACGCTCGCGAGCTGGCGCCGATTGTGGTGAAGGCTGGTGCGGAGATGCTGTTCATCCATGGTGAGAACATCTCCGCCGAGCACGTCCAGGAGGGTGGGGAGCCGCTGAACCTGAAGGAGTTCATTGGTTCCCTCGAGGTGCCTGTCATTGCCGGTGGTGTGTCGGATTACACCACTGCACTGCACCTGATGCGCGCTGGTGCGGCTGGCATCATCGTGGGACAGGGCTCCACCACCTCGCCGCTGGCGCTGGGTATTGATTCCAACCTGGCTACCCAGATCGCCGATGTTGCGGCGGCGCGCCGTGAGTACCTCGACGAGACTGAGGGCCGCTACGTCCACGTGATCGCCGATGGTGACATTGACACTAGCGGTGAAATCGCCCGCGCCGTTGCCTGTGGTGCGGATGCGGTCATGCTGGGGCAGCCGCTCGCTGCTGCGGCCGAGGCTGCTGGACACGGCTTCTACTGGCAGTCTCAGAGCGCACACCCGCGCTTCCCGCGCGGCCTGATCACTCAGACCGAGTACGGCTACGGCTGGGTTGAGGCAGGTCTGGCGAGTGATGGTGGCGCATCCCACGAGGACATCATTGCCGCGAGCGGTGCTGATCGTCCGAGCCTGGAGACCGTGTTGCATGGTCCGTCCACGAGCACGTGGGGTGGCTACAACCTCGTCGGTGGTTTGCGCCGTGCGATGGCGAAGTGTGGCTACACGGACATCAAGAGCTTCCAGAAGGTGAGTATCACCGTCTCGCAGTAGTTTTCCGCGCTCCTTCTACGGCCGCCTGGTGGGTTTTCCGCCGGGCGGTTTTCTTTGGTTTGGCTTACCTTCGTCAAGCGGTGTAGTCTTGCGAAAAGAAAAGTACGGCAAGACGTACTTTAGAAACTGCAATGACGGAATATCGTTCTGATGGGAGATGAAAATGGCCATAGCACGGAGATTCGCAGCGTTTGCGGCAGCGGCAATGCTGCTGGTGGGTTGTGCACCGGCGACGGAAGAGGAGGCCGCGGAGAAGCCGACGGTGTTGACCACCTTCACGGTGATCCAGGACATCGCGCAGAATGTGGCGGGGGAGCACCTCACGGTTGAGTCCCTGACCAAGCCGGGCGCTGAAATCCACGGCTATGAGCCAACGCCGGCGGATATTCGTCGCGCGACCAACGCGGACCTCATCCTGGATAACGGCCTGAACCTGGAGAACTGGTTCTCTCAGTTCGTGGAGGACAGTGACGCACCGCACGTCACCGTGACGGACGGCATCACCCCGATTGACATCACCGAGGACGAAGGTGCCGGCCTGCCTAACCCGCACGCGTGGATGAGCCCGCTTGAGGTGAGGACCTACGTTGACAACATGGTCGCAGCCTTCTCTGAGCTTGATCCGGAGCACGCCACCGACTTTGAGCGCAATGGTGAGGATTACAAGAATCAGCTCCAGGAGGTCCACGACGGAATGGTGGAGGAGCTGTCCCAGCTGCCGGAGAAGCGCCGTGCGCTGGTGACCTGCGAAGGGGCGTTTTCCTACATGGCACGTGATGCTGGGTTGGAGGAGCGCTTCATTTGGGCAGTGAACTCCGAGAACGAGGCGACTCCGCAGCAGATTTCCCGCGCTATCGAGTTCGTGAAGGAAAACGACGTCCCGGCGGTCTTCTGTGAGTCCACTGTTTCGGATGCACCGATGCAGCGCGTGGTCGAGGCCACCAACGCAACCTACGGTGGCACGCTCTACGTGGACTCGCTCTCGGAAGAGGGTGGCCCGGTGCCGACCTACCTCGACCTGATCAAGCACGACGCAGACGTCATCACTAAAGCTCTGACCGGAAAGGAATAGAGCGGTGAACCAACCAAATGCCATCTCGGTGCGTGATGTCACCGTGCATTACGGCAGCGTGCTTGCTCTCGACGGCGTCACCCTGGACATCGCGCCGGGGCGCGTGTGCGGACTCGTCGGGATGAATGGCTCCGGTAAATCGACGCTGTTCAAAACGATCATGGGCCATATCCGGCCTGACGTGGGCACCGTGGCCATCAACGGCCAGGACCCCGCTGCTTCACGACGTTCCGGCGTCCTCGGCTACGTCCCCCAACGCGAAGCAGTGGACTGGGACTTCCCGGTCAGTGTCCGCGACGTGGTCATGATGGGCCGCTACGGCCAGATGGGTTTTACCCGCCGACCACACCGCAAAGACATGGAAGCGGTGGAGCACGCGCTGGAACGCGTGGAGCTCACCGAATTCGCCGACCGCCAGATCGGGCAACTGTCCGGTGGCCAGCGCAAACGGGCATTCGTCGCCCGGTGTATTGCGCAGGGGGCGGAGATTATGTTGTTGGATGAGCCGTTTGCGGGCGTCGATAAGCGAAGCGAAGCAACGATGACCCGGCTCTTTCGTGAGATGGCGGCGAGCGGATCCACGATCTTCGTGTCTACCCATGATCTGCCTGCGCTGCCTGACCTGGCGGATGAGGCGCTCCTGCTGTACCGCCGCGTGCTCGTGCATGGGCAGCCCGCGGAAGTCCTGAAACCAGAGAACCTCGCTGCCGCCTTTGGCTTGGATGTGATGAACCAATGATGTCTTTCCTCCTTGACCCCTTTGCCTACGACTTCATGACGCGCGCACTGGCAACCAGCCTTGTCGCGTCTGTGGTGTGTGCGGTGCTGTCATGCTGGCTGGTGCTCATCGGCTGGTCACTCATGGGCGACGCGGTGTCCCACGCAGTCTTCCCCGGCGTGGTGGTGGCATACCTGCTCGGCGCGCCTTTTGCTGTGGGGGCCGTGATCTTCGGCTTCCTCGCGGTCGGCTTGATCGGCGTGGTGCGCGACACGAGCCGCCTGAAAGAAGACGCCGCGATCGGCATCGTCTTCACCACGCTGTTCGCGTTCGGCCTTGTGCTCATCTCCGTGACGCCATCGCACACGGACCTGAATCACATCATCTTCGGCAACCTGCTCGGTGTGTCCAAAGCTGACCTCGCGCAAATCCTCGTGCTGGGTGCCATCACGCTAGCGATCCTCCTGCTCAAGCGACGCGACTTCACTCTGTTTGCCTTCGACCCGATCCACGCTCACGCGATCGGGCTGCGCCCGAAAATGATCGGTGCGGTGCTGCTCGCGCTGCTGGCGTTGACATGCGTGGTTGGGCTGCAGGCCGTCGGTGTCATCCTCGTGGTGGCCATGCTGATCATCCCCGGCGCGACCGCCTACCTGCTGACCAACACGTTCAGCCACATGCTGATCATCGCGCCGGTTATGGCGGCGGGATGCTCTGTGGTTGGCTTGTACGCCAGCTATTACCTGGATGCGTCGCCGGGCGGGCTCATCGTCGTGGCGCAGGGCGTGGTGTTCCTACTGGTGTATCTGTTTAGTCCGAGCCAGGGCATCATCACGAAGCTGATGAGGAAGAAGCCTGTCTACGCCGAAGTAGGGGAGGCTGTGGAGACGAACAACGCATCCGTAGCGATGTTGCCCAGCGGCACGGCCTGAGAAGCCTTATCGACGGTCACCTCCAGCGCCTCCGAGAACGGCGCACCTTCCGTGACCGTCAGGACAGCGCCGACGACGATGCCGTTTTCCTCGAAGTGCTTGAGCAGCTCCGGGTCCGAGTCCGAAATCCTTTCGACGGTGACCCGGAGTTTTTCTGTGCCCTTTTCCATGGCCGCGGCCAGGTCGGTGAGGCTGCGGGCATCCAGCGCTGGCACGGTACCGTCCGCGGCAGGGATGGGATCTCCGTGCGGGTCGCGCTCCGGGTGGCCCAGGAACTCGTCGAGCCGAGCGACGAAGAAATCGGAGACCGCGTGCTCCATGTTCTCGGCCTCGTCGTGGACCTGGTCCCAGGTGTAGCCGAGGGTGTCCACCAAGAACGTCTCGATGAGTCGATGTCGCCTGATCATGGCTACGGCGTAGGTGCGGCCCTCGTCCGTCAGCTCCACGGAGCCGTACGGTGCGTGGGAAATCAACCCCTGCGAACCTAGCTTGCGCATCGCGTCAGACACCGAGGACATGCGCAAACCCGTCTGCCGGGAGATCAACGTTGCGGTGACGGGTTCAGCCGACCATTCCGTGAGACTCCAGATCACCTTCAGGTAGTTCTGGGTCGAGGTAGACAGGTCGTTTACGGACATAGGAATCACTCTATACGGGTTGAGCTCTTTTCTTACCGCGCCCTTGCATTGCCTGAATGACCGCGGCTGCGATCACCAGAAGGATCGCCGTGAACTTCATTCCCGAGATGTGCTCCGACAGCAGCAGCCAGCCGAAGAATGCGGCGATGGCGGGCTCGAGGGCGAGGAAGATGGCGAAGGTGTTGGGGGTGAGACGTCGTAAAGCAATAAGCTCCAGCGAGTACGGCACGAGCGACGCAAGAACCGCGGTGCCCAACGCGATGCCGAAGAGGCGGGAATCCGACATGATCGTGAGCGAGCCCTGCCAACCCAGCGGCATGAGGGCGAGGCCGCCGATGAACAGCGCCACCGCGAGACCACCCTGGCCGGGAACCGAACTGCCCGCGCGCTTCGAGGCAAGGATATACAACGCCCAGAACACACCCGCAGCCAGCGTGAAAGCAACGCCAACCGGGTCGAGCGGATAGCCGTTGTAGGAATTGATGCCCAGCAGCAGCATGCCGGTGAGCGCAAGGGCCACGCAGATCGCGTCGCGCACGGAGCGCGACAACAGCGCGGCGAGAGTCAGTGGGCCGAGGAACTCGATGGTCACTGCGGTGCCGAGGGGGATCCGCTCGATCGCTGTGTAGAAACAGCCGTTCATGAACCCCATGGTCAACCCGAACGTGATCACGGCGCGCCACTGATCCGAAGTCCAAGCCCAAAAGTGCGGACGGCTTGCCGCGAGAAGGATCACCGCCGCGAGAAGCAGGCGCAACGATGCCGTTGCCCAACTGCCGGCGTGCGGGAACAACTCAACCGCCAGGGCCGCCCCAAGCTGCAGCGAAATGCACGAGCCGATGATGCACGCAACGCCAAGCGGTGAGGTTGGAGAAGGAGCGGTCATGGCGGTTCAGTCTATTCAGACCATGCGTTAAACTTTGAATCCGTGACTACCTCTCCAACTGCTAACGCGCATCCGCGCCCAGTCCTTGTTGTGGACTTCGGCGCGCAGTATGCACAGCTCATTGCCCGTCGCGTGCGTGAAGCGCGCATCTACTCTGAGGTCGTGCCGCACACGATCACGGCTGAAGAATTGAAAGCTAAGGGCCCGGTTGCACTCGTGCTGTCCGGCGGCCCGTCGTCTGTGTATGAGGACGGTGCGCCGAAGCTCGATCCGGCCATCTTCGAGCTGGGCTTGCCCACGTTCGGCATTTGCTACGGCTTCCAGGTGATGACTCAGGCGTTGGGTGGCACCGTGGCCAAGACGGGTTCGCGCGAGTACGGCCGCACGAAGATGGATGTGTGCGGTGGCGTCCTCCACGCTGGCCTGTCGGAGCAGCATTCCGTGTGGATGAGCCACGGCGATTCCGTGACGCAGGCGCCGGAAGGTTTCGAGGTCACCGCGTCTTCTGAGGGTGCACCGGTCGCCGCCTTTGAGAACGCGGATCAGCGTATGGCGGGCGTGCAGTACCACCCGGAGGTCATGCACTCGCCGCACGGTCAGCAGGTGCTCACCCGCTTCCTCACGGAGATCGCGGGGCTCGAGCAGACCTGGACGGCGTCGAATATTGCAGAGCAGCTTATCGACGCTGTCTCGGCCCAAATCGGCCCCGACGGCCACGCCATCTGTGGTCTGTCTGGCGGCGTGGACTCCGCTGTCGCAGCGGCGCTGGTGCAGCGTGCGATCGGCGACCGTTTGACCTGCGTGTTCGTTGACCACGGTCTGCTGCGCCAGGGCGAGCGCGAGCAGGTGGAGAAGGACTTCGTGGCCGCAACCGGCGCGAAGCTGGTGACGGTGGATGAGCGTGACGCCTTCCTGAGCAAGCTCGCCGGCGTGACGGAGCCGGAGGCGAAACGTAAGGCGATTGGTGCGGAGTTCATCCGTTCCTTCGAGCGCGCCGTGGCCTCCGTGCTGGAGGGGGAGGACGTGGGCTTCCTCGTCCAGGGCACCCTGTACCCGGATGTTGTGGAATCCGGCGGCGGCACGGGCACCGCGAACATCAAGAGCCACCACAACGTGGGTGGCCTGCCGGACGATGTGGAGTTCGAGCTTGTCGAGCCGCTCCGCCTGCTGTTTAAGGACGAGGTCCGCGCTGTTGGCCGGGAGCTGGGTCTGCCGGAGGTTATTGTGAACCGTCAGCCGTTCCCGGGCCCGGGCCTGGGTATCCGCATTGTCGGTGAGGTGACGTCGGAACGCCTAGAGACCCTGCGCAAGGCCGATGCCATCGCCCGCGAGGAACTCACCCGCGCTGGCCTGGACGATCAGATCTGGCAGTGCCCGGTGGTCTTGCTCGCAGACGTTCGCTCCGTCGGTGTTCAGGGTGACGGCCGCACCTACGGCCACCCGATTGTGCTGCGACCGGTTGCTTCCGAGGACGCGATGACCGCCGACTGGGTGCGCGTGCCGTACGAGGTGCTGGAGACGATCTCCACCCGCATCACAAACGAGGTGGAGGACGTCAACCGCGTGGTCGTGGACATCACGTCCAAGCCACCGGGAACCATCGAGTGGGAGTAGCGGACTCCACTTACTCAGCAAACTGCGCGGACACGGATCCGATGCGGTGCTCCACATTAATCGTGAGCAGCGCGCCATCCTTGTCCGCGTTTTGCTTTCCTGTGGGGCAGGTGGCTTCGCCGATGGTGGCCTGGCAGTGCACCTCAACCGGCACGTTGTTCGGCAGCAGGATGTTGATCTCGCCGATGCCGTTGTTGAAGTTGACGGTTTTCGGCTCCTTGAGTGGTGCCAGGTTCGAGAGGTCAACGTTCATCTCGCCAACGAGGTAGTTCACGTCAGGGATGGTTTGCGCATCCTCGTAGGAGAGATTCACTTCACCGACGCGGTCGGCGACCACTTCACCGACGCGGTCGGCGACGCTAGAGGCGAACACGAGAGGTGTTGCAATGATCAGTGCAAGCGGAATCCACAGCCACAGGAGCGAGCCCTTCTTTTTGGCCTCCGGTTCCGGGGCGGGCTCTGGGGCAGGTTCAGGATCGGGCAGGTGCCACAGGCCCGGTGCCGTGCCCAACGGGTCCCATGCTGGGGGAGTGGGGGCCGCTGGTTCTGTGCCGGCCGGGTGTTCGTAGCCCTCCGGTGCGGTGAACTGTGCAGTCACTGGCGGCTCAGACGGCGCTGTGGGCGGGCGAGGCGTTTGCTGAGTAGGTGGCACAACGAGTCCTTCCGGCGGGACCGGCGTGCGCTGATGCAGCGCCCACCAGGCCACCGCGGCGAGCGCAAGGCCACCGATGGAGGAGAACACGCGATCGCCGTTTGTAGCCACGGACAAGGTGGGGAAGAAGAGAATGAGCAGCACCAGCAGGACCCAGCCGGTGGTGCGGTCTTCGCGCTCCGCCTCCGTCAGTTCTTCATTCGGCCGCGAGATCACCTGCGCGGGGCAGGCGGCCATGCCAAAGCGCGGCATGAGGAAACCACACAGCGTGTAGGCGAACAGGCCCACGCCAAATACGAAGGACAAGGCCACAAACGCCACGCGGACAAGCAAAGCATCCACGCGGTAGCGCACCGCGATGCCTTCGCAGATGCCGGCGATGATTGCGTTTCCGCCCTGTTTCTTCGGGATGCGGGGTGGGCGGGTGTCCCACATTTCCTTCAGTGTCTCGTTCATGGTTCCAGTATGAAATGCAGGGGCGCGGAGCGGTATCGGGAATGACCCTGGTTTTTGGATTTCAGGGTTTACCCTGATTCGCACCGCGAACAAGCATGCAAAGATAAGCGCATGTCCTATTCCAACGGTGCCTACCCGCGTTTTGTGCGCGTGGAACAAGGCCGAGTTGTCGCAGGTGTCGCCGCAGGGTTGTCGGCGCATTTGCGTATCGACGTCACCTGGGCCCGCCTCGCCCTCACCCTCAGCTCCATTCTCGGCGGGATGGGGGTTCTGCTGTATGCGGCGCTGTGGGTGTTCAGCCCGGTTGGCACACCAAAGGATCCGGTGATTGACCACTACCGCGTCGGGGGCACTGTGAATGCCCTCATGATCGTGGGGTCGTTTGCGCTGTGGGCGCTCTCAGGGGTGGGGAGCGGCTGGTTCTTCCTGGTCATCGCTCTGGTGGCTCTCGGTGCCATGCTCGCGTGGCAGGCCTATGACCGTGACATGCGCACCACTGGCTCCGTCGTGCTGCTGGTGTGTGGTGCGGTGTTGGTCATGGGCGGTGTCGTGGTTATCGCCCTGATGGGGGATGGCAGCGGGATCACCGGCGTGATCTTGGCGGTGCTCGCCACCGTCGTGGGTGTGGGCATTCTGGTGGTGCCGCTGATCGTGCGACTGTTCCGCTCGCTCGTGCAGGAGCGCGAGGAGAAAGCGGTGGCGGACCAGCATGCTGTTATTGCGGCTCACCTGCATGATTCGGTGTTGCAGACACTCGCGCTCATTCAGAAGCGCGCGGATGATGCGGAGGAGGTTGCACGTCTTGCTCGCGGCCAGGAGCGTGAGCTGCGTGCGTGGCTTTATGGCGCCCCTGCGACTCCCGCCAGCTTCTTCACTGCTCTTAACGCCGCGGCGGGTGATGTCGAGGACATGTTTAACGTGCGCATCCAGCCCGTCACCGTCGGTGAGGACCTGGACATGAGCGCCGATGTGGAACCCATTGTCTTGGCCACGCGGGAGGCGATGGTCAACGCGGCGAAGCATTCGGGCGCAGCCACCATCGACGTGTACGTGGAGCACATTGCTGGTGAGCTCAGTGTGTTCGTCCGGGATCGCGGAACTGGGTTTGATGTGGAGGCCATCCCGGCGGACCGGCACGGCATCCGCGATTCCATCACCAGCCGTATGGAGGGCGCCGGGGGCACCGCCGTGGTGAAAACCGCGCCGGGCGAAGGAACAGAAGTGGCACTCACGTTGCCACTGTAAGGTCGAGATCATGCAGCCTGTCCGCGTTTTTCTTGTCGACGATCACTCCGTCTTCCGCTCCGGCGTCCGCGCCGAACTGGCCGGTGCTGATTCCGCCGCGGCGATTGAGGTCGTCGGCGATGCCGGCACTGTGGCCGAGGCCGTTGCTGGTATCGCGGAGACGAAGCCTGACGTTGTCCTTCTGGACGTGCACATGCCGGATGGCGGCGGCCTCGCGGTAATCACGCAAGTGCCCGGCCCGCAGTATCTGGCGCTATCTGTGTCCGACGCAGCGGAAGATGTGATTGCGCTTATCCGTGCTGGTGCCCGGGGTTACGTGACCAAGAACATCGACGGCCCTGAACTCGCCGAAGCCGTGGTGCAGGTGCATGGCGGGGACGCCTACTTCTCGCCCCGCCTCGCCGGGTTCGTCCTCGACGCCTTTGCATCGGCTGGGGTCGTGGAGGATCCGGTTGGGGAGCCGGAGAAGGTGGGGGAGGGGGAGCTCGTCGATAAGCTCACGCGCAGAGAGCTCGAAGTGCTGCGGTTGTTGGCGCGCGGGTACACGTACAAGGAGATTGCGGCGGAGCTCTTCATCTCTGTGAAGACGGTGGAAACGCACGCGTCGAATGTGTTGCGCAAGACGCAAACCTCGAACCGGTACCAGCTGACGCGGTGGGCGTCGCAGCGCTCACTGGACTAGAAAGCCTGTTCGGCCACGGGGATTGACCGTGTTGCTTGCGCGGAGCATAATAATCCGCGTGAGTGGAACAAGTGTTCGTAAGGTTGGCCTGGCTGCCATGCCGCTTGCTTCCTCGCGCGCGGAACAAATCGCGC
This sequence comes from Corynebacterium sp. MSK044, assembly GCF_030232825.1. Lineage (NCBI taxonomy): Bacteria > Bacillati > Actinomycetota > Actinomycetes > Mycobacteriales > Corynebacteriaceae > Corynebacterium > Corynebacterium sp. MSK044. The sequence goes on from NZ_JASPJJ010000004.1 coordinate 119,325, forward strand.
AGCTTCGCGCCCAGATTTCGCAGATGGGAGGGGGCGCGCAGGAAGAAAGGGTAGTCCAGGACGTTGACCTTCTGTCCGTCGGTAGTGCTTTGGATGCCGTCCTGCCTGGTGGTCTCCCGCGGCGCGCAGTCACACACGTGAGCGACACGCCTGGGCTGGTGGTGGAAATGCTGCGCCACGTCACCGCTGCTGGTGGACACGCGGGTGTGGTGGGGTGGTCGGAGCTATCCTACGCCGCACTGCCTGCGCCGAGCCTGGAGCGCATCATCGCGGTGCCGGACCCCGGGGTGGATCCGCTCGGGGTGGCCGGGGTGCTGGTGGAAGGGCTTGACCTGGTGGTGTTTCGGTCCCCGGTCGTGTTGGAGCTGTCGCCGGTGCGGGCCCGGCCGCTGCTGGGGAAGCTGCGCAAGGGCCATGCCGCGCTCATGTTGGTCGGCGCGACGGCGCCGTCGCCGGCCCTTGCGTTGACGGGGGAGGTGATGGGCTTCCACGGCATCGGCCGCGGCACCGGCCGCATCATGGGGATGGATCTGCGGGTACGGGTCACGCAGAAGAACGCCCGTCCGGCTTCGACCGTGGTCACGGTGGGTGAAGCCCAGGCCCCTGCCTTGCGGGTGGTGCGGTAGATGCGCGTGGCGGCCGTGTGGTTTCCGGATTGGCCGATCCAGGCAGCGCGGCTCGAGGCGGGGGATGAGCTGGCGGAGCCGCTCGCGATCGGTGCGCATCATCGCATCAAAGTGGTCTCGCAAGAGGCGCGCAAGCTGGGTATTCGTCGCGGGATGAAGGTGCGTCATGCGCAGTCCGTGTGTCCGGATCTGACGGTCGTGGAGGATAATCCGGACCGGGATGGCCGCATGTTTGCTGCGCTCGCCGCGAGTTTCGATGATGTTGCCGCGTCGGTGGAGGTCCTGCGTCCAGGGCTCGTCGTTGTGGATATCGCCGCCGCAGGCACCTTCCACGGGAGCGAGGAAAAAGCTACCGAAATGCTTATCGACGCCGCATCCAGCCCCGGCATCGACCCCCTCACCGGTGTGGCCGACGAGATCGCCACCGCCGTCATCGCAGCCCGTGCCTCCGCGGTGGTGCCACCGGGTGGGTCAGCGACTTTTCTGGCCAGGGTCCCCCTGCGCATGCTGGTCGCGGAGACGAGTTTGGGGGCAGACGCAGACACCGTCGCCGCCCTGGGGCAGCTGGGGGTGGGCACGCTTGGGGAGCTCGCCGCGCTGCCCTCCACTGCCGTATCCACCCGCTTTGGGCGGGCAGGGCTGCATTGTCATCGCATTGCGCGTGCGGCGCCGGATCGGCGGGTGGCGCCGGAGATCCCTACGGCGGATCTGAGCGTATCGGTGACACCAGAAGACCCGATCGACCGCGTTGATGCTGCAGCCTTCGCCGCCCGCGCATTGGCAGCGAGCCTGCACGAACGTCTTGCAGCTGCTGGTCTGAACTGCCTTCGCCTCAAAGTGAAAGCGGACGTAGACGGCGGGGAAGTCGTGGAGCGTACCTGGCGTACCCGCGAAGCCTTGACGGAAGAAGCCACAGCGGACCGAGTGCGCTGGCAGCTCGATGGGTGGTTGACGCACGGCGGTGCCGGGGCAATCACCTCCCTGATCCTTGAACCACTGGAGGTGGCGCAGCCGGACTTGGCAGGGCAGTTATGGGGGAGCGAGTCTGCCGCGGGACCTGCTGCGGGAGGTGATCAGGTGCGTCGTGTTGCGGAGCGCGTCCAGTCACAGCTCGGGATTGATGCGGTGGTGCAGCCGCGACTAATCGGTGGGCGTGGGGTGGTGGAACGCGTTGCCCTCGTTCCTTTTGGGGAGCGTGGCCCTGAGGGCAGTAACGCCACGTGGCCTGGTGCGATCCCGCAGCCACTCCCAGCGCGGATCGGTGGTGGGCTCAACCACCCAGCCTCACGGGTCAAAATGATTGACGCGCAGGCCACCCCCATCGGCGTGACCGCGGAAGCGCTGCTCACTTCCCAGCCTTATGCCTTGAGCTGGGGTGACAACAAGTACCTCATCACCGGCTGGGCCGGACCATGGCCCGTGGATGGCGGATGGTGGGAAGACACACCCCACAAAGTTGCTCGCCTTCAAGTCGTGGGGTGCTCCCCACACGATGAAAAACCGGTGGGATGGCTCCTTGTCTGGTCACAGCAGCAATGGCGGATCGAGGCGATGTACACCTAGGTGCGCCTAGCGGCTGATGTCGATGATGATGCGCGTGGGATTCTGCACCGTCACCACGCTGTAGGGGCTTCGGGAGTTCATGCCCACCACAATCTGCGTACGTCCCGCGGACGTGCCGGCGTTGACCACCTCAGCTACCGCACCGGATTCGCCGGTACTGCCGACGCGTTCAGGGGCGGTGGCATCGGCACCGACATCGGACGGGAACACAGTGCCGTCAATGAAGACGTTGAGGAACGTCGACCCCTTCACTTTCAGTGGCTGCCCGGTGGACCCCACGGCAGGGGAAGAAACGTAATCCGTGAACCAGCCGGGTTCACCGTCCCCATGCAACGTGATAACCACGCGGTCGAAATCGCCGTGAGCCTTCGCCTCAATATCAGTCACTGCGAGGCGAGCCGGGGCCGTTGGGCGGGTGGTCTTCGGGGAGGAATCTACAGACCCCAACGGTTCGCGTTCTTCCGGCGACATGGTGCTCACCGCGCCACCGGTGCCGGCGACGAGGTCGCCGCGTTGGGCACTAGGCGTGGTTTCAAGCGTGCACCCAGCGAGCACAAAAGCGGCCGTGCTTAACGCAACGGCGCATGCGAGCTTGGGTGCAGTCATGCGAATTACCCTAATAACAACCGTGAAGACACAAAAATAAAATCGCCTCAATCCGCAGATTGAGACCAAACTGTTGTACACACTACAGCTCCCGGCGAAGATAGGTTACCCTTAGTGCCATGCCTGCCGATTCCTTCACTTTGTGCTCCGACGTTGAGGTCGAGCCGCTTCCGGGGACGGCAAAACAGGCCACAGTCTATGTCCTTTTCGAAGAGCCGGGCCCATGGAGCCACGACGTCCTGGACGGCGATACCTTCGGCGCGGAACTCACCGCGAAGCTTAAGGCGCATCTGAAGAAGTACAATGCGTCGCTCCAGCTCATCCGCCACCCAACGCGTGAGGGGCGCGTGATTGAGTCGCATCACCTGTACTTGGTGTTCTCCGACATCGGGCTGACGGAAGTGCTGCATGTTGATGGCCCGGAGGCGATCCTGGATCTTGATTTGTCGGGCCCGGGGCTTAACGGTGGCCAGGCGCGCATCAACCCGTTGCTTCTCGTGTGCACGCATGCGAAGCGTGACAGGTGCTGCGCGGTGAAGGGTCGCCCGCTGGTGGCGGAGCTGGAGCGCCGCTACCCGTTCAAGAGCACAGGCGATGTGGTGTGGGAGACCTCGCACGTGAAGGGGCATCGTTTCGCTCCGGCGCTGCTGCTGTTGCCGTGGGGCTACAGTTTCGGCCGCATGAACCTGGAGGCGACGGAGGCGATGTTGGCTGCGGCGATGCGCGCGCAGTATTTCGTGCCGGGCAACCGTGGGAGCGGCTTGATGTCGCCGCCCGCGCAGGCGGCGGAAGTCGCGGTTGCTGCGCACCTTCAGCGCGAAGGCAAGGATGTCTCCTACGGGCAGTTCTCCGTCGCGTCAGAAGAGGTCAGCGAGGATCATGCACGCATTGTGCTTGTCGACGCCACCCGTACCTTCAACGTCACCCTCTCCACCCACGCCGCCTCCGGCGTGATCTCCTCGTGCGGTGATGAGCCGAAGCAGGGGCGCTATTGGCGGGTGGATTCGCTGGAGTGCGCGGATAAGTAACTAAGCAGTGTTTCGCCCACGGAGTCCACAACGTGGTTGGTGGCGGCCTGCACGTCGGCGGGGGAGTAGGGGAAGCTGTGCGAGACGTCGGCGATGGCGTGCATGGGCAGGTCGTTCCAGGAATCCCCGAAGGTGTATAGCTCCACCTCGGAGCGGTCCCGGCCGAGGTGCGCTAGAACGTCGTTGATCCCGGCTGCTTTGTTTCGTCCCGGCGCCATGACGTCGATGAAGTTGGCGTTGCGGGCGTAGTTGACTTCGGGGTGGGCCGCCGCCCACGCGACGATCTCCGCCGTGTTCCCTGGAGTTGTCGCCGCGCCGCTGGGGAGCCAGAAGACCAGCAGGGCGAAGTCATGCGCAGGGATGCCGGCGGCGCTCATAGTGGTGAATCCTGAGATGAGCTCGTACCCAGTTCCTAGGTTACCGCTGGTGTTGCTGGCGGTGGTGTCCGCGAAGATCGCATCATGGTCGCCCCACGTCGTGCCGCACACCGCCAGACCCGGGGTGGTGCCAAAGCGTGCGACCGCCTCGCCGAGCACATGGTTGGGCACCGGGTGGGAGTACAGCAGCTGATCATCCGCGGTGGTGGCAGCGCTGCCGTTGGATAGGACGTGGAAGTCAAAGAGCCCCTCAGCACCAGCGAGCCCGCGACGGAGTTTGCTGCGGGATCTACCGGTGGCACAAATGGCAACGTGCCCGGCTTCACGCCAGGCACGTAGTGCGGAAATGTCGGCGGCGGAGATGCCGCCGTCGGGGTGGTGGAGGGTCCCGTCGAAGTCAAAAACTGCAACCTTCATGGGGCCCAACCTACCTAGCACCCCGGCTAGCGGCGCATCACCTTCGCCGAGAGCCAGTTGCCCAGAAGCTGGGCCAGCTGCACGATGATCACGATGGTGATCACAGCCACCCACGTCACCGCAGGCTGGTACGCGCGGTAGCCGTAGACGATGGCGAAGTCACCCAGGCCGCCGCCGCCGATGTAGCCGGCCATGGCGGACATGTCGATCACCGCGATGAAGATGAAGGTGTAGCCCAGAATCAGCGGGCCGAGGGCCTCCGGGATGATCACGGTGCGGATGATGCGCCACGGGCCGGCACCCATCGCGCGGGCCGCTTCGATGACGCCTGGGTCAATGGCCACGAGGTTCTGTTCCACGATGCGCGCCACGGTAAACGTCGCGGTCACGCACATGACAAATGTCGCGGCTTCACGGCCAATCGTCGTGTCCACCACCGCGAGGGTGACGGAGTAGAGCATCGCGATCATGATGATGAACGGGATGGGCCGGAAGAAGTTCACCAGGATGTTCAGCACCCAGTAGATCGGCCGGCTCTGCAGCACACCGCCCGCGCGGGTGGTGTAGAGGAACAGGCCCAGGAGCATGCCGAAGAACCCGCCGACAAGCATGGTGATGGTCACCATGAACAGCGTGTCTAGCAGCGCCTGCCAGTAGGTGGGGCCGAGGCGGTCCCAGTCAACGCCGGCTGCAAGAAGTGTTTCGATCATTTAGGCCACATCTCCTTGCGTGCCGGTGATTTCATGGATGTGCGTGGTGGATTGCATCGTGCGGTAGAACTCGTCGATAGCAGAATCCTCGCCGGTGAGGCGGACGGTCATCTTGCCGAAAGAATGATCTTGCAGCGTGGTCACGGAACCATGCACAACGTCGAGTCCCACTCCTTCTTCCTGCAGTTTCGCGGCCGCGGAGAAGAAGCCGGAGTTCGCGGTGAGGTCCACGGTGAACAGGCGGCCCTCTCCCGCGTGGAGCAGCTCGCGCTCTTCGCTTTTCGACGGAGTATTCCTCAGCGACGTCGCCACAAACCTCTTGGACACATCCGTCTGTGGGTTGGAGAAGACCTCGTAGACGGAGCCATGCTCCACAACCTTGCCATTTTCCATCACAGCGACCTTGTCGGCGATGGCCCGGATGACATCCATCTCGTGGGTGATCACCACGATGGTGATGCCGGTCTGTTCGTTGACCTTCTTCAGCAGGTCAAGGACTTCTTGGGTGGTTTCGGGGTCGAGGGCGGAGGTGGCTTCGTCGGCAAGCAAAAGCGAAGGGCTTGTGGCGAGCGCACGAGCGATGCCCACCCTTTGCTTCTGGCCGCCGGAAAGCTGCTCCGGATAGTTCGAGCCGCGGTCGGACAGGCCAACGAAGTCGAGCAGTTCCGCCACGCGGGCTTTGCGTTCAGCCTTGCTCATCTCGGTCATCTTGAGCGGGTACTCAATATTGCCCGCCGCATTGAGCGAGCTGAACAGGTTGAACTGTTGGAAAATCATGCCGATGGAACGGCGCGCGGTACGCATCTGCTTCGCGGGCATACCCACGATGTCCGTTCCATCCAGCAAAATCTGCCCCGATGTCGGGGTGTCCAGCCCGTTGATCATGCGGACCAGGGTGGACTTGCCGGCACCCGAGTAACCGATCACGCCCAGGATCTCCCCCGGCTCAACCGTCAGGCTGACGCTGTCAAGCGCGACAACATCCGTGCCCTTCTTCGAGCGGAAGACCTTGTTTACGTCCCGGAATTCGATCCGGGTGCCAGTACGAGACATAGAGGTTTACTTCTCGTTCTTTGCGTCTTCGACGAGACGGTCGAGGATCTTGTTCAGGTCCTCCTTGGACTTGTTCACCTGGACGGCGGTGCCATTGGAGTCCTCATTCAGAGCCTCGGTAACCTCAGGGGTCTGCCAGAGCTCAACGAGCTTGTCGTAGGTCGGGTTATCAATGTCCTCTGCGCGAACAGCGAAGATGTTGATGTACGGCTCAGCCAGCTCAGAGTTCGGGTCGTCGGAAGCGACAGCAGTGGATGCGTCGATACCAGCGCGGGAGAGCCAGTTGTTGTTGATGATCGCCGGGTCGCCCTGGTTGTAGGCAGTCGGCGTCTGGGAAGCATCAACCGGGGTGACCTCAACCTTGGAAGCATCCTTGTCAATGTCAGCCGGGGTCGGGTTCAGCGGGTCAGTGCCCTCCTTCACCGTGACCAGGCCAGCCTGGACGAGCACGTTGATCGCGCGGCCCTGGTTGGACGGGTCGTTCGGGATAGCAACCTTCTCGCCCTCGATGCCGTCGAGGGAATCGTGGTCCTTCCAGAACAGGCCCAGGGTGTTGATCTCAGCGGAACCGATGATGCGCAGGTCCTTGCCAGAAGAAGCCTTGTACTGAGCCAGGTACAGGATGTGTTGGAACTTGTTCAGGTCAAGCTGACCCTCAGCCAGTGCTGGGTTCACCGGGGTGTACTCGGTGAAAGGAACCAGCTCCAGGTCGATGCCAGCTTCCTTGGCCTTGTCAAGGAATACAGACCAAGCCTTCTGGTCAGAGTCGGTCGTACCGATGCGCACGACCTGGTTCTCGCCGTCCTTCGGAGCAGCGTTGTCAGTGGAGTCAGAGGAGCATGCAACGAGGCCAGTAGCTGCCAGAATGGAAGCCGCGGCGGTTGCGATAACACGGTTGAGGCGCATGTCGCGTCCTGCACTTTCTTAGTAGGGGTTGAAGTGTCTGGGAAAATCTATCACCGTGTGTACCGCTTAGTCTAGTTCCGATCCCGTTTGGAGTTTCTTAGCGAATATAATCAAACGTCCGTTCGGTTCACGGCATCGAATATGCGTACGATAGTTGCGTGCGATTCAATGGTGGCAGAGCATTGTCCTGGGCGCAGCTGGAACGCATCCTCTCCGGCCGCCCCGGGGCCGCCGTTGTGCCGGTTGACCGGCTGGAACGGTCGGTCAAGCGTCCTCTGGCCGGCCCGCGTGGCACCGCGGCGATTCCCTTCGCAGAACTCCACGCCGTGTCCACCTACAGTTTCCTCAGCGATACCGGAGGTGCTAGCGAACCTGAGGAGTTGGTAGCCCGCGCCCACGAACTCGGCTTGAGTGCCCTTGGTCTGCTGGACCGTGATGGTTTCTATGGCGCCGTGAAATTCGCCGAAGCCGCCGCGGAGGTAGGGCTGCCTACGGTATTTGGGGCAGAGCTCGGCCTGACTCACGCGCCACTGCCGATGCTTGCTCGCGGCGCGGAGGGATACCGGCGCCTATCGCACCTCATGGCGGGGGCGCACATGGCCTCGGGGGAGAAGGGCGTGGTGCACTATCCATCGCTCCCGACGATTGCCAAAGAACTCGCCGGGACCTGCATCGTGTTGGCGGGCTGGCGGTGGGCAGACCGACTCGATGAGCTCGTGGAATGCTTCGGTACCACCAACGTGGTCAAGGAGTACGAGGCGACGATGCTGCCCGAAGACGCGGACCACCACGCCATCCTGCGCGCTGCCGGCCCGCCCGGTCTGCGGGAAATTCTCACCGCCGCCCCGGGGGCAGCCACGCGGGATGGGGCGAGGGTGGCGGGGGCGAAGAGGGCGTTGGGGCGTCGAGAAGCAATCGGCGCAGCATACGCGGACCTGCATCCGATGGGTGCGCCGTGGTTGCGCTCGGGCGAGCAACTCGCGGCGATGGTGCCTGACGGCGCTGCCATGATCGCGGAGACCGTGAAACTCGCAGAAGAATGCGCCTTCACCCTCGACCTGGTGGCGCCTGAACTGCCGCAATGCCCCACGCCCGAGGGACACGATGAGATGAGCTGGCTGACCCACCTCGTGGCCGAACGCGGCCGTGAACGCTACGCCACGCGGTCTGCTGACCTGCAAGAACAAGCTCTCGCGCAGATTGAGCGCGAACTGCGCGTCATCGAGCAACTTGGTTTTCCTGGTTACTTCCTCATTGTCAATGACCTGGTGGATTTCTGCCACGAGTCCAACATCTTGTGTCAGGGGCGCGGCTCGGCGGCGAATTCGGCGGTGTGCTTTGCGCTTGGCATCACCAACGTGGAACCGATCGGCGCGCAGCTGCTGTTTGAGCGTTTCCTCTCACCAGACCGCGACGGCCCGCCGGATATTGACATTGATATTGAGTCCGGCCGCCGCGAAGAAGTTATCCAGTACGTCTACCGCACCTACGGCCGGGACAATGCTGCGCAGGTGGCCAACGTGATCACGTACCGCACGAAGGGCGCGGTGCGTGACGCCGCCCGTGCGCTCGGCTACCCGCAGGGCGCGGCGGATGCGTGGTCGAAGGGCCTGGCCTCGCCCCCACCGCGTGTTGAGTCCTTGGCTGCGCAACTCAAAGGGCAACCACGCCACCTGGGCATTCATTCTGGTGGCATGGTGATCTGCGACCGCCCCATCGCCGACGTTGTCCCCGTGGAGTGGGCACGCATGGAAGGCCGCTCGGTCGTGCAGTGGGACAAGGACGATTGCGCCGCCGCCGGCCTAGTCAAGTTCGATCTGCTGGGCCTGGGCATGCTCGAAGCGCTGCACCACATGATTGACCTCGTGCGCGAAACCACCGGCCGCGAGGTGCGCCTATGGGAGCTTTCGCTTGACGACGCCGCCGTGTACTCAATGCTCTCCCGCGCCGACGCCGTCGGCGTTTTCCAAGTGGAATCCCGCGCTCAGATGAACACCCTGCCGCGGCTGAAACCGCGCTGCTTCTTTGACTTGGTGGTGGAAGTGGCCCTGATCAGACCGGGCCCGATCCAGGGCGGATCCGTCCACCCGTATCTGCGGCGCCGCGACGGCCGGGAACCGGTCACGTACGACCATCCGGTGCTGGAGCGTTCCCTGGGTAAAACCCTGGGGATCCCGCTGTTCCAGGAGCAGCTCATGCAAATTGCTGTCGACGCCGCCGGTTTCAGCGGGGCAGAGGCAGACTCGTTGCGTCGCGCCATGGGGTCGAAGCGTTCGCCGGCGAAGATGGCTTCTCTCAAGGCGCGATTTTTCTCGGGCTGTTGGGAAACCAACTCGATTGAGCAGGACGTGGCGGAGAGCCTCTGGCAGAAGATCGTCGCCTTCGCTGCTTACGGTTTCCCGGAATCCCACTCCCAGTCTTTTGCCTCCTTGGTGTACTTTTCGGCCTGGTTCAAGCACTACTACCCGGCGGAATTCTGCGTGGGGCTGTTGCGGGCGCAGCCGATGGGTTTCTACTCGCCACAGTCCCTCATCCAAGACGCGCGCCGCCATGGGATTGTGGTCCTGCCCGTGGACGTCAACGAGTCTGGTGTGGAGGCCCGCTGCATCGACTCCGGCACCATCCGCGTGGGGTTGAACCTGATCAAAGGTCTTGGCGGGAAGGCGGCCTCGCGCATCGAGGTTGCGCAAACGGTTCGGCCCTTCGCCGATATTCCGGATCTATCCCGCCGCGCGGACCTCACCGTGGAGCACGTCGAAGCTCTCGCGCGGGCGGGTGCATTGGGATGTTTTGGGGTGGACCGCCGCCAAGCCCTCTGGCAATCCGGCATCGCCGCTACCGAACGCGAGGGCATGCTGCCTGGACTTTCGGCTATTGAGGCGCCTGCCCTCCCCGGCATGAACGCCTTCGAACTCATGGCTGCCGACATTGTGGCCACCGGTGTCACGCCCGGCCTCATGCCCGTTGAGATGGTCCGCGCGCACTTGGATGCTTTGAGTGTTGTTCCCGCCAGTGGCCTTAAACGGGTCCCCGACGGCACCCGCATCCGCATCGCCGGTGTGATCACCCACCGCCAGCGCCCTTCCACCGCCGCCGGTGTCACCTTCCTGGGTATGGAGGACGAGACCGGGCTTATGAACGTGGTCATTCCCACTGGTTTGTGGAAGCGACAAAAAGTCCTTGCCCGCACCGCGAAAGCCCTTATTGTGCGTGGCATCGTCGAAAACGCCTCCGGTGCCGCCAGTGTTCTTGCGGACAAACTCGAACCCCTCAACATGGGCGACTGGCTCTCCCGCGGATCCCGCGATTTCCGATAGGCCGGTCGGATCGGTGAAGGATTTGCACGCGCAACCCAACCCGAGAATGCATAAGTGCTGGTAGGTGCGTTTTGGGCTTCTGGTAGACCGTGCGAGGTGTTGAAGTCCTTCACCCTCCAGTCGCTGCTGGGTGTTGCGATTACGCGGAAGCTAACTTTTGGGACACCAGCGCGTTTAGGGAAATCCCTTCATTTTCAGCTTCCTGCACGAGCCGGCGGTGAAGCGACGGGGAAATCCGAACATTGAAACGCCCCGAGAATTCGCGCATGCCGAGTGGCTGCGGGATAGGCTCGCCACTTTTCAGGAGGTCGGCCAAGACTTCTTCGACAAGAGAGAGGATGCCCTTTTCGGCCTCGTCTCGGGAGTCTTCCAGCCATGACAACGACGGGAACTCCCGGACAGTGGCGACGAACTGTCCGTCTGCTTGTGACCAGCCAACCTGGTAGGTGTATTTGTCAGCATTCATGTGCATTCTCCTCAAACCCCCTTAGTACTGAATATGGTACTGCTTGCCCTCTATTTCAGAAAGGGGGCGAACAGGCTTCTTGCTTGGCTTCGAAGTTCCTTGTTTGTCGATGTTTTGTCGATCTGGATGCTGGCCTAGGGACGGAAGATCACACGAAGATAATCGGCATGCTGGAAGCAGCCGGATTCCGCCTCGTCATCGTGCTTGGATAGTCTAAGCAGCAATGACTAGCAACAATATCCCGAAGGCAGCATCGTCCCAGGACATTCCGGCGGTGCCCAGCCCGTCGTCCGTGCCACAACCGCCGGCGCCACCAGCGCCTCCAGCGCCTTCTGCTGCGCCAGCTTCGCCGGCGCCTCCGGCGCCACCAGCTGCGCCGACCCCTCCTGCTCCGCCGACGGCTGTTGCACCGCCCGCGCCGCCGACCCCTCCGGCGCCACCAGTGGCCGCCGTGCCCGTGCCTCCTGTAGCTTCTGCAGTGCCTGCGGCACCGAAACCGCCGGGTGGTGTGGCGACCCCGGTGCCAGCGACCCCGACGCCAGCAACCCCGGCGCCAGCTCCGGCTCCGCAGCCCGTGCAGGAAGCCACGAAGCAGACAGCAGAGAAGCCAGCCCAAGAACCAGCTCGGAGCGCAGCGCTGAAGCGCTTGCTCCTTTGGGTTTTGGTTGGGGTTGTGGTGTTGGGGGTGGGGGTGTGGGCGTCGAGAAGCTTTTTGGGCTCTGACACTGGACAGTCTTTCCTTGAGGCTTACCCGGGCCCCGCGCCGATGCCGGAGAGCGCGCCGGTGGGGATTCCGGTGTGGTTGAATTGGGCGCACTTTTTCAACATGTTCCTGATGGTGCTGATTATTCGGACGGGTCTGCAGGTGCGTGGCCAGCGGAAACCCGAGGCGTATTGGCGGCCCAAGAAGGGTGGGAGAAAGATCAGCCTGGTGCTCTGGTTCCACCTGGTGCTGGACGTGCTGTGGGTGCTGAACGGCGTCATTTTCACAATCCTGCTGTTCGCGACGGACCAATGGATGCGCATCGTGCCCACGAGCTGGGATGTGTTCCCGAATGCGGTGTCGGCGGGCCTGCAGTACCTGAGTTTGGATTGGCCGACGGAGAACGGCTGGGTGTACTACAACGCGCTGCAGCAGCTGGCGTACTTTGTCACGGTGTTTGTTGCGGCGCCGCTGGCGATCGCGTCGGGTGCGCGCATGAGCATGTGGTGGCGCAACGAGTGGAAGACGGCGAACAAGCTGTTCCCGGCGCCGGTTGCGCGCGCGGTGCACTTCCCGGTGCTGGTGTATTTCCTGGTGTTCGTGGTGGTGCATGTGGGCTTGGTGCTCACCACGGGTGTGCTGCGCAACTTGAACACGATGTACGCGGCGCGCGGTTCTGTGGACCCGAATGAATATGCGAGCGACTGGACGGGCCTGATCATGTTCCTCGTGTCACTGGTTGTCGTCGCGGCCGCGGTTGTGGTGGCGCGCCCGCAGTTCTTGGCGCCGGTGGCGCGGCTGACGGGCGAGGTGTCCACGCGGTAGGGTACGTACCCATGAACAGCGCCGATTCTGCCCGCGCCGGGCGTCATGCACGGACCGATGCGCCGGCGCTACGCCTGCCCACGACGGCGGCAGAGATGAATCCGGTGTCGCGGAAGCTCATCCTTGCGCGGTATGCCTCCCAAACCCTATGGGCGCTGGTGCTGGCGGCGTGCTTCATCGTGCCCCAGCTTCTCTACGGCGGCTGGTGGTGGACCGGCGCTGCCACCGTCGGGGCGTGGTACGTGTTCCAGCTCATCATGATTCCACTGCGCGTGCGCAACACGGCGTGGTGGGAAACCGAGGATGAGCTGCTGATCACCAAAGGTAAGCTCCGCCAGACATTCACGCTGGTGCCGTATGGCCGCATCCAGTTCGTGGATGTCACCAGCGGCCCATTCACGAGGCTCCTGGGGCTGAAGGATGTGAGCCTTCATACCGCGTCGGCTACGTCGGACGCGCGCATCCCGGGTCTGCCTGCCGCGGAGGCAGACGCGCTGCGTGAGCGCCTGGCCATCAACGCGCGCGAACGGATGAGTGGCCTGTGACCGAGGACTTCCGCCGGGTTCACCGTCTCACCCCGCTGTTGCGCGTGTGGGCGACGGTGGTGGCGTTGGCCACGATCGTGGTGTTCAACTTTGCCACCTTCGTGGCCAACGCGCTGCGGGACCAGCAGGTCACAGCTCTGCTGATCGCGCAGATCGCAGGTGGGGTGCTGGGGGTGCTCGCGCTGGTTTTCGCGGTGTCGCAGATCTGGTGGGCGCGCACGGGTTTCCGCCTGGGGGAGGATGAGCTGGAGCTGCGCCGCGGCGTCATTTCCACGCAGGTGCGGTCCGCGCGCTATGACCGTATCCAGGCGGTTGATGTTGTCGAGCCGTTCGCGCCACGCCTCTTTGGTCTCGCCGAGGTGCGCGTTGAGGCGGCCGGCGGCTCGAATTCCGCGATCGAGATCGGCTACCTCACCCGCAGTGAGGCCGAAGCCATCCGCGCGGAGATCCTGCACAAGATCGCCCCGCCCGAAAAGCCGCAGGGCGGATACCTCGTCCCACCCATTCCTGTTGCGCGTTCGCTCGTGGGTGCAGCCCTTCGCTTATCGACGCTCTTCGCCCTCTCCTGGTCCCTCCTCCCCACCGTCACCGACTTTTCAGTGACCGTGATTGTGCCGGTGCTCGTGGGTTTCATCCCGCAGATCTGGCGGCAGATTGACCAGTCCTGGCGCTACAATGCCACTTTGGACGGGGACGTGTTGCACCTGTCGTATGGGTTGGCCAACCGCCGCACCCAAGCGGTGCCGCTGGACCGGATTCACGCGATTGGGTTGTCGCAGCCGGTGCTGTGGCGTCTGTTCGGATGGTGGACAGTCACCGTGAATATTGCTGGTTATGGCCGTGAGTCCAACAAAGCCTCGGGTACATCGCGCTTGCTGCCGGTGGGGTCCTATGAGCAAGCCCTTGAGCTCATTGAGGCCATCAGTCCGCTGCCACGCGAACTGATTGTCAGCCCGGACTGGGACCTGAAGTCCCCGCGCCGGGCACGTGTGGCCTCACCGATTGATGCGTCGCGCCAAGCCCTTGCCCTCACCCCGATCGGGGATTTCGGGGACACCACCTATGCCACCACCAGCCACGGCCTGTTGAGCCGGCGGGTGGAATTCGTGGAAGTACCCCACATCCAAGAGGTTACGCTGCGCATTGGCCCAGTTCAACGCGCTCTTAAGGTGGCGAGCGTCCGCTTTGACCTCGTGCCAGGCCCAGTCAGGATGACGGCGCGTGACCTAGAGCTCGACGAGGCCTGGGAGCTCGTCGAAGCCCTGAGCGCCCGTGAGTTACCGCCGGTTACACCCCGCCAGGGAACCCCAACTGACGCCACGCCTCATATGTAGCCACCGCCGCAGAGTTGGACAGATTCATCGACCGGCGCCCCGGCAGCATGGGGATGCGCAGCTGATCAGTCACGCGTTCGTGGTGGGAATGCTCATGTGGCAGGCCAGTAGGTTCAGTGCCAAACAGCAGCGCATCTCCCGGCTGGTACGCAACCTCCGCGAAGCTGCGCGTAGCGGAGGTGGTGAAGGCGTAGATGTTGCCGTCGAGAAGCGAAAAGCATGCGTCGAGGTCATCGTGGACCTCAACGTGCGCAAGATCGTGATAATCGAGCCCTGATCGGCGCAAATGCTTGTCATCGAGCGAGAACCCAAGAGGTCGCACGAGGTGCAGCGTGGCACCCGTGCCCGCGCACATGCGGATGGCGTTGCCGGTGTTCGGCGGGATGACGGGGTTGTCGAAGATCACGTGAAGCACACATCAAAGTCTAAGATGGTGGCCGTGACTGCGATCAAATTGGATGGAAAGCTCTACCGCGAGGAGATTTTCGCGGATCTTGAGGCCCGCGTGGCTCGCTTGAAGGAGCGGGGAATCACGCCGGGACTGGCCACGGTGCTGGTGGGTGAGGACCCGGCGAGCCAGAACTACGTGCGCATGAAGCACAAGGACTGTGAGCAGCTGGGCATCGCGTCGATCATGAAGGAACTTCCTGGCGACTGCACGCAGGAAGAGCTCGACGCCGTGATCGAGGATCTGAACAATGATCCGGCTGTGACCGGCTACATCGTGCAGCTGCCCCTGCCGAAGCACCTGGATGAGAACCGCGTGCTGGGCCTCATCGACCCGGACAAGGACGCCGATGGCCTGCACCCGGTCAACCTGGGTCGCCTCGTGCTCAACGAGCCAGCGCCACTGCCGTGCACCCCGAATGGTTCGCTGGCTCTGCTGGAGCGTTTCGGCGTGAACTTGGACGGTGCGATCGTGTGCGTCATCGGCCGCGGCGTGACCGTCGGCCGCCCGATTGGCCTCATGCTGACCAAGCGTGACGTTAACGCCACCGCCGTGCTCTGCCACACCGGTACCAAGGACCTCACCGCTGAGACTCGGCGCGCCGACGTGATCATCGCCGCCGCCGGCAAGCCCCACATGATCACCGCCGACATGGTCAAAGAAGGCGCCGCGGTGCTCGATGTTGGCGTTTCGCGTGTCGACGGCAAAACCACCGGCGACGTCCACCCCGACGTCTGGGAGAAGGCCGGTTGGGTCTCCCCGAACCCGGGTGGCGTTGGCCCCATGACCCGCACCTTCTTGGTGCGCAACATCGTGGAGCGTGCCGAGCACCTTGCCGACGCACAGTAACCAACCGTCCAGGCCGGGTTCTGCGCTGCCGCCGAGCCTGGACAACCCACACGACATCTACAACCCACCATCAAAGCTGCCTCTGCGCCTGCAGCAGGTGATGGTGGGGCTGTTCGCGCTCGGGTTTGTAGTGGCCACCCTGTTTTCCGTGACGGAACACTGGCGCCGCGCCACCTTCACCCTTGGCATGGCCATGCTGTGGCTGACCGCCTGCCGCCTCACGTGCGATTCACAGGTGATGGGTTTGCTCGCGGTGCGCTCGAGGCGTTTCGACGCGATTTTCACCGGAGTTACGGGCACCGCCCTCGTGTGGCTGGCGGTGTCGGTGGACGCCCTGGGTAGCTAGCTGCCCCTGCTCAGTGCGGTAGTCTTGAGTCATGTTCGGCTGGAATAAGAAAAAGAAAAAGAAGAAAAAGGGCCACTTTTCCATGCGGGGAGCCATGGCGCTCGAATTGTCGAAAAATTACGACGAGCACATGGACCGGGCGATTGAGCCCGGGGAAATGGAACTCAACCATGTGGAGACAGGGGCGCTTCCGATTGAAGGTGGCCTGGCAGTCTCGCTCATGATGCCGTTTGGCGAGTCCGAAAAGGCACCGATGGATGCGCCTCCGCAAGTGATCACGCCGCAGGCGGGCCCCGATCAGCAGGCGGCATACGAGCATTTCAAGATGCTTCTCGCCCAGGGGTGGGGGATCAATACCCCGGATGACCTGCTCGACGTGGTCTCATCTTTGTTGGGCGACCCAGGCGATGCGGAGTATGAGGTTCTACGTCCTTATATGCAACAGCTCGCCGATCTTCCTTTCGAGCAGCGAGACGATTCGGTCCCGCAGATCATTGAGGCAGCGGTGGCTGACCTCCGGGACACCGAGATCCCAGAAGACTTCTTGCGGGAGCGGCTTGAAGTCTGCCTCGACCTCTACACTCAGGAGCACAACGAGAAGCTGATCCCGCAGAAGCTTCCGAGCACCCTTGTGGGGTGGGATATTGGGCGCGCTGCCCGCTTAGCCCGAATCGGGTGCATCATCGGAATGATCGATCTGGACCAGTACCTGCACATTTCCTCTGCTGCGCTTGCCCTCACCCGGGAGTATTCGGAGAGTTGGCGCGACCATGTGGACCAGTACCTACTCGGGCGCGCGAAATGGCAGGAGATTCTCGATGAAGAAACCCTGGACTACCGCGACATGATGTGGGTGCGGTTGAACCACCCCGATTCAGTGTGGTTCAAATACCCGCTGCACGGCGACTACAGGACAGAGCCGAACGCCTAGACCCACGCATTCGTACTGGTGGTGGGCTAGATCTCGTAGTTGCCGCGCTGCTTGGCTAGGTCAGTGGCCGAGGGGGTCTGGTCGGCCAGCGCGATGAAGTTGCGCAGGATGTGGCCCATCTGGCGGGTCTCCACAAGGAAGGCATCGTGGCCGACAGGGGAGACGATCTTGTTCATGGCCAGCAGGTTGCCAATATTGCGTGACAAGTGTTCCTGCTGGTGGAACGGATACAAGATGTCCGTGTCCACGCCAACAACCATGGTGGGCACGTTGATCTGGGCCAGTGCGCGGTTGAGTCCGCCGCGACCACGGCCGATGTCGTGGCGGGAGAGGGATTCGGTGATGGTGACGTAGGAGCCGGCGTCGAAACGCTTGACGAGCTGCTCGCCTTGATGGTCGAGGTAGCTTTGCACCGCGAAGCGCTGTTGTTCGTCACGGTGAGTGCCCAGGGGGTTTTCGCCGGGTTGGGGCATGGTGCCGAAGCGCTCGTCGATTTCCTGCTCGCCACGGTAGGTGAGGTGGGCGATGCGGCGCGCAGCAGCCAGGCCCGCATCGGGGGAGGAACCAGTGCCGTAGTAGTCACCACCCTGCCAGTCCGGGTCGCGCACGATGGAAGAAATCTGGGCGGTTTGAATACCGATCTGCCAGGCAGATGCGCGGGCGGACATTGCGATGACACACGAGTAGTTTGCCCAGTCCGGATACATGAGCGTCCACTCGAGGGCGCGCGCACCGCCCATGGAGCCACCGATGACGGCGTGCATGCTGTTGATGCCCAACGCTTCCAAGAAGATTGCTTCGGCGCGTACCTGGTCGCGGATGGAAATGGCGGGGAAGCGAGAGCCCCACGCGCCGCCATCGGGGTGCGGGCTCGAAGGGCCCGTGGAGCCAGAGCAGCCGCCGAGGACGTTGGTGCACAGGACGCAGAAGCGGTCGGTGTCCAGCGGCGCACCAGGCCCGATGAGATCGCCCCACCAGTCGGCCACGTTCGAGTCACCCGTCAAAGCGTGCTCGACGACGATGAGGTTGTTGCGGCCGTGGGAGTCGCCACTGAACTCACCCCAACGCTGGTAGGCGATCTCCACATCGTGGATGAGCGCGCCGGCTTCCGTGGTGAGGTCGCCGATGCGTTGGGTGGCTAGTTCACCTTCGGGTGGGAGGGTGATCATGAGATAGCAGCAAAGCCACGCTCGAGGTCAGCGATGATGTCGGCGACATCCTCGATACCCACGGACAGGCGGATCGTGCCCTGAGTGATGCCGGCGCGCTTCAGACCTTCCTCGTTCGACTGGGAGTGCGTTGTGGACGCCGGGTGGACGACGAGGGAGCGGACGTCGCCGATGTTGGCGAGGTTGGAGTGGAGATTGAGGGCGTCGATAAATGCCCATGCCTGTTCACGTGCAACCGTGGGATCGGAGGCGGCGAGGTCGAAGGAAAGGACCGAGCCGGTGTACTTCAGGCCGAGCTTCTCCTTCGTGCCGTAGTGCGGGGAGGACGGCAGACCAGCGAAGTTGACGTGCGCGACCTCGTCCTTGGCTGCGAGGTACTCGGCCACCTTCAGCGCATTCTCATTGTGCTTATCGACGCGCAACCCCAACGTATCAATCCCCTGCAGCGTCACCCACGCGTTGAACGGGGAGATCGCGGCACCGGTGTCACGCAGGATACCGGCGCGGGCCTTCACGGCGAAGGCTGCGGGGCCAAGGTCGGCGTAGACGAGACCGTGGTAGGCCGGATCCGGGTTAACGAAGTAGGGGAAGACGGGTTCGCCGTCGCGGGTGGCGGTCCAGTCGAAGGAGCCGCCGTCGATAAGCGCGCCGCCGAGAGCTGCGCCATTGCCGCTGTAGAACTTCGTGGTGGACACGATGACGATGTCCGCGCCGAGCTCCAACGGCCTGACCAGCGCGGCGGTGGCCATGGTGTTATCCACGATGAGCGGCACCTTGTTGCGGTGGGCGACCTCCGCGACAGCCGGGATGTCCAGGATGTCCGCGATCGGGTTGCCGAAGGTTTCGCCGTAGAACGCCTTCGTGTTCGGCTTCACGGCTGCCTGCCAGCTCTCCGGATCATCCGGGTTGTCCACGAAGCCAACCTCAATGCCCAGGCGGGGGAGCGTGACCTCAAAGAGCGTCTCCGTGCCGCCGTAGAGGCGCGGGGAGGTGACAATGTGGTCGCCGGCGCTCGCCAGGTTCGTAATAGCCGCGACCTCAGCCGCCATGCCGGAGGCGAAAGCGACGGCTGCCACGCCGCCCTCCAGCGACGCGAGACGGTTCTCCAGCGCCTCCTGCGTCGGGTTCGTAATACGGGTGTAAATCGGGCCCGGATTAGTCAGGGCGAAACGGTCATGAGCGTTCTGGGTGTCCTCGAAGACGTAGGACGTGGTCATGTAGATCGGCTGATTGCGGGCGCCGGTATCGGAGTCGACGTTCTGGCCCGCGTGGATGGCGCGGGTGTCAAAGGACCAATCATTAGCGGCAGTGTTGTTGTACTGAGACATGTCCCTAAAAGTAGGAGTCGCCCGTGGGGGCGCGCAAGCGGTAATGGGGTGCTCGGTCCGTTCAAATGTGAAATAAGCGGACCAAGCTGTCTATTTGGTCGCTGGGCCAGTGTCGAATGGGTGAATTTAAATTGCGCGGTGAGGGTAGAAACCGGTCAGCATACGGCATTAATGGAGGCTATTATCGGAGAAAATCTGTTCACCACGAAGGAGGGCCGATGTCCGCCTCGATTCAATTGATCTCACACGAAGGGGCCCACTTCCAAGCGCCTTTCGGCGATGGCACTGTCCGTTTTGGCGATAGTGCCGAGCAGGTGCGTTCGGTACTCGGGCAGCCAGAGGGCGGTTCGACTGACACCACGCTTTACTTCAACGCCGCGCGCATTCAGGTGCACCTTGGCCGGGGCGGGGTGGAGTTCATGGAATGTGCCACCAACCCGAAGAAGGACGGCGTTGACGTTGAGTGGGAAGGGCATACCTTGTCGCGCATGAACGCTATCGAATGCGCGGAGGTGCTCATGGCATCCAATGATGGTGCACGGATCAATGAAGAGGAGGCTCCGTCGAGCTATGTCTTTGAGAAGTTAGGTCTCACTGTGTGGCAACCGTATGCCCTTCAGGACGCAATGCGAGACATGAGGGAAGCGGAGGCCGCTGGGGCTGAGGATGAGTTGGAGTACTTCCAGGAAGAAGTCGACATGGCTAAGTTCTTTGATTCGGTGGGGATCGGATCGCAGGAGTACATGAAGGGTTATTTTTCCTAGTCCGGGGGAAGCAGCAAAAGGGTGTGCCCGCCCGGCCAAACTGCCGAGCGGGCACACCCTAATCGTTTAACTCACGTAAACGGAGCTAGTTGTCCTCAGTCCGGTCGATGATCCGGTTGAAGGTCTCCGACGGACGCATGACCTTGGTGGTCTTCTCGTCGTCCGGCCAGTAGTAGCCGCCGAGATCAGCAGGGGAGCCTTGGACGGCGAGGAGTTCTTCGTTGATCTTGACCTCGTTGTCGGCGAGGTCCTTAGCAATCGCGGTAAAGCCTGCTGCGAGCTCTGCATCCTCGTCCTGCTTGGCCAGCTCATCAGCCCAGTAGGCGGCGATGTAGTAGTGGGAGCCACGGTCATCGATCTCGCCGACCTTGCGGGACGGGGAGCGACCCTCATCCAGGTAGCGCTCGATGGCGCGGTCCAGGGTACGGCCCAGCACACCAGCGCGTGCATTCTCGTGCTTGTCTTCCTCGTGGAAGAAGGACTCGGTCAGCGCGAGGTACTCGCCCAGGGAATCCCAGCGCAGGTGGTTTTCTTCCTGGACCTGCTGGACGTGCTTCGGTGCGGAACCGCCAGCACCCGTCTCAAACAGACCACCACCAGCCATGAGCGGGACGACGGACAGCATCTTCGCGGAGGTGCCCAGCTCAAGGATGGGGAAGAGGTCGGTGTTGTAGTCACGCAGCACGTTACCGGTGACGGAGATGGTGTCCTCGCCACGGCGAATGCGGTCGACGGTGATCTTGGTGGCCTCTTCCGGCGACGCAAACGAAATGTCGGTGCTGTCAGTGTCCAGGTTGGCCAGCTGTGCTTCGGCCAACTTCTGGATGTTGGCGTCGTGCTCACGCTGTGGATCGAGCCAGAACACAGCCTTCATACCCGACTTGTGTGCACGGTCAACAGCGAGCTTGACCCAGTCCTCGATGGCGTCGCCGCGGGTGTGGCAGGAGCGCCAGATGTCGCCGGCTTCAACCTCGTGGGACAGCAGGACGTCGCCGGTGGAGGAGATGACCTGCATCGTGCCGTCGAAAGGCATCTTGAAGGTCTTGTTGTGGGAGCCGTACTCCTCAGCTTTGCGGGCCATGAGGCCAACGTTGGGGGAGGTGCCCATGGTGGTGGGGTCGTAGGCGCCGTTCTCGCGGCAGTCGTCGATGACCACCTGGTACACGCCGGCGTAGGAGGAATCTGGGATGACAGCCAGGGTGTCCTGCGGCTTGTCATCGGCGTTCCACATCTGGCCGGAGTTACGGATCATGGCGGGCATGGAAGCATCCACGATGACGTCAGACGGCACGTGGAGGTTGGTGATGCCCTTGTGGGAGTTCACCTGCGCCAGGTCCGGGCCATCAGCCATGGCCTTGTCAAAGGCAGCGCGGATCTCTTCGCCGTTGTCCAACTCGGACAGGCCGGAGTAGATCGCGCCCAGGCCGGACTCGCCGTCGAGGCCAGCAGCCATGAGCTGTGCACCGTACTGGTCGTAGACGTCCTTGAAGAAGGCGCGGACAACGTGGCCGAACATGATCGGGTCGGAGACCTTCATCATGGTGGCCTTGAGGTGGATGGAGTAGAGGATGCCCTCGTCCTTAGCGCGCTTGACGGTGTCCAGCAGGAAGGCATCGAGTGCACGCGCAGACATGAAGGTTGCGTCCACAACGTCGCCCTTGTCCACCGACATGTCGTCGCGGAAGACCTTCTCCTGACCATCAGTGCCGGTGAGCTTCAGCGTCAGCGTGTCATCGCGGTCGAGGATGACGGACTTCTCGTTGTGGCGGAAGTCATTAGCATCCATCGTGGCCACGTTCGTCTTGGAGTCCTTAGACCACGCACCCATGGAGTGCGGGTTCTTGCGCGCGAAGTTCTTTACGGAGCGCGGCGCGCGGCGGTCAGAGTTGCCCTGGCGCAGGACCGGGTTCACGGCGGAGCCCTTCACCGCGTCGTAGCGGCTGAGGATGTCGCGCTCTTCGTCGGTCTGTGGGTTCACCGGGTAATCCGGGATGGCAAAACCAGCGTCCTGCAGTTCCTTGATGGCGTTTTTCAGCTGCACCAGGGAAGCGGAGATGTTCGGCAGCTTCACGATGTTGGCTTCCGGCGTCTTAGACAGATCACCCAACAGTGCCAAGTAGTCCGGGACACGCTGGTCTTCCTCCAGGTAGTCCGGGAACTGCGCGAGGATGCGGCCGGCTAGGGAAATGTCGTACGTGTCTACGTCTACGCCTGCGTTTGACGCGAAAGCCTCCACGATGGGCTTCAGTGAGTACGTTGCCAGCAGTGGTGCCTCGTCCGTCTTTGTCCAAATGATCTTGGCCATGGGTCACCTCTACAAAATTCTGGGTTATCTTCTTTTTGTTTTCGACCCACAAGCGTACCTCTTTGCCTGTCAGCGTGCCCACCGTGCCCTCGGGGCTGGGCAATCGCCCGCGCCAATGTGGCACAGGTAGGGTGATCGGGCATGAGCCTCACCATCGCATCAGTCAACGTTAACGGGATCCGCGCGGCCACGAAGGTGCGCAATGAGAACAACTTGGGCATGTTGGAGTGGTTGAAGCACACTCCGGCGGATGTTGTGCTTATGCAGGAAGTTCGCGCCACGGAGGAGCAGACTCAGGCCGCGCTCGCACCGGCACTCGAAGCCGGATGGCACCTCTATGTCGCGCCAGCCGCCGCAAAGGGTCGCGCCGGGGTGGGCATTCTCTCGCGCACACCGCTTATCGACGTCGCCGTGGGCATCCCCCACTTCGAAGATTCCGGCCGCTTCATTTCTGGCCGTTTGGACTGTGGGACGACGGTGGCGTCGCTGTATTTGCCGTCGGGAAGCACTGGCACTGAGAAGCAGGATGAGAAGTGGCGTTTCCTCGATGTGTTTGAGCCGCTGCTGGCGCAGTGGGCGGAAACGAACAAGGACATGGTGATTGGCGGCGACTGGAATATCTGCCACCGCCGCGAGGATCTGAAAAACTGGAAGACCAACACGAAGTCCTCCGGCTTCCTGCCTGGTGAGCGCGCATTCATGGACGCTGTTTTCGGTGCCTTCCCGGATGATGAGGCGCAGGACACCGACGCGAAGGACGAGGCTGGTTTCTTCGGTGCCGTCGAGTACGAAAGTGACAACCGTCGCGCCGCCAACACTGACCCGCAGTGGTTTGACGTTGCCCGCCGCCTTCACCCCGAGGATGCGCCGTACACCTGGTGGACCTACCGTGGCCAGGCCTTCAACAACAACGCCGGCTGGCGCATCGACTACCAGGCCGCCACCGCCAACATGCTCGAGCGCGCCCAGCGCACCTGGGTGGAAAAAGCAGCGACGGTGGAGGAGCGTTGGTCCGACCACTCGCCGCTGCTGGTTGAGTACCGCTAGGATTCTCTAGCGCGACCTGGTGAAAGTACCGGGAGGCCTGCTTCTTCCGCGGCATCCGCCATCCGGTGGTCGTATGTCACCATCGTTGTGCACCCACCAAGAAGGGCAGCGGCGATGTGGATAGCGTCAAGGGAGCGAAGGTGTGTGCCTGGCAGCATTCCAGCGACTCGGAAAATGCTCCTGTCGATCTCGAAGATGGACATTGACTCAATAACATCCTCGATGATGTGCGGCTGTATCTCTGGAAGAAAACGACAAGCGCGACGCAGCTCAGTTTCGAGGAGAGTGCTTGAGAAAAGCGCCGGTGACTCCGCCAAGATCGCTTCATCGAGGGCATCGGATTCTTTCTCCTGCGCGATAAGCTTCATCACCGCAGAAGTATCGAGGTACCACAGCTTCACGCTGTCACAACCTTTCCTCGCGGACAGTATCCAGAATCTCCTTTGTACTGATGGGGAGTTGGATTCGATTCTCGGCGCCGAGTCTTAGTGGCCGTGAGGCAGGCGTGTAGGCCAACCGTGGAGAGTGGACATTTTTAAGGCCGGTCAACCGAGCGACGGGGCGGCCGCGGTTGGTGATGATGAATTCCGCGCCTTTTTCCACTTCGCGCAAAATCTTACTGCTTTCATTGCGGAGCTCACGCTGGGGAATATGGCGCGGTTCGTGAGGGGAGGACGGTACTGGCGCGGCAGACATGCTACAAGCGTAGCAACCTGCGAGCGGGGTGGAAAAGCAGCGACGGTGGGGGAGCGTTGGTCCGACCACTCGCCGCTGCTGGTTGAGTACCGCTAGTTACTCGCTGCTATTCGGCACGCAGGACAACCTTGTAGCCGGAGCCACCCTTGGAGTCTTTGCCGTAGGCGATCCCAAGGCCTGCGCGTGTGGTGTTGCTCAGCATGTTGGTGTTGTGGCCTGCTGATTTCTTCCAGTTGTTCACAGCATTATTCGGGGTGCTGGAAGAGTAGTGAATGTTTTCAATGCCACGCTTGATGTCATCATGCTCAAATTTGCCCGACTTGGCGAGGTGTTCGCTCCATTCTTGGGCACTTTGGGTCAGTGTTTCGTCGCGGGTCCAAGGGGCCAGCCCGTTTTTCGCGCGGTGATCGTTGATCTGGTCGAAGAGCTTCTCCTTGGTCTCCTCGATGTTGTTCGGCGTGCTTGTAAATGATGTGGGGGGCTGCTCTACATCGCCTTTGGTCAGTCCGCCTGCCAAGGCGAGGATGAGACTGATCAGGATGGAAAAGAATCCGAAGAACTTTTGTGTGTCCAAATCGGGCAGCTGCATGAGGTGGTGGACCTTTCCGTATCTATCCGACCCCAGGATGAGGGAACGGTATTTGCCTTAAGTGGATATAGGATAAACCTGAAAATAGATTAAGTCAGGTCAGTACGCCTATTTGGTTAGAAAATGGGGACCGAACGGGGGGAGCTGGTGTCACTGGGCCACTTCTTGAACACTGTTCAATCGCCCGGCTAGACTGCTTTGCATGGCCAAAACAAACTCATCCCAGACGAGGAACAGCGATATCCTCACCGTCGCGCACGAGAAATGTCTCAAGCGTGGTGAGGGCCTGAATCAAGAAGAAATTCTAGAGATCTTGAAGATTGAGGATGACCGCCTCCAGGAGTTGCTCGATCTCGCCCACCAGGTGCGCATCAAG
Organism: Corynebacterium sp. MSK044; assembly: GCF_030232825.1. Taxonomy (NCBI): domain Bacteria; kingdom Bacillati; phylum Actinomycetota; class Actinomycetes; order Mycobacteriales; family Corynebacteriaceae; genus Corynebacterium; species Corynebacterium sp. MSK044. The sequence goes on from NZ_JASPJJ010000004.1 coordinate 144,649, forward strand.
CATTGCGGTGTGGATGTTTCCCTGGAAGGGATCGTTTCTTTGAAGACGGGCGGTTGTCCTGAGGATTGCAGTTTTTGTTCACAGTCCGGTCTTTTTGAATCCCCCGTGCGTTCCGTCACGCTGAATATTGCGGAGTTGGTGGAAGCTGCCAAACAGTCAGAGAAGATGGGGGCGAGTGAGTTCTGCATCGTTGCCGCGGTGAAGGGGCCGACGGATGCGTTGCTCAATCAAGTGGCTGAAGCAATAACGGCCATCAGGGAGGAAGTGGATATTTCCATTTCGGCTTCCCTCGGCATTCTCACCCGTGAACAGGCACACCGGCTCGCCCAGATGGGGGTCATGCGCTACAACCACAATTTTGAAACTGCCAAATCCTTCTTCCCCAATGTGGTTACTACTCACACATGGCAGGAACGTAAGAACACTCTTGAACATGTGCTTGCAGAAGGGATGGAGACATGTTGTGGCGGAATCATCGGCTTGGGGGAGACCTTGGAGGAGCGTGCGGAGTTCGCTGCGCAGCTGGCTGAGGTTCAGCCGCATGAGGTTCCGATGAACTTCTTGGACCCGCGGCCAGGGACCCCTTTCGCAGACCGTCCGCTTGTTCCGCAGGGCGAGGCGTTGCGTGCGGTGGCAGCGTTCCGTTTGGCCATGCCATCAACGCAAATCCGTTTCGCGGGCGGGACCGAGCTCGCGCTGGGGGATGATGGAACTGAACAAGGCCTTCTCGGCGGGGCCAACGCCATTATCGGAGGTAACTACTTGACTACCCTTGGGCGCCCCATGGAGAAGGACCGCGATGCGGTGGATCGGGTCATGGATTCACACCTGAACCTATCCATTACTCCGGTGGGGCAGAAGCAAAACTCCGGGCACGGTCCGCTCTATGACACCTTGAAGTCCTTGTAAGTGGATGTCGCCATAATGAAGAACCTGGAGATGGGAGAACTGGCCGCGGCAGTCTTGTCTGGGGAGATCGTGTGGCCACTAAATCCAGCGCGCCCCTATGATGCCCCGCGCATCTGCCCGGTGTGCGGGCGCCGCATGGTGGTGAAGATCAGCCCGATGGCATGGGAGGCGGCGTGCTCGCGCCACGGGGTGCTGCGCTCCGAGTGGTTGGAGCGCTAACCGCCTACCGTTCCGGTTGTTTGTCATGGGCTATTTGATGAATCGTGGGGTGCGGGCAATTGTCACAGCGGCGGTTATGGCGACCACAAGCGCGCCGATGCCAACCGTGATCCACACAATGCTCGATCGCGGGATTGGGGCACCCACGGCAAACGCGTAGTCCCAGTACATCTGCGCGTTTGCAAAGCCAAGGAATAGCCCAGCGATGGCGATTCCGATGACAAGCAGACCCCACCTGTTAGCAGCGCCTTCGGATACACCGATGGCGATTCCGATGAGGGCGGCGAGGAACAGGAAGGTGAACGTCACTCCGAATGTGGCGAGGATTGTCCACGTGTCCTGGCCAGCAGCCGTCACAGCATCATCGTTAGCCCGGTTCACGGGTTGGCTGTTGGTGACAAGGAATACGTCGTAGAACTTGTAGTAGGGATTGGCGTACTGGTTTGCACTCGATGAAGCAGACGTGGCAGCTGCAAGAATGCCTGTGGCGCTGAGTGCAACTTTCAAAGCTGATGTGAACCACCGGCTAAAACTCATTCCCAATTGGTTGAGGGCCGACCATTTGGATGCGATGTAGGCGAAGAGTGCCATAAGGGCGATGCCGCCGCAGATGGTCCAGAGTTCGCCGTCGCCGGTGTAGTACCGGCCGAAGGGCATTGCGATCAATAAAACAAAGAACGCAGTGAGGTACGCGGCTGGTGTGGTTGGACTCAAGAAAGGTTTCATCGCTTCACATCTCCCTGGGTTGTTTGGTCTGTTTCTTCGGGCTCGACGTGGATAGGTGTTGTGGCTAGGAGGTCGAACAGTTCCGCGTCGGTGGGGTAGTTCACGGGCAAGTGGGTTGTTGCTGCGGCGGCCGGGTCGGTGAATGTGGCCCGGGCAGTGGGGCCAAGCGTCGCCGTTTCGGCAACGGGGTACTGGGTTGTCAGGCCCTCAATCTCGGCGGTTGGTCCGGTGATGGTGGGGAAGTGCGTGCGGACACTTTCCAGTGGAAGCCCGGAGGAGTGGACCTCCCGGTCAAACACCTGGATTACATGCGTGGCTAATCCGGCGAAGTCCTCGGCGCGGTGCGAAGCCATGATGATGGTGCGCTCGGGGTCCTCCGCAATGTAATCAATGAGTTGCTGGCGCACCTGCTTGCGTGTGGTGGCGTCGATGCCGTCAAAAGGTTCGTCGAGAAGCAAAAGTGGCTCTTGTGCTGCTAGCGCGATCCGGATGGTGAGGAGGCGGCGCTGACCGACGGAAAGATCCTTGATGCGCGCATCAGGCATATCGACGGGAGCGAGTGGCTTTGCCGCGTTGGCTGCGCGTAGCTGCCGAGCGACGGTATCGCCAGCGAACTTAGCGTCCGCACCGGCGGGCACGAATGCGGCACCCGGCCCCATCAATGAACGAAGCAGGTGGGTCTTGCCCGCGGCGTTCGGGCCGATGAGCGCGTAAAAGCCGGGCTGCGGAGGGGGCTGTGGGTGTGGATGCTTCATTTGGTGCGCTCCTTTTCAATCATGGCGGTCAGTTCCGCTGTGGAAAGGCCAAGCTGGTCAGCCTCGTGGACGAAAGGTTGGACAAATCGCTCTTGGAAAGCTGCGCGCCGGGAGCTGAGTAGCTGTTGGCGTGCGGATTTAAGAACGAACATGCCGAGCCCCCGGCGTTTCTCCACCAGACCCTCATTGAAAATCTCTGTGAGAGCTTTCGCGGAGGTGGTCGGGTTGACGGAGTGGTAGGCAGAGAGCTCGTTTGTTGACGGGACGCGGTCTCCGGGGGCGAGTGCGCCCGAGGAGATCATGTCGCGGAGTTCATCCGCGATCTCTTGGTATATGGGTTTACCACTCATGTGGGTAACCATATAGCTAAAAGGCCCGGCGCGTCAACCGTTACAAGTGCCGCGCCAGGTCAGAGGCCGAGGCATGGGCCTAGTAGGGGTGAAGATGCTAGTCCTCGGACACGATATCCAGGAGTGCTGCCCCCTTGTTCACGTTTTCGCCAGGTTTGACCGCTAGGTTTTTCACGGTGCCGCTCTTATGGGCCTTGACTGGGTTTTCCATCTTCATGGCTTCCAAGACCACCAGTGCATCACCTACCTCAACGCGTGCGCCTTCGGTGACACTCACCTTGACCACCGTGCCTTGCATGGGTGATGTGAGGGTGTCTGCACTGGCTGTACCCTTTGAGCCCTTAGCGGAACTGGAGCCAGAGCGCGAACGACGTTTGCGTCGCCGCTGCGCCACAGCCCCGAGGAGCAGTGGCTCCGGAAGCGTGATTTCAATGGAGCGTCCGTTGACACCAACGGATACGGTACGGCGCTTACGGTCCTCAGTCTGCTCATCCGTCTCGTCGCCTTCATACGGTGCAACGTCCGGGTCCCATTCCTCTTCAATCCAGCGGGTGTACACGGTGAAGTGGTTGTTGGGGGCGGTAAAGGCGGCGTCGTTAAGCATGCGGCGATGAAACGGGATGACCGTGGGCACACCTTCGATCTTGAATTCTGCTAACGCGCGTTTTGCGCGTGCGATGGCCTGCTCGCGGGTTTCACCGCGCACGATGAGCTTGGCCAACATGGAATCGAACTGACCACCCAAGACCGAGCCTTCGCGGATACCGGAATCCACGCGCACGCCGGGCCCGCCGGGCTCCTCGTAGCGGGTCACAGTGCCGGGAGCCGGCATGAAATTGCTACCGGCGTCCTCGGCGTTGATGCGAAACTCCAGCGCGTGACCGGTGGGCTCCAGATCATGCTCAAAGCGTAATGGGCGGCCGGCAGCGATATGGAATTGCTCAATGACCAGATCAATGCCCGTTGTTTCCTCCGTCACTGGGTGCTCAACCTGGAGGCGAGTATTGACCTCCAAAAACGAAATCAGGCCATCCGCGCCGACAAGGTACTCCACTGTGCCCACCCCGACATACCCGGCCTTTTTCGCAATTGCCTTGGCAGATTCATGGATGCGGTCACGCTGCTCTTGGGTCAAAAACGGTGCGGGTGCTTCCTCAATGAGCTTTTGGAATCGGCGCTGCAAAGAACAATCGCGCGTACCGCCAACGATCACGTTTCCGTGCGCATCCGCAATCACCTGCGCTTCGACATGGCGGGCGCGGTCAAGGTAGCGCTCCACGAAACACTCGCTGCGGCCGAACGCCGCCTGAGCTTCACGTGTTGCAGATTCGTAGAGCTCACGGACCTCCCCACGAGTTCGAGCTACCTTCATGCCGCGCCCACCACCGCCAAAGGCGGCCTTAATGGCCACAGGTAAACCGTGCTCATCCGCAAAGGCAACCACATCATCGGCGCCAGCAACCGGTTCCTTTGTCCCCGGAGCCAATGGCGCGTTCACGGCTTCTGCCAGTGCGCGGGCCGTGACCTTATCGCCGAGTGCCTCAATTGCCTCCGGTGGTGGCCCAATCCAAGTGAGGCCCTCCTCGATCACGCGCCGGGCAAACTCAGCATTCTCACTTAAGAAGCCGTAGCCAGGGTGGACCGCGTCCGCGCCTGAATCCTTGCAGGCTTGGAGCACCTTATCTATATCCAGGTAGCTCTGCGCAGACGTGGTTCCGCCGATAGCCACGGCCTCATCGGCCATGGACGTAAAAGGTTCACCTTTATCTGGGTCCGCATAAATGGCCACGCTGGAAAGCCCAACGTCACGTGCTGCGCGGATGATGCGGACTGCGATCTCACCGCGGTTAGCAATCAGCACTTTGTGAAAGGGAAAGTCATGCATGAATGTGCTCCTTGCTTAGTAGTACGTGACGTTGCCGAAGGTGGGGGAGGAATCAAACGGCTGTACAAAGCCATCCTCAACCACGCCTGCGCCTGCATTTAGATGCCACGTTTGCGCCTCAGCGATCACGGCGCTCAGTGCCGCGAGCTCATCGTGGGAAAGTGAAGCGTCATTGGTATGAAACAACGGTGTCATGGTGACTCTCCTTAAACCGTGGGGTAGTTGCCGTCTGCGGTGAGACGAGCCTCGGGGTTGAGAAGCAGGGCGATTTCATCAGCGTGTTCGTTGGCCCCTGCGAAGCGGCGGTTTTCCACCGGCTCGAACAGTGTGGTGCGTCCGAGCATCCCGGCTTCAAGTCGGCCAGCACCATCAACAAGGCGCTCCGTGGCTTGGGCGCGCCACGCATCCGCATCCATGCCCGCGCGCACCAGCGCAGCTTCGAACACTCCTGGGTGGCCCAGTACCACCAGTGCGCCCACGTGACCAAAGCCAAGCGAGGTGAGTGCTACCGCCTTCACATTGCCCGCACCCAGATCAAGCGGGGAACGCAGCCACACCAAGTTCTTCGCCTTTGGTGCGATGAGCGGATCAACACAGTCCAGCGACGCATTGGGCGGCAGCTGGCCCGAGGCCAACACATCAATCAGGCCACCAATCTGGAACAGGGCAGCACCTGCCTTTGCGTGTCCGGTCAACGTCTTTTGGGAGATGACGTACATCGGCGCGTTCTCATCGCGGCCGATCGCCGGCCACAGCAGCGAGTGCAGCTCCGACTCATTCGGGTCGTTCGCATTCGTGGAGGTGTCGTGCTTGGACAGCACCGAGACGTCATTAGGCGAAAGCCCAAGCTGCGCCAGATTGCGGGCCAAGCGTGAGGACGTACCGCCACACGCCGCTGCCAGCACACCAATGCCTGGCGCGGGGATGGAGGTGTGCGCGCCATCACCGAAGCTGGAGGCGTACGCCACCACGGCGTGCACCGGCAAGCCCAGCTCTGCCGCGAGTGAACCGCGTGCCAGCAGCAAGGTGCCACCGCCTTCCGCCTCCAGGAAGCCACCGCGGCGCCGGTCGTTAGCGCGGGAGATGAAGCGATCATCAATGCCTTGGGCTGTCATCTTGGCTGTTTCTGCCGTGGCGTTCATGTCGCCGAAGCCCTGGAGCGATTCCACCTGCACATCATCAATGCCACCGGCTATGACAAAGTCTGCCTTGCCCAGCGCAATCTTGTCCACGGCCTCTTCCACGCTCACCGCGGCCGTCGCACATGCGCCAACCGGATGAATCATGGAACCGTAGCCGCCAACCAGCGACTGCATGGTGTGCGCAGCCACCACGTTCGGCAGCGCTTCTTGCAGGATGTCGCTTTGGCGCTCCTCCCCGATGAAGCGGGAGACGAAGACCTTGTGCAGTGACTCCATGCCACCAATACCGGTGCCTTGGGTGGTGGCCACCAAGGATGGGTGCACCGCCTGCATCAGCTCGCCTGGGGTGAACCCCGCAGTGATAAAGGCATCGATAGCGGTGACCAGATTCCATGCGGCGATGCGGTCCATGCCGTCCACCATTTGGGCTGGAATGCCCCACTTGGTCGGATCAAAATCATCCGGGATCTGGCCGGCCACCGTGCGCGTGAGCGTTGCCTTCTTCGGCACAAACGCACGCGCACCAGCCAGACGTGTCACGGTCCACTCTCCATCGGCCTGACGGACCACGGTCTTGTCCGGGTCTGCAGTCTCGTGGGCGCGTGCTTCCTCCTCCGAGGTCACGGTGAACGTGATGTCGCGGTCCAGGTAGACCTGCTCCACATCCACGGAGCCTTGGTCCGTGAGGAAGTACTTATCCGTCAGCGTGCGCACACCGCAGCGTGCCACGACCTCAGCCCGGAAGCGATCGAAGATGTCTTCCTCTGCCACTTCCGCACCGTCCGCGTCGTACCAGCCCGGGTTCGGGTCTTCAGACCACGTGATTAAGCCCATCATCCAGGCCAGTTCCAGCACGCCAGCAGCAGTCAGTTCCACATCGCCGGAGCGCTCAATACCGTATTCAGCCTCCTTGCGGGTACGCCCGGAACCCCAGCTGGACACCTCGCCCACACCCACAACGACCACCATGTCATCGAGGGAGCACTGCACATCCGCTACCTGCGCTGGCGCGGGTTGCTGCGGGTTTGTCACATTCGGCAAAGCTCGTACGGTCGCACTCTCTTCGCTTATCGACGCCCCATGTGCCTCCCCATCACGCCCCGACCTTGCCAGTTCCGCGATGGACACACCAGCATCAGCGAGTCCGCCGGTGAGATCAAGATCAAGCGGGGTCTGTTTTGCCTGCTCACGGGATTCGAGGGTGGCCAGACTCATGAGCTGCGAGGAGATTTCCTCCGGGCTCCACACGTGAATACCGGCTGCTTCCGCGGCTGGAATGAGTGAGTCGTTACCACCCATCAGGTGTGTGCCCGCGACCCAGCCGATGCGTGCTTGCGCCAAGGTCACGCCGTCTGGCCAACCGGCCTCAGCGGACCACTTATTCACAATCGCATCGAATGCAGCCTTGACCTCACCGTAAGCACCGTCCCCGCCGAAAGTGCCACGGTTTGGTGAGCCTGGCAGCACAACATGCGTGCGCGTTGCGGGGTAGTGGTCACCGCGCTGCGCCAAGTCCGATAGACCAGCGATGGTGCGCTCCACCGACCACAGCAACAAACGTGCTTGCGTTTCGGCGTTACCGCCGACATCGGCCAAGGAGCCGGATACTGCCGGTGCGGCAAACGGGAACGCCAGCGTCGGCGTCATGGCGGGTTTGATGATCTTCACATCCTTGCCCACCGTCTCCTTTTGCTCCGCACCAATCCAGGCAATCAACGCATCAATATCGCGGTAGGAGGACAGATTTGCTGGCACCAGCCACAGGCTGGCACCCACGGAGGCATGCTCAGCATAAAGCGTGCGCGCAAACTCCTTGCGGGACTGGCTGACGTTGGATGCAGTCATGATCACCGTTGCACCACCAGCGAGCAGCTTCTCAACGAGTGCCGTAGCGATAGATCCCGGTGCCGCGCCCGTCACCAGCGCAATATCGCGCGCGTACGGTTCGTCTGCCTGCGATTGGGCAACGGCTGCGATGTCACGCAGCAGATCTGCGCGTTGTGCGCCAGTGTTTTCTGCATACCACTGCGCTTGCTGCGCAATCGTGTCACCGGTGCCTGCAAAACGTGCCGGTTCAAGGTCAGACTGGCCCAGGGCGACGCGCACGAGATCTTCACGAGCTTGTGCCCAACGGTCATCAAACAACACGGCCTTGCGCTCGTCGAAGACCGGGGTGACCTGCTTGACCCAGCCGGAACCAAGCTCTGCCTCGATGGTTTCCACGATGGTGGTGTCAGGAGCGAGGACTTCAGCCGTCTCTTCTTCCACACCCAGCTTGTTCAACAGTGTGCGGGCTGTAGCCACGAGAGTGTCGGTGACCTCCTCCTTGTAAGCATCCAGCGCAGCGGAATCCACCACGCCACCGCCCGAAGCGTTTGCCTGGGATGCTTGGGACACTGCAACACCGTGGCGCGCAGCAACATTCTGCACGGCTTGGTCAATCATCGCGCTGACCTCTGCCTTGGTTGTTGCCGTTGGCAGGGTGGCAAGGGAACCGCCGCGGACAGAATCCTCCGCACGGCTGCCTAACAAGATCTCAGCCTCCACGTGCGGTGTCCACGAGGCCGGGAGCCCCCACGCGGAGCCCAGGTGATCCCCAACAAAAGCGGGTTTCAGTCCCGCACCGCCAAGCAACTGGCGCAGGCGTGTGCCCACGGCTTCAGACAGCACCGTGCCAAAGGGGCTATATCCCGGTGCTGCGGTATTCACACGCTGGTACAGGGTTGCCACATCAGCTTCGGCCGCACCATCAATAGCCGGTACACCAAGCTCCGCGGACATATCCATCAGCAGCTGGTTACGGCGCGACGACACACCACCGGTCAACTCTTCGATCGTGTCAGAATCATTGATCTGCTCCGGGCGGATCTTGTTCTGCAGGGCGAAGAGTACCTCGATGGCGTCTGCAGCGTGGAACGCCAGCTCCTCGGCAGGTCCCGCAGGGGCCGCCGTTGCCACTGGTGCCGCTGGTGCGGTTTCTGGTGCAGAAGGAGCTGGTGCGGGTGCCGCGGCAGGTTCGGTGTTGATTTCCGGTGCTGCGTCTTCAGCGGGTGCAACTTCTTCCGGTTCGGGTGCGGCCACCACATTTTCCAGCATGACCACGTCTTGGTTGGATTCCACGTTGAATACGGGGACATGGATGCCCACAACGTCCATTTCACGCTTAGCCAGGTTGGTCAGGGTCGGGGAGGACGCAAGACCGACCTCAATGATTTGCTCCACCCGTGGCAGGAGGAAGTCCTGGGTTTCAATCCAGCGCACCGGGGAAGCGAACTGCCACGCCAGAAGCACAATCAACAGCGTGCGTGCCAAGGTGTTGCGGTCAGTGGTCTCCGGAGTCATGCCACGCAGACGCTCGGACGGAACCTCAGCCAACACGGAGTCAATGAACTCTTGAGTCAGTTCGAAGGGGCGGGCAACCAGGTTGGGGATGTAGCGGTGGACCAACGTGTCAACGTCGATAAGCTCAGGCAACAGCTCATCCAACTTCTCTGCGAAGTCGGCGACACCGCCGCGCAACACGCGGGAGTGGAATGGGACATCCACACCCGGCACCGTCACGTACGCGCGTGGATTGATGGCATTTGCCTTCTCATCCAGCGCAGCAAGACCACGCTTCGTACCGGCGATGGAGTACTGCTGGCCCTTGATGTTGTAGTTCACAATCTCCAGGAACTCACCAGTGCCCTCGGCCACCTGTGCGACGTAGGCTTCAACTTCTTCCGGGCCAACACCAATCATGTTCGGGCGCAACGCGCCCATGCCGTAATCCGAGTTGCCCTCCGCATCGCGCGGCACCAAGGAACCCATGGCAGAACCGCGCGAGTACACAATGTCAATCACGGCTTCGAGCTCAAAGATGTTGCCCAAGGATGCGAGCGCGGTGTATTCGCCAAGCGAGTGGCCCGCATAGTAGGCATCTGAGGCAAGAGCGTTGCCTTCACGCAAACGCTCCGTCTGCGCGTACGCCACAACAGCGAGTGCAACCTGAGTGAACTGCGTCAAATGCAGCACACCTTCGGGGTGCTTGAATTCGTGCCCGCGCACGTCAAGGCGCGCCGGGTTCTCATCCACAATGCGTTGGATAGAAAAACCGTGCTTGGTGCGCGTGTGGCGGTCTGCCCGGCGCCACACATCACGGGCAGCGGGGGAGGCATCTCGGTCGCCCTTACCCATTCCTTCAGTTTGAATACCTTGGCCGGGGTAGACGTATGCCGTCTTCGGCTGCGCCAACAGTGCCTGGCCACGTGAAACAACATCACCATGAATACGGCATGTCACCTCGAGTGCTTGATGGATGCCCTTGCGGCCCACGCGCTCAGCGGTGATTTCTACCTCATCGTTCAGCTGCACCATTCCAAACATGGAGTAGGACCAGCCGACCACCTTGCCGTGGCGGCCGGCGAGGTGTTGGGCGGTGGCGGACAGCCACATGCCGTGCACGAGTGGCGCCTGCAGGTTCACCAACGCGGAGGCGTTGTAGGAGGTGTGGATCGGGTTATAGTCACCAGACACCAGCGCAAACGGTGTCATGTCTGCTGGGGCGTGCACCACTGCACGGTCCACGAAGGAACGCGGTGTTGCTTCCACCAACTGCGAGGACTTTCCGCCACCATATTCGGGTGCTGCGACCGGTGTAGCCGTGCCCGTAGCCCTGCCACGAATAGCAAAGCGTTGCATCTGGGTGGCCACCGTTTCACCGTTAGACGTGAGCTCAAGCTCAACGGTGACAATGCGACCGGAAGCGGACTCTGCAATGGACGTGCATTTGGACTCCACCTCGATGGTGCGCCCATCAGCGAGTTCATCCAACGGTACGCGCAGGTCAATGACATGATCCAAGTGGACTGCGTTGAGCAGCCCCTCGATCACCGGGTAACCATCCGCGAGTTGGCCAGAACCTAGCGCGGTGTAAATCGCAGGCCAGCAGGGGCCAACGAGGACATCGGGGGTGCCAAGGACTTGTCCGGTGTTTCCACCTTCTCCTGCGCTGCCGCTTGCCGGCAACGCAGCGCCGGTGACCGCAGAGTGCGCTGCAAGCAGCGATGGCGGCAAGGTGAAGGAGGAACGAGCAACGCCAAAGGGGGCGTCCTCGGTTGGTGCCTCAAGCTCCGGCATGGCAATGATTGCGTCGCCCGCCTCTGATACGGAGCCCACGCCGGCGAGGCCCTCAAGCAGATCAAATACGCTCTTCGGAAGACGTTCGCGCGATACGACGGGGGAAGCACCGGTTCCCGCACCCGCCGGAATATCCACCGGGATGGTCACCTCACGCACGTAGAACGGGCGCTGATCTTCCGGCAGGTGGTCCCACGCAGAGTCAGCGTGAATCCGAATCGTCCACTCGCGCTCACCCTCAGCGTTCACCTCGGATGTGAGCGTGAAAGCATCCTCATCCAGCGCATACGCCGGGTTGGCCATCAGATGGCCATGCCACACCAAAGTTGGGCAGGAGCGCAGGTACGCTGCCTCATCTTCAGCGTCATGGAGGCGGGAGAAGCGGGGGAGAGGGGTGACGCCGCCGTCGATAAGCATCTGCGTTGTGGCATCCTCAAACCTGCCCAGAAGCTCCGCGACCGGCTCATTCTTCTTGGTGATGCCCGCCACAGCCACCGGGCCCGGAATAATGCGCACCTGGTCCGCGGTGTAGCGCTCATCCTGCGCTTGCCACAAGGTGTCCTTGCCAAACCACATCTTCAAATCCCCATCCAAGGCTGGCACCCACGGCATCGGCTTCGGGTAGGCGTAGTGCAACCCAATCCACCACGCCGCATCGCGCGGGGACACTTTCACCGTGCGGGCCTGCGGGTAATGTGCGAGCAGCTTATCCGCGTCCCCCTGCGGATCCGCCACCGCCCCTTCCGGGAACAATGTGGGGATGTCCCCGTGGTCAGCCTCATTGAGGCGTGCTTCAATGCGTTGGAGCAGCGAGATGAAACGCTTATCCCAGCTGCTATCCACAAACGGGGCAGCCAGCTCAACGAAGCGCTCCACCCACTGCGCATACGTCATATCTTCAACGTCACCGAAGTAGGGCTTCGACGTCTTTGACAGAGCCTCGATGATCTCATCGCGGTGTGCCTCATACTCCTCAATATCCAGCGAGGTGATCAGGCGTGACGCCTTGGCAAACGAGTTGTCCAGGTCATGCAGATCAGCCAGCAGGTGTGACTGGGAGGACGCCACACCGCTAACACCCTGACCGCGGCCAACCCAACCCCCGTTGTGCTCCGGCGGCAAACCTGGAGTATCCACCAGCAACTGCTTGACGGAATCAGTAGCTTTGGCTTCCTTCGTGGCCATCGCCACCGTGCCAACAAAGACACCATCCACCGGCATCGGTGCAAGACCGAACCTCTCCGACCAGGTACCGGTGATCAACTCTGCGGCGCGGGCAGGGGAGTAGACGCCGCCACCGACGGTGAGCACCGCGTTATCATGTGCACGGATCTCCGCATAGGTGTCAAGCAGCATGTCCTCCAGATCAACCCACGAGTGGTGTCCACCCGCATGGCCATCTTCGACCATGAGGATCACCGAATCATCTGGATTGGCTTCTGCGATCTTGAGGGCGTCGCGCACCTGCTGCGTCGTACCCGGCTTAAACGCGATATAGGGGAAACCATCCCGGTGCAGCTGTGCAAGCAGCTCCGTTGCCTCCTCCACCTCGGGGATGCCTGCGGAAATGCAGACACCGTTGAATGGGGCACCCGCAGCGCGCGCCTTGGGCACCATGCGGGTTTGTCCAAACTGCAAGTTCCACAAGAAGCGGTCGAAGAACATGGTGTTGAACTGCGCTGTGCGCCCCGGCTGGAGGAAGCTGACAAGGTTGTCTTTGTGCTTGCCAAACTCCTCCTCGGAGTACATGCCGCCGCCGGCAAGCTCCGCCCAGTAACCAGCGTTGGCGGCAGCCGCCACAATCTCACCATCTGCCGAGGTTGGCGTCATACCGCCCAGAATGATGGGCGAGAGTCCGGTCAGTGCAGAGAATCGTGTCTGCGTGTAGGTCTTGCCATCAGGCAGCGTGATCACCCGTGGGGCGTAGCGGGAGTAATCCGCCGCAGCTGGCAGCTTTTCACCCGGACGCGCCAAGGCATCACGCTTTGTGGGGGTGGACGCATCAATGACAGGTACGCCGGCGCCACTGACGAGTGCGGAAACGAGTGTTGTGGTGCCCTTATCAAGCGAGAGCACGTGGCTTGCGCCCTCGCGTAGCAGGTCCCGGACAGTGGTGGTGAAATCAAAGGTATCTACGAGGATGGTCTGCGCGAGTTCACGTGGAGTCGTGCCCGCGAACGTGATGCCACACGCTTCCGCCCACTGCGCAGCCTGCTCAACCGCCGCCATATTGCTTGTAACATGGAACGGATAGGCCACATCGAGGTAATCGAACGTCGGCTGAATCTCGGAGCCGCCGAACTCAACCTCGAGGCGGGCATTGTGATCACTCGCCTGAGACTCAATTGCACTCTGTGCCTGCGCCAATGCCTCTGGCGTGCTGGAGAGCACCACGTGACGGCGCTCATTGATCACGCTCAATACTGCGCCTGAATCCTCCGGCACAAACTCATTGATCTGATCAACCGTGAGACCACGCACCGACAGCATACGGCTGCGCGCATCCGTCGCACCGTAATCATTCGTGGCAGCGGCACCCAAAATGAAAGCAAAAGCAAGAGCCTTCACCGCAGCCTCATCATCGCCTGCAGGGTCCATTGCCACTGCGCCCAGCACACCTTGGGAGTGCCCGCTGAAGTGAACGTTGTTCAGATCCAAGCCGAGCTCCGCTAGTTGCTCAGTCGCAGCGATCTGCGCGAGCAGAATAGCCGGCACGCTCACAGCCGGGAAGGCATCAATCGGCGCCACGTGCGGCTCATTGTTCAGCGCATCCCGGATTCGTTGCGCGACTCCTGGCACCACGGATGCCAAGGGGCGGGCAACAGGGCCCGTGATTGATGCGGCACTGTCAAGCAGTTTTTCCATCCGCTCACGAGCAGCAGGAGAGGTAACCCCCACATCAAATAAAGCCTGCTGCCATGCGCTGCCTTGACCGGGGAAGATCAGTGCAGGAGTGGTGAGAACCTGAATCGGGGCAATAATCATGGTGTTTTCCTTCAAAGGTCTAGAAATAGTGGCTGGAAACAATATCTGGAAACAAAAATTGGGTATTAGAGCGGGATATTGCCGTGCTTACGCATCGGTCGGGCGACAACCTTGTCCTTGAACAGGCGCAGGTTCGCTGCAATGGCGGTGCGAGTTTCGCGGGGCAAAATCACGGAATCCACCAGGCCACGTTCCGCAGCTTTATATGGGTTGAGTACCGTGTCCTCGTACTCGCGCTCGAAACCTGCGACAAGCTGTGCCAGATCTTCCTCGCTCATCCCAGATTCTTTGGCTGCGGCGATGTCCTTGCGGTTGATAAAACCCACAGCACCCGCAGCGCCCATCACTGCGATCTGTGCGGTCGGCCATGCCAGGTTCACATCTGCGCCCAAACCCTTCGAACCCATCACGCAATACGCGCCCCCGTATGCCTTGCGCATGGTCACAGTGATCTTGGGTACGCTCGCCTCGCCGTATGCGTACAAGAGTTTCGCGCCGCGGCGCAGAATGCCGTCATGCTCTTGGGCAGAACCGGGCAAGAACCCCGGAACATCCACCAGTATGACAATGGGGATATTGAAGCTATCGCAGGTTCGGATGAAACGCGCGGCCTTCTCGGCGGAATCAATATCCAAGCAGCCTGCTAACACCATGGGCTGGTTGGCTACAAAGCCCACCGCTTGGCCTTCAACACGGCCAAAAGCAGTGACCACGTTTTCGGCGCGCTGTTCCATGACTTCCAAGTACTCGCCGTCATCCGCGACGCACGCGATGACCTCACGCACGTCATACGGTGAGTTGGCGGAATTAGGGATGAGCGAATCGAGCTCGGCGCATGCCTCCTCATCTGCATCTGGCTGGTTGCCAGGCGTCAGGCCGAACGGCTTCGGGGCAGCTGCCCGCTGGCGGTTGTTGGACGGGAGGTATTCCAAGAGCTCGGCTACCCAGTCCAGGGCGTCCTTGTCATTGTCCGCAACGTAGTGGCAGTTGCCTGCCTGCTGCATATGGATCCAGGCGCCACCGAGTTCTTCCTGAGTGATCTCCTCACCTGTAACGGTCTTGATCACATCCGGACCGGTGACAAACATCCTCGAGGATTCATCCACCATGACCACGAAATCGGTCAAAGCAGGGGAGTAGGCGTTACCGCCAGCACATGCGCCCATGATGACGGAGATCTGTGGCACCACACCGGATGCCTCAATGTTGTGGCGGAACGTCTGCGCGATCCAATCCAAAGAGACAACACCATCTTGGATGCGCGCGCCTGCACCCTCATACAAACCGACGAGCGGACGGCCAGTTGTGACGGCGAGTTGCTGAATCTTGGTCATTTTCTCGCCGTACACCTCACCTAGTGCGCCGCCGAACACCGTGCCGTCCTGGGAGAAGATGCATACTTCGCGGCCGTCTATCGTGCCCGAGCCGGTGACGATGCCATCTGTGACAGGACGCTTCGACTGCATCCCAAAATCATGAGTGCGGTGGCGTGCGAATTGGTCAGTTTCAACAAAAGACCCCTCATCTAAGAGGTAGTCCAAGCGCTCACGTGCAGTAAGTCGACCTGCGGCACGTACTTTGTTGAGCGGTCCGGCACCTACTGGTTCCGCAGCTTCGGCGCGACGCTGTAATAAGTCTTCATTCTTTTGCGACGTAGTTAGGGGTGGGGAAGAAAAAGGCAAAGTAGTTTTACCTGCAAAACTATCAGACATATAGGCATCGTAAGCATGTGTGGCTGAAAGTCCAGAGCCCGCTCCCTAGATTCATCCAGATTCACAGGGAGAAGGCAGTGAAGGTTTAGGTTTGGAAGCATGTACACAGGAATGTTCCTAGGGGCAGACATAGTCCACATCCCGTCCTTTGCTTCACAGCTTGATCAGGAAGGGTCCACATTTGCTCGTGTATTCACGGATCGTGAATGGCGCGCATGCGCAGCAAAAGCAGACCGCGCAGCATCGCTTGCGGCGCGATGGGCTGCGAAAGAGGCCTATATCAAAGCGTGGTCACAAAAATTTTTCGGCGCACCACCAGCCATCGACCCGGCGGAACTGAACTTCGCAGAGATAGAAGTGGTGCAGGATGCTTTTGGGCGCCCCGCCATCGAGCTGCACGGAGACGTAGCTGCATTGGGCATCCCAGTTGCGAGTGTGTCTTTGAGTCACGACGGCGATTACGCCATGGCGACGGTCTTAGTTCACGCGTAATAGTGACGGCAGGCAATCAGCGTGCACTATTGTGTGGGTAAAGGACCCGTTTGCCTAATGCGAGTGTTGCCCTTTTCGCGTGATTGTGGCGGGCGATAGTGTTTAAAAGCTTACCAGTTTCTTAGCATCCGCTAAGGTTTGGATTTGCCACATCCATGGGGTGGGTTGTGTACAGGGTTTGGTGCTGAGCGACTGGTGTTGCACAGGCTAAATACTCATAGATTTTGAAGAATAAGGGTTTTGGTATGTCTGTGCCGTTTTTGCCGCCGTTTGCTACATTTCGTCCGGATTACTTCCACATTGGCGGTAGTGTTTCAACTCTGATGGCTGCGGCGCTTCGGTGGCGTACCTTTGGCGATGCCGCGCTTGAAGCTGCTTCTCTGATGAGGGCGATCAATGATGGGGGATTCCTTGGCTCTGAGGGGGACAAGTTCAGGGAACTGGTCACTGCCGATTTCCCGCGGCATTTGCAGATCACGGGTGATGCGCATGTTGGTATTGCCGATGCGATTTCGCGCTACGCAACGCTATTGGGTGAGCGTAAAACTGAAATGGCCTCGCTTGAGGCAACTGCGCGATTAAACCATACTGCGGTCAATGTTGCCGTAGAGCAGGTCAATGCTGCCGAGCTAGCAGTTGCTGCGGCACCCGATCCGGCATCGAAGTCAGCAGCGGCTGCGGCGTTGGTAGCGGCACAGGCACAGCACGCGGCGGCTGTTACTACGTGGGAGGGAAACCTCGCTACCGCCCAGGGGATTCGCCATATGTTGGGGGGGTGATGTTGCATCACAGGTTGCGGTGATGAGGGCCCAAGAGCGTAAAGCGTTTGAAGAAAACCCGAAGCCGTGGAAAGCCGCCTGGAATGCACTGAGCGATTGGGTGCGAGACAACGGTGATGTGCTGTGTCTGATCTCTGATGCGTTGCAAATTATTGGCGGTATTTTACTGTTTGTTTGCCCAATTGCCGGTGCGATTGTATTGGGCCTTGGAGTGGCGTTGAAAGGTCTACTCGCGGCCTCTGGTGTGGTCAGTTGGGGAGAATTTGCGTTTGATCTAGCCACCGCCGGGCCTTGGGGCGGATTATTTAAGGCAGCTAAGAGTACGAAGGTAGGCACTGCCGTGGGCAGCGCCTTTAGTAAGGCTTCACGTGCGGGCACGAAAACTTTGTCTACTGTGAAAGCTGAAGCGCGAAGTGCTGCCAAGAAAGCTTCGGGGGGTTCGAAGGAAGTTTCGCAGCAGATATGTAACCGCGGTAGCCGTGGTGACCGACAACTTGCTTGTCTTGAGCCGGTGGATATGGCAACGGGCAATATGGTTGATTTTCAAACCGACGTGTTCATTGATGGGGTTTTGCCGTTAGTGATCGACCGCAACGCTAACAGCAATCATGAGCTTGGACGTGCTTTAGGTCCGCGTTGGGTCTCCACGATGGATGTGCGGTTGGAGATTTGGGTCAAGTCCCGTGTAGTGGTGTAGCGGTTTGTGCTTTCGGCTCGGTATGAAGTTTGGGGTTGTGGTTAGGCGGTT
>NZ_JASPJJ010000050.1:0-1130 GCF_030232825.1 Corynebacterium sp. MSK044
GGTGTGTTGATCGCGGATGTTGAATCTGCTGGTATCAGCATCGACTAACCCCACTCACCGCATGCTTGGTTCGGACTGAGTATGTGCACAAAAGCAGGATGATCACTCATGGCCCTAGTAATACTGAACTGGCCCCCGAAAGTTGGATTGGTTTAATTCTAGGCGGCTGAAACTACCGTGCGGTTATCGGATTCGAAGTCGTTGTGGCTGTTTCCTTCCAAGTCATAGAAAGGTTGTTTTATGAGTGATACTGCAACACGGGTTGCTGAGTTGGTGGGGTTGCATACCCCAGTGCCTGATAGGTACGAGACAATGTCGGATGAGCTTTTAGAGCACTATGTGTACGGGCTTGAGAAGGTGCTCTTACGCGATGATCTGATCCCTACCGCTAAAGACTCGCTTGTCTGTGCGATTAATGAGTTTCTTAAGGCTAAGCATTATTATTTGTTTGATCAGTTGGAGCGGTGTTACTACTTGGAGCCACATGCTGGTGTGAGGACACAGTTGTTCTTTTCTTTGTCAAGGCTTGCTGGTAGTAAGGAGAAGTATCTTGATCGGATGTTGGAGATGTATCTGACTGATCATCGCAGTATTGGTACAACCAGTGAAATGGTCAAGGAGTATTTCCAGACGCTTTTTATTAAGAAGGGGCGGCAGCGTCACTGGGATGTGGTTGCTGAAACCGCTGATACTGATCGTGATGTTGAGTTCATTGCGTTTATTGCCGGGAAATTTCAGCGGCAGTTGGAGCGTCATCAGGTCAATGCGTGGATGCCTGTTCTTGATGAGGCTAAACGGGTCACCCGACCTAATCTTCCCGCCGATTAACAATAAGACGACCACATGTTGAGCATCGCGAGCGAGCTACGTCGGGCGACGAAAGTTCATGGAGGGCTTCCCCTTCCATGCGAAGATCTTGGCTGCGTCGACGGATCACACAACCTGTATCAACCTCTCTAGTCAGTACATCTACCGGTTCTGGGGCTGTTGGGAAGGGAGGAACTGCTCCTTGAGGCGGTCCAGCTCTGCCTTCACCGGCGGGATCTGTGTGATCAACTGTTGCGCGCGTGCATTTAGTAACACCGTGGTGACTATCGGGTAACGCGATGGTGAGTATCGAGTAACACTGC
>NZ_JASPJJ010000051.1:0-1024 GCF_030232825.1 Corynebacterium sp. MSK044
GGGCGCACCACCACACAGCCTCACCCCAACACGCGAGATGCCGCTGCCACCTCCACCAACACTGCAGCAGCACCTATCCCGCGTGATACGCGCGGTGCGTACCTCGGCGGCGCGGAGCAGTTCAGCATCGAAAACCTGACGAAGAAAGGAAACAACTAACCATGGATGCGCCACAACCAGCATCAACAACCGCACGATTCTTAGACGAATCAGTCCTGCATATCTTCACGCAACTACGGATGACTGCCTTTGGCCGCACAGTCATCGACATTGCCGCGGATCAAGCATTCGACCAGTGGAGCTTCTCAGACAAAATCCTCTACGCGCTCGATAAAGAAGTCGCGGCCAGGCGCGAAAGACGAGTCAACAAACTGCTCAAAGCATCCCGATCGCCAAACCTCGATGCTTGTGTCGAAGACATTATCTACACACCCAGCCGCAACATCAACAAAGAGCAAATCGCCCGACTTGCTCAATGCCAATGGTGCCAGGATTCGAAAAACGTTGTCATCCTGGGCAAATCCTCCGTCGGCAAGACCTACCTCGCCCAAGCATTGCTCAACGCAGCTTGCCGAAAGGATTACTCCGCCAAGTTCTTCCGCACCGACTCTCTGGCTAACCAGCTCGCCGTGCTGCATCACTCGGATCCTGAGCGCGTGAAGTTCCTCGAAGCGATTCACAACACCGATGTGCTCGTACTCGATGATTTTCTCACCACCCCGATCAATGAAGCCACCGCGCATCAATTGTTGACCATCATTGCGGAACGAGAAAACCGCGGAGCGACCATCGTGACATCCCAGTTCGCCCCCATCGAATGGTGCAAGTCCATCCCCGACGCTGTCATCGCTGAGTCGATCCTCAACCGGCTCGCCGTCGGCGCGGAGATCATCACACTAGAAGGAGACAACATGCGCCTAACCCACTAACCCCGCCCAACCCCCAAACGCCCGGGTGTTACTGGATACTCACCCGGGCGTTACTCGATCCTCACCATGGCGTTACTAAATCGGTGGTCTGAACA
>NZ_JASPJJ010000052.1:0-1010 GCF_030232825.1 Corynebacterium sp. MSK044
TGAACTGCTCCCCATTAGTTGGACTGAGAAATCAGTTACCGACTAGTGGGGAGCAGTTTTCATTGAGAGCACGTAGTTCGCTGAGTGAGTATCAGCGCGAGCAGTTGGTTGAGCTATTTGAGCAAGGCATGGGCTATAGAGCTGCTGCCAATGCTCTTGGTGTCTCCGGATGCGCTGTCCGTAAGCTCTATCGTCGGTTTAAGCTGCATGGCAGGCTATGTCTTGTGGAGAAACCGATTAAGCAGCAGTATTCGTTCGAAATCAAAAAGGAAGTTGTCCAACGCCACCTTGCGGGTGAGACAGCGATGGATCTTGCGCGAGAGTTCAATCTTTCATCCGACCAACTCGTCAAGGACTGGGTGTCTAAGTGGCGCAAAGGCGACGATGAGGCGCTAAAACCCAAGCCGAAGGGCAGGCCCAAAGGCTCGGTCGCACCGAAGCCGCTCTCGGAGGAAGAGAAGCTGCGGAGCCAGATCGCACGGTTGGAAGCGGAAAACGCATATCTAAAAAAATTGCGGGACTTGAGGAACCAGGGACGCGCCTAAAAGCCCAGGCGATTGTCATCCTCAAGTCACACCACCGCTTGGAGTACCTCCTGGCTGCGGCAGGCATGGCACGGTCGACGTTCTTCTACCACCAGAAACGACTCACCGAGCCGGATAAGCACGCTGCGCTTAAAGATGCGATTCGGGAAAGTTTCGAGCGTAACAAGCATCGCTACGGCTACCGACGAGTGCTTCTTGACCTGCGTAACCAGGGGTGGGTGGTCAACCACAAACTCGTCTACAAACTCATGTGTGAGATGGGGTTTCGAGCCAAGGTCCGCCAGCGCAGGCCATATGTTTCCTACAACGGGACGATCAGTCACATTGCCGACAACACCCTTGACCGCAAGTTCACCCCAGATAAGCCAAATGCCGTCTTTGTCAGCGACGTCACCGAGTTCAGGGTCGCAGGCCGCAAGGTCTACCTGTCACCGGTGATGGACCTGTTCGACCGTTCAATCGTTG
>NZ_JASPJJ010000053.1:0-887 GCF_030232825.1 Corynebacterium sp. MSK044
TTTGCCGACTATTACGGGGTCACGATTGTGCCGACTAGGCCCGGCAGGCCACGCGACAAAGCGGCAGTAGAACGTGCTGTGAAAATCGCCTACACCAAAATACTCGGGTATTTCAGCGACGAGGTCTTCTACAATCTCGATGAGCTCAATGAGGCAATCGCTGACCGGCTTGCCGATATCAACAGCGCAATGACACGGGCTGATGGCACAACACGGCGCATGCGCTTTGAGCAAGAAGAAGCACCAGTGATGCGCGATCTGCCGCCGATACCGTTTACGGAAGTGTCATACAAGCGGTGCAAAGTCGACCGTAATTGGCACATCACCTGTGACTACCAGTACTACTCTGTGCCATTTCAGCTGGTAGGAGAGGCAGTGACGGTCAGGCTCACCCCGCAACTGGTGAGCATCTTCAACGGTGATCAACTAGTTGCTGAACACACACGCCTTCACGGATTCAAATACCGGTACTCCACTGATCCCAACCATGGGCCAAGCGGCGATGACGAAGGCCACAAGGCGCTCACCCGCGACGAACTCTTGGCTTGGGCCTCGTCGTTCGGTTCTGCAACGCACGCAGTCATAGCGATGATCCTCGATCGTAATAGTGCCGCCGTCCCCCGCGGACTTCTTCAAGCTCGCAACGTGCTGGCCAACCTGGGCAAAAAGCACAGCAAAGCCACCCTCGAGCCGGCGTGCCAGCAGGTCTTAGAAAAGAAGCTGGCTCCAACTATGGCTGTGATCAAGCGCATCCAGACTGACATTGCGCACGCTCAGCAGCACCCTGCTGCACCAGGGCGAAGGACACAGCCCGCGACGAAGAACCAACAACGCCCAAGCGCCCCGCTTACCAGCGACGCAGCTGATGCCGTCTTTATTCGGCCTGC
>NZ_JASPJJ010000054.1:0-871 GCF_030232825.1 Corynebacterium sp. MSK044
AAATGCGGCCTGCGTATATGTCAGGCGTGATGCGTAGCCCCTTGAGGGGTGATGGTGGTGATCCTGTGCTGTCGAGAAAAGCCTCTAGCGATGTATGTGTACGGCCCGTACCCGAAACCGACACAGGTAGTCAGGTAGAAAATACTAAGGCGGTCGGGTGAACTGTGGTTAAGGAACTCGGCAAATTGCCCCCGTAACTTCGGGAGAAGGGGGGCCATAACTGGTGATCTAATCTTGCGTTGGTGAGCTGGTTGTGGTCGCAGAGAAGAGAGGGAAGCGACTGTTTATCAAAAACACAGGTCCGTGCGAAGACGGTTAAGTTGATGTATACGGACTGACGCCTGCCCGGTGCTGGAAGGTTAAGAGGACCTGTTAGGACGTAAGTCCGAAGCGGAGAATTTAAGCCCCAGTAAACGGCGGTGGTAACTATAACCATCCTAAGGTAGCGAAATTCCTTGTCGGGTAAGTTCCGACCTGCACGAATGGCGTAACGACTTCCCTGCTGTCTCAACCACAGGCCCGGTGAAATTGCACTACGAGTAAAGATGCTCGTTACGCGCGGCAGGACGAAAAGACCCCGGGACCTTCACTATAGCTTGGTATTGGTGTTTACTGCGGTTTGTGTAGCATAGGTGGGAGACTGTGAAGCGCTCACGCTAGTGGGTGTGGAGTCATCAAGTGAAATACCACTCTGACCGTAGTGAATGTCTTAACCTTGGCCCATGATCTGGGTTGGGGACAGTGCCTGGTGGGTAGTTTAACTGGGGCGGTTGCCTCCCAAAATGTAACGGAGGCGCCCAAAGGTTCCCTCAGCCTGGTTGGCAATCAGGTGTTTAGAGTGTAAGTGCACAAGGGAGCTTGACTGCGAGAC
>NZ_JASPJJ010000055.1:0-867 GCF_030232825.1 Corynebacterium sp. MSK044
GCACGTTCTACTGCCGCTTTGTCGCGTGGCCTGCCGGGCCTAGTCGGCACAATCGTGACCCCGTAATAGTCGGCAAACGCTTACGTAGCGGTCAGTGACCATCCGGTAGCCTGAATGCTTTCTCGGCCGGTAGGTCGCCGTAGAGGCATTATCCGGCACGATGACCGCCGGTAATTTGCCAAGATAGTTCAACGCTTTGACGTGGCATGCAATCCAAGCCGGCATCTTCTCATTTGCAGCAGCAGTGACGTACATCAGCCCTGAGTACGGGCATACCGCGACAAACAGCGACGCCTTGAATGCGGTATCACCACTGGCCTGATCCACCACTGGCACTTTGTCACCGGCCCAGTCGACGTAAAGCTCTTGCCCCGGCTCATGGGTGACGACTTCGACAAGATCATGAGCACGGAGAAATTCATTGAGCCCACTGCAGAACTGGGAGTACTGGTACTTTGTCTTGTCCGTCGGACACGGCTGTGACAAGTAGTCCATCCACAGCTTGTGCCTGGTCACGTGCTTTTTGCTTTGGAGCTTGCGAGCGAGGGCTTGAAAATCGGGCTGGTCGTAGGACATCGTCCGCTTACTCCGGCCGTCGCTGAATCGATCATCGAACCATCCCGATGAGAGTTGACGGAAACGCTCTGGCGTTAGTGCCTCATCAGCGATGACTTTCTTTGCGCGGGATACTTCTCGTCGTGAACATCCCAATGCGTGTGTGATCTGCGCATAGCTTGCACCGTCAAGGCACATCGCGATGATCTGTTTGAAGTTGGCCACAAGGACCCGCTCCTTCCAAGTAGATGTTGACGCGACACCACCGGATTGCGGTGTCGCCAACATCAACTATGAAAGAAAACCCCTTGC
>NZ_JASPJJ010000056.1:0-834 GCF_030232825.1 Corynebacterium sp. MSK044
GACTGGGTGGCGTGCATCGAGGAACTGGGTCAACGTACGGTGAGATCGCTCGTCTTTTCCCTGGGTTGTCGGGGCGAAACCAGCAATAGCAAGTACACCTTGGCTGGCGAGCCAAGTTTCAGTAGCAGAGAGAAAACCGCGGTGGTAGGTGGCGAACGCATCGCCATTGTCAGAAAGGATTTCTTGGGGTTTGCCGTAGGCGGCGAACGCTGCGGCCAGCGCAGCGCGTGCATCAGTACCGTTTTCTGGTAGAGCGAATGCTGTGGTTCCGACATCAAATCTGCTGGCATCATCGATGATCTGGTAAATCGTTATGAGCGTGTGAGCCTGGTCGAAGAGGCGATAGACCAGTCCGTCGATCTGCCAGAGTTCACCAACGAAATCGCGGGCGAAGCGCTTATAGGAACTCCGCGGCCGTTTGCGGGCATTGGCATCGACAAACCCCAGCTCCTGTAGCCACAAGGCGATGGTGGAACGCGACGGGTCCGATCGGCACCGACAGAGTCGAACAAGAAGTAGTAGATCGACCAAGGGCCATAATCCAAGCCCTGCTCCATCAAGTGTTGCCTGGCGTGGATGACTGCGTTTTTGTCGGCTTCGTCAAATTTCTTAATCGGATTCTTCGGGGCAGTCGAATCCGGCACAATACCTGCTCGGCCCTTCTGCGCTATCCGGTTTTTGATGTTGTGGTACGTCTGTCGCGAGATCCCCAATTCTTTGCAAAACTGTGTGACCGTCTTGCCGTCACGAACGGGATCGAAATCTGCGATCTTTCTGCGCTTATGCAATGGAATAGCCATCCGGCTATTCCACCGCCGTAACCGTCCAAAAAGC
>NZ_JASPJJ010000057.1:0-764 GCF_030232825.1 Corynebacterium sp. MSK044
AACGCATCCCAGCCCCTCGCATCGTCGTCATCGACGGTGGACAAGGAGCTGCAACCGCGATCAAAAACTGCTGGCCGGAAACGAAAGTCCAACGCTGCCTCGTGCATGCCCAACGCGTCGTACGCCGCTACACCACCTCACGACCACGCACCGACGCTGGCCGCACCATCTACCAACTAGCGCTGAAACTGACCCGCATCACCAACCTGGACGACGCCGCCGCATGGGGTTCCCAACTACACGAATTCTCCACCATCTACCGGGCATGGATGGACGAAAGGACCGTGCTCAAAGACCCGAAAACAGGCAAATGGAAAGACGCATGGACACACGCCAAAGTGCGCAGCGCTTACAACAGCCTCAACCACCTATGGCGCAATGACCTGCTTTTTACCTACCTCACGCCACCGAAAGACGTACTCAACCCCGAGGGCATCAAATCCACCACAAACAGCCTCGAAGGCGGCATCAACGCCCAACTCAAACTGCTAGCTAGAACCCATCGCGGAAGAAAAGGAGAA
This sequence comes from Corynebacterium sp. MSK044, assembly GCF_030232825.1. Classification (NCBI taxonomy): domain Bacteria; kingdom Bacillati; phylum Actinomycetota; class Actinomycetes; order Mycobacteriales; family Corynebacteriaceae; genus Corynebacterium; species Corynebacterium sp. MSK044. The sequence goes on from NZ_JASPJJ010000057.1 coordinate 522, forward strand.
CACCAACGCCGAATGCTGGACTGGTGGCTCTACCTAAAAACAGAACTGCCTGACGATCCAGTACACATCGCCAGACAGTCCAATTGGGGCCAGGACCAACTCGCCAAAGTTACACCCCTGACCCACAACGAGAACCAAGCCGACCACGAAACAGGACGACCAGCCCTCTACGACAACGGTATCGACACCGAGTACACCCACTCAATCGGCATCCAAAAAGGCCAAATCTAACCCCACGACACG
>NZ_JASPJJ010000058.1:0-593 GCF_030232825.1 Corynebacterium sp. MSK044
GCGTTCGAGGAGGCGCTCGTAGTCACGGATGGTTTCATGTTTGCACCAGTGCCAGGCGATGACATGATCAAGTGTTGCTGCCACGATCAAACAGCCGCCTGCGGTGTAGGTGCCGTCGAGGAAGATCTGGTCGTAGATCCGGCCTGTATGTCCGATGGTGGGATCTGGGACATCAACTAGCCAGCACCAGCTAAATCGGCGTTTCATCGTGGCATGACTGACGCCGTGGCGCTTTGCTACTGCTTCTAGTGACGTTGTCGTGGTGCAGTGATCGATGAACTGGGCGAACACTGCAGCGTTAGTGACATCGCTTCGGCGTTTGACGCTAGATGCGCCGCAGACCTTACACCGCCATCGGACCGTTCCCTTGCTGGTGGTCCCGTTACGTTTCATCTCGCCGCCGCAGTGGCAGCGTGGTCGGTTCTTTGGCATTGGGTAACCGAACCACCGCTGCTTAGCACATTGCGACAGCCACACCGTGGATTGAGCGACGATGGACCAGATATACGCCTGCAGAGCATATACTTTCAACGTTAATGCAGGTCACCTACTGGAAATCAGCCAATCCAGACACACTTTTTGACCCTTAAGCC
>NZ_JASPJJ010000059.1:0-574 GCF_030232825.1 Corynebacterium sp. MSK044
GGCGAATCCGCAGACCATTTAGCCAAACGCCTTGGGGTAACAAGGCGGACTTTGACCCGGTGGTTCAAGCTGCTGTGGTTTATCACCGTGCCCACGTCTACTGACCCCTATCGTGTTTACGACCAGGTCTTTATCGACGGCACCTACTTCCACAAGAAATGCCTGCTGGTAGCCTGCACCGAAACACACGTCATCGCCTGGCACTGGTGCCTGCGTGAAAGCTCATACGAGTACCTGAAACTGCTCGACAAAATCGCGCAACCACTCATCGTCACCACCGACGGGGCAGGCGGAGCACTCAAGGCACTGCGCATTAAATGGCCCGACGTTGCCATCCAGCGCTGCCTAGTTCACGTCCAGCGCAACACCTTCGCTGATATCAGCCGCAACCCGATTCACCCAGCGCATAAAGCAATCCGGAAACTGGGCTACATGCTTGTCCAAGTACGCAATCCCGACGATGCTGCGCGGTTTACAGCTGCAGTCCACCACACCCGCATTACCTTTGCCGATTGGCTTAAAGAGCGAACCTACCGCAGTGCTATACCAGCAGGCCAAGTACCGAAATGGGTCA